>CBIHOX010000038.1:0-41555 GCA_966211685.1 uncultured Pseudoduganella sp.
ATGCAGGAAATGGCGGCCGCGCGCGACAACCTCGCGTATTTGCCGGGCCATCCGTTCCCGCCCGGCCTGGCGGTGGCCACCGACTTCGATACCGCGGTGGCCCATGCCGGCGACGATGGCTTGCTGATTGCCGCCAATCCGGTGGCCGGCCTGCGGCCGCTGCTGCAACAATTGAAGGGCCGTCCGATTCCCAACATCGTGTGGCTGTGCAAAGGTTTTGAATATGAAACCGGCTTGCTGCCGCACCAGATCGTGCAAGAGATCCTCGGCGACGCGGTGCCGGGCGGCGCCCTGTCCGGCCCCTCGTTCGCGCAGGAAGTCGCGCGCGGCTTGCCGTGCGCGCTGGCGATCGCGTCCAGCTCGGAAAACCTGCGGAATAAAGTTGTTTCGATCGTGCACGGAGGCAACTTCCGTGTGTATTCGACGCCAGACCTGGCCGGTGTCGAGGTCGGCGGCGCCGTGAAAAATGTGCTGGCCATTGCCACCGGCATCGCCGACGGCCTGGGCCTGGGCTTGAATGCGCGCGCCGCCCTGATTACCCGCGGCCTGGCGGAAATCACGCGCCTAGGCCTGGCGCTGGGGGGCCATGCGGAAACCTTCATGGGCTTGACCGGCATGGGCGACCTGATCCTGACGTGCACGGGCGACTTGTCGCGCAACCGCAAGGTCGGCCTGGGCTTGGCGCAAGGCAAATCGCTGGACACCGTGGTCAGCGAACTGGGCCACGTGGCCGAAGGCGTGCCCTGCGCCAAGGCCGTGCGCGACCTGGCCGCGCGGCTGGGCGTGGACATGCCGATCACCAATGCCGTGGCCGGCGTGCTGTTCGACGGCGACCAGCCACAGGTGCTGGTGGCGCGCCTGCTGGCCCGCGATCCGCGCGGCGAAGCGCCCGCCAAGTAACGACGACAGCCGGCATGGCAGCGCGCCGCCGCAACGCCGCCGGCAGCAGCCAATTTCACGTTCACAATAACAACAGGCCGGCGCCTGACGGCGGCCGGCCTGTTTCCTCACGCTATGCGGTGATCAGTTTATCAGCAGCAATCGCAGCATGCGGCCAGCATGCGCAGGCAGCATTCGACGGTGCCGCAGCAATCCATGCTCGACGCCATTGCGGCGGAAGCGGCCGCCAGCAGTGCGGCAGCGGCGGAGAGTTTGATCCAGGTCTTTTTCATGATGTGTCCTTTGAGTTGAGTGATTGAAAGGGGAATGCAAAGCCATTCCACGTCAATCCGGCGGACACCAGATATCCTGCACCGGCGCCGGCAACGGCGCCGCGACGGCGCCAACCGGGGCCGGCTGTTTCATGCCGGGCAACGCCGGTATCGGCGGCGCCGTCAGCAAGGGCGGCTGCTGCGCCGCGCATCCCATGGCCGCGCATTGCGCGACCGTGCAATCGTCCATCGCGCCACAGCAGGTATGGACGGATTGCGCCGCGCCGGCAATCGAATGCAGCATGAAGACGGCAATCAGCAGGAAGAATTTGAGCAGGCGCATGGCGCTTATTTTACGCCTTTGAGCCAGCGCTGGTATTGCCCGTAGTGATGAATGATAAATCCGCCAAACGCCCTATTGTCTTCAAAACTGCGCTGTGCCAGCGTCAGCTCGCGCTCCAGGTCCGCTTCGCGCAAATGTTCGAATGACACTTTTTTCAATTCGTTGGGCAGGGTTTCCACGCCCAGCCAGACGGTGCGGCCGATGGCTTTCGCATACGCGATTTCATCGGCGCCATGGCTGACGATACCGTCCGGCCCCAGCGCGTGGTCGCGGTAATCCATCAGCGCCACGTAATCATAGAGGTCTTGCACGTGTTCGCTGGCGGGCTTGCGCTTGCCCTGCCATTCCAGCGTGATGCCATCGAGCCAGAAGGGAATCGCGGGACCGATGGCCAACGCCTGGCCCGACTGGCGCTTCAAGGTCATGATGTCGCGGCTGAGGTCGAGCAGGCCGGCCAGCAGCGCCTGCCGCTGGCTGCCCCATTGCGGCAGGATGTGCGGCTCGATATCGAGGTTGACGCCGTCAAAGCGCTCGTCCGGCGCCGAGCCGGCGTTATAGTCGAGCACGCGCTGCACCATGGCCAGCGCTTCCTTGCGGTGCGCCGGCAAGACATAACGCTCCGTGTGCAGGTAGGCCGATCCCAGCAGCGCATACGCGCCGATGCCCTGCTGGCGCAGGCGCCGGATCAGGCGCCGGTACAGCTGCGGCTGTTCGGCGATCAGGTTGCGGCCCTGGTAAGCGTCCGCATACAGGTACACCGTTGCGATGCGTTTCTCGTGCAGGAAAGCGATGGCGGCGTCCGCCTCGGCTTCCCGCTGCAGCATGGCGTACGATTCCGGTTCCCACGTCCAGATGGCGCGTTGCTGGACCGGCGCGGTGGCGCCAGCCTGGCCGGCCTGCGCCGCCAGGCAGGCCAGCGTGGCCAGCACCGTCAGCGCCTTCAACGCCCTATGCAGCGCCTTGCTCACAGCTGCACCGGCACGTGGTACTGCCCCGTGCCCACCGGCTTGCCGGTATCGGGATGCGACGGAATCACGGATATGAAGTACTGCCCCGGCTGCAGCGCGGACGTCTTGATCTGCAGCGTGACTGCGACTTCCTGTGCGCCGTCGAGGGTGGCCGCCTTGCCATAGGCTTCGCCCAGTTCGCGCCCCTGCGCATCGCTCAGCACCAGCAGCGGCACGAACACGGCGGAACGGCTGGCCGCATGGTTGGCAAAGCGCGCATCGACTTGCAGCATGGCGCCGTCGCGCCGTGTATGGGTATTGTCCACCACCACGCCGCCGGGGCCGGCCGCCACGGTGGCGGTTTGCAGCGAACGGCCCTGTTCGCGGAACGCCAGTTGCGGCGCGATGGTTTCCGGCGGCGCCAGCTTGCCGCTTTTCGCCAGCGCGTCATTGTTGGCCAGGAAGGTGTCGAATTGCGCCCGCACCTGGGCCAGGCTGCGCGCATCATCGACCGGCGCCAGGCGCATGTTGTCGGCCAGCGTATAGAGCTGGTCCTGGCCCAGGTACAGCGGCCCGGAGACGTAGTCGCTCAATTCCGTCTTGGTCTGCTTCAGCGGCAGCGCGTGCAGGTTGCGGAACGTGGTTTCCGTGTCCAGGCCCGTACCCAGCCACGTGACGGCGGCCGGCGTGGCGACGCCGTGGTGGTGCGACAGCAACGCCAGCAGCGACGGCGCCAAGTCGAATTGCGACGACACGGCCTTGATGGCGCGCGGTCCCTTCAGCAGCGGCGACCACACCAGCAGCGGCACGTGGTAGCGTTCGATGCGGGTTTCCATGGGAATTTCCGGCAAGCGGTGGTCGCCCGTCACGATGTAGATCGTATCCGCATGGCCCGGCAGTTGCGCGGCCTGTTCGAAGTAGTGGCGCAGCGCGTCGTCGGTGTACAGGATGCTGGCGTAGATGTCGCGCTGCGCGCGGTAGGGACCGCGCCGTTCTTCCGGGATGTTCAGTTGCGCCAGCCGCTCTTCCACCTTCTTGCGGTAGCTGTCCTGGCCGGGGAACACGAATGGCGTGTGCATGCTGTTGGTCTGCAGGATCGTGACGAACGGCTGCCGTGTTTCCTGTTTTTCGCGCGCCAGCGTGAAGTCGACCAGCGCGCGGTCGGCATAGCCCCAGTCATTGCTGCGCTGGTAGCCGGCGCCGTAATCGCGCTCGCTGAACAGCTGGTCGACGCCCGCGCTGCGCAGGTACTGGCCCTGGTTGTCGAATTCCAGGTTGGAGCCGGTATAGAAACGGGTCTGGTATCCCTGCGCTTTCAATACGCCGGGCAGCGATGCGTGCGGCGGCAATACCGGCAACGCGGCAAAGCCGTTCGGGCCATAGGGCAGCGAACCGAACACGGTGGGCAGCACGCCAAACGTGCGGCCCTGCGGCGCCAGGAAATTTTCCCAGTACAGGCTGCGCTGCGCCAGTTCGTCGAGGAACGGCGTGAAGCTGCCGAGGCGGGCGCCGGGGCCGGAAAAACTGCGGCCCAGGCCTTCGACAATGATGAACACCAGGTTGGGCTTGCGGCCCGCATTGACCGTGAAATATGGCCCCAGCGTATCGGGCGTGCGTTCGCTGCGCAGGAACGGGTAATCGGGACGGCTGGCCGGATCGGCCGCGGCAGGTTGCGCTGTCGCCTGTGCCGGCGCCGGCCCCGTTGCCTGCCCCGCTGCCGCTGGCGGCGCGGACCTTGCCGGCGCATCGCCGGTCCGCCAGCGGTGCACATTATCGTCGAGGAACCAGGCCAGCTTGTTGGCGGCCAGGGTGGCCGCGCCGCTTCCCGCCGGGACCACGTTGTCGAGCCGGGTCGGCATCAGCAGCACGCTGACGGCGGCAAGCGCGGCAAACGCCAGTCCCGCGCGCACCGGCCATTGCGGCTTGCCGCTGCGCGCATGGAACACCAGCCAGCCCCACAGCGCCACGTGCGCCAGCGCTAGTCCCGCCAATAGCGGCGCGCCGGGCGCCATGGCGCCGCCGGCCGTGGTGCGGATTTCATTCCATGAGTAGGCAAACAAGTCCGCGCCCAGCGGCACCCCGGCCGATGCGTAGTAATGGATCAGCGCCGCATGGCCCCACAGCAGCACGCTCCAGCCGATGCCGAGGCCCAGCACCTGCACCCGGCGCGACCTGGCGCGCAGGAACGGCCACGCCAGCAGCAACAGCGGCAAGCCATAGCGCAGCAGCGCGCTGGCGTCGTAGGCCATGGCCGGGCCCAGGATGTTCCACGCGGCGCCGGCCTGCACGGCCTGCGCGACTTCCGCCACCCGCAGGCACGCCATGCCCAGGACCAGTCCCGGCAAGTAGCCAAGGAAGGCGGCCGCCGCCGCGCCGAACCCTTGTTGGGGCGGCGGAGCAGCCTGCGTGGGTTCGGCCGCGGCTACCATCGCCGGTACAGGGCGGCCGATGCGCCCTTCTCCCTGCCGCCGGACGATTCACGCGAATAGCTGGCGCCGAGTTTCACACCCCAGCGCGGCGTGACGTAATGCACCCAGTTGATGCTGGTGGCGCCGGAATGCGTGCGCCCGCCCACCAGCGACAGCGTATCGTCGCTGCGGCCGCGGCTACGCGCCAGTTCCACATAACTGTCGCCATCGCCGCGGTAGTAATAACGGCCCAGCAAGCGGTCGCCGGTACCGTGCGACGACGCGGTCAGCACATTGGTATGGCGCAGCAGCACATAAAAATTGCCGATGTATTTCGCGACGCCAAGGCCGTAAATGTCGACGCGCGAGGCAAACAGCATGGTGTCGTTGCTGGCCGACAGTTCCCAGCCGCCTCCCACGCTCTGCCACACTTCCGCGCGCCACGACCGGTGCGGGAACAGCCGCTGCTGCGGCGCCTGCTGGTAGCGCACGTTGGCATAGGCGCCGTTCCACAGGTTGGCGTACCCGTCGAGCGCCCACGCATAGTCATGGTTGTCGAAGCGGTGCGCGCGCAGCGTTTCAAACGCCAGCGAACCCCGGTCCCAGTAGCGCCGCACGGCCAGCGTCTGGTCGGCCCAGCGCTGGTCGCGCGGATCGACGCGGGTGACGCTGCCGGACAGGCTGGCCTGCCAGTCGAACCCGGCAGGCGCCACCGCGCCAGGGGCCGCCAGCGCCAGCGCCGTCACCGCCGGCTGCAGCGAATCGCGCACGCTGGCGATGGCTTGCCGGTCACCGTTCAGTTCAGCCGCCTTGTCGAGGTCGGCCCGCGCCGGTCCGGGCTGGCTGGCGTCGCGGTACGCCTTGGCGCGCGCCACGTACAACGCCGGATCGGCCGGCTTCAGCGCGATCAGCCGGTCATACACGGCGACGGCCTTGGCCGGACGCTCCGTCCACACATAGACATCGGCCAGCGACGCCCACACATCGGCATACGCGGGCGCGGCATTGGCAGCCGCCAAAAAATCCTTTTCCGCTTCACTCCACTGCTGCATGCGGCTGTAAGCGAGCCCGCGGCCATACAGCACATCGACATTGCCGGGCGACGCGGCCAGCAACCGCGAATACAGTTCGACCGCCATGGCGGGCTGGCCATTGTTGGCGGCGTTGCGGGCTTGTTCAAATTGCTGTTCGTAACTGGCAGCAGGCGCGGGCGCGCTCTGCACGGGCGGGGCTTGATCTACGGGCGCGTAGAAGACTGGGAGCATGGAATCTCGCAGGGAGTTGGTCGGGAGGGCGGCTTGTTTTAAACAAAAGGTAACTGAGGGCTGGAGGAGCGTCAAGGATGGCACGGTTGGGGTGTTTTAGTCCGCAGAATGAGGAAGTTGGCGCGATTTGAGGCTTGCAGAGTGGAATCGCGCCAGAATTGCGCCAAATCGCGCCAAATTTCTGGCGCGATTTCGGGAATCGCGCCAAAATCGCGCCAAGATCCACGAAATCGCGCCAGATTCCCATGCCGCTCACCGACGAACTCTTGCAAAGCATCCGCAGCGCTCCTGCCGGGCTCTCGCTGACAGAACTGCTGGCCTTGCACCCGGCGGTTGCACGCCGCAGTGCCCAGCGGGTGATCAGCCAGATGGTGGCCGATGGGCTGGTCACGGCGACAGGCGCGGCGCGGGCCCGCCGCTACCACGCCACACCCGTTGCGCCAGCCACGGCCGAGAACGACGCGTTTCCCGCGTTCATACCATTATCAGCAGATAGCCGCGACGTCCTTACCTACATTAACCAGCCGCCCGAGGTGCGCAAGCCGGTCGGTTATCAAAGTGAATTTCTCGATGCCTACCAGCCCAACAAGACATGGTACCTGTCCGCACCGCTGCGCCGGCAATTGCATGGCATAGGACGCACGCCGCAAACGGAAGCCCCTGCCGGGACCTACAGCCGCGCAATCCTGAATCGATTGCTGATCGACCTGTCGTGGGCTTCCAGTCATTTGGAAGGCAATACCTATTCGCGGCTCGATACCCGTGAATTGATCGAACACGGTAAAGCCGCGCGTGGCAAGGCTTCCATTGAAACACTGATGATCCTGAACCATAAGGCGGCAATCGAATTCATGGCCGCGAACACGGAAAACACGGGATTCAACAGATACACGCTGATGAATTTGCACGGCATGCTGTCAAACGGCTTGCTGCCCAACGCTGCCGATGAGGGCCGGGTGCGCCGGCATGCGGTGGACATCGGCTTGAGCCCTTATCGTCCCCTTTCGACACCGCAATTGCTCGACGATTTACTCGATGTCTTGCTGGCGAAAGCCGGCCAGATCCAGGATCCGTTTGAACAATCGTTTTTCATGATGGTGCATTTGCCTTACTTGCAGCCATTCGCCGACGTCAACA
Organism: uncultured Pseudoduganella sp.; assembly: GCA_966211685.1. Classification (GTDB taxonomy): domain Bacteria; phylum Pseudomonadota; class Gammaproteobacteria; order Burkholderiales; family Burkholderiaceae_D; genus Rugamonas. The sequence goes on from CBIHOX010000038.1 coordinate 7,252, forward strand.
AACGCACTTCGCGGCTGGCCGCGAACCTGCCGCTGTTCCGCGCCAACCTCTGCCCGCTCACCTTCGTCGACGTCCCGGAACAGGCATACAGCCGCGCCACCCTGGGCGTCTATGAAATGACGCGGGTCGAATTGCTGCGGGATTTATATGTGTGGGCTTACGAGCGGTCAGCCCAGGAATACCTGGTAATCCGGCAAAACATGGCTGAACCCGATCCATTAAGGCTGGCCTGGCGGGAATTGATAAAAAATACGATTTATACCGTTGTGACACAGCCGGGCGCGGAACCGTTTGCCCTGATCCGGCAGGCAGTCGCGGAGGTGCCTGGAGAGGAGCGGGAAAATGTCCAGGCGCTGATCGTGGAAGAACTACGACGCCTGCATGAGGGGGTGTTGGCGCGGTATGGGTTGCGGCCTTCGGAATTTCAGGCTTGGAAACATCAGCATGGTAACTAAGACACCGCCAGATATGGCCCAAACCAGAGGCAGGTGACGCTACCGGTCACGTGTAGGCACATGAGAATGGTGAACTCATAAAGCAACAAGAACTTACATAGCTGACAGCCCTTGTGGCTGCCGGAACCGCACTACAGAGCTAGATTGGTGGCGTTTTTTGAAAAAGTACCGCCAAAAATACCGCCAAAACGAAAAGTGCTGCGTAGGTCCGGCCGTGTGCACCGCAAAAGCGATCCTGTCAGCTTTCAAAGGTCGGTATACCGAGGCAATAAGTCCTGATCGACCAGCCGCGTCTCGATAGCGTTAGCGATCTTGACGTGTTCCGGATTCTCATCGGAGAACGGCTCGTCGGTGATGCTGACAATAATGGTGCCGAATTGTTTTTCATTACCTTTATCGTTTGTGCCCATCACCGGTACTAGTGCACGAGCCTCCGGAACTTGCTGAGCGGTCAGCACGTGTGGAAGGTAGAGCATCCAACTTGCACCGGGCCTATCTTCAAAGATCTTGTGGTCGCTGTACCAATAAGGGCCAAACGTGGCAACGCTTGGCTGCCAGATGGAGATTGCTTTTCGCAGCCACTCGATCGGTGTTTTCCAGTCAACAACCGCCGGTTTCACTCGCAAGGCGAATTCCACCGCGTCGGGCCGGCCTAAAACGTTCGTGCGAGAGGAAATGGTGGCGTTCTCGGCATCCTGCTCCGCGCCATTCCAAAGAGACACGGAGCGGATGTCATTAGCGCCCTTGGTTTTTTCGCGCAGTACGGCCAAGGCAGCGGAGGTTGGCCCGTTCCCATCGAACGCCTCGTACCGCAACGCGTCCTCTTTGCTCTTGTCTGAGGAAAGAAACCACTGTTTTAGCAAGGGGGAGAATTCGCCGACAGTGCGCAAGAACTCGTATAACTCGACCAACTGACGTTCTACGTCGATCAATGTGGATTGTTCTCGACGGAAAAACAATTCAAGTGCGGGTGTGGATTTCATGGCTGGAATTGCACCTCAATATCAGGATAGGCGGCCTTAATGATTTTAGAGAAATAGCGGTAGCTCAATGGTTCCATGAAGTGCCACCGGAGTTGCACTGGCGGACGTGGCATGGCCGCAGCCCCTTGCCGGTAAGCCTCCTCAATCAATTTGTCAGCACCTGCCGCCCACCATCCGCGAACCTGGCGAAATTCATCAAAGAATTGATCATACTTTCCTTTGGCTTCCTTGAGCATGCACTGGCTGGTATCGAAGCCGTCAAAATCGACGCCATTAAACTTCCATTCAGTCAGATAGCCAGCCGGCGCGGCAGGCATCTGCGCGATACGCATCTGGTAACTGATGGAATCATCCGACCAACCGGCGGTATTGCGCAAAAATGGGGTGCCCTTGTCCGGCGGGCAGTCTTTGCATTTTTCCTTGGTCTTAGTTTGTGCATCGGTGCGTGCGATCGGCGTGGACCGGGCTTCGTCGGCTTCTTTCTGATGCTTGCGAACGGCTTCACTCGCTGCGCCAGCCGTCGCGCCGGCCCCCAGCGCCACCAGTACGCGCGCCGCAACCGCGTCTATTAAGGTCAATGGAAGAGCCGCCATCAGTGCAACCCTTCGAGTTTCTTGTTAATCACAGCGAGCATGTCATCAAGTCTTTGTTCCGGCGTGGCGCCTGGCTTTCGCAGGTATGTGTTAATTAACTGGTCGTCGTATATGCCAGGCGCATCCGCCGCCAGATACAGCAGGCGCACGATGTGGGGCGTAGATACGAACCCGATACTGACCGCGTAGTCATGCGCAGCCTGCATCCTGTCGTGCACCACGGCGCGACCAGGTCGATCCAGCATGTCGGGGCGACTGGACATAAACTGATCGCACACGGCCCCCACAAAATGGTGCGTGTCGCGCGCCTGAAGCTTTTCCCACTGAGCTTGACTAAGCTTGAGCATCCGGCCTCCCTATCCAGACCCTTTGCCCCTTGTGCAGCAGATGCCATTCGTGAATGTGGGCGAAGAACGTTTCACGCTGGGCCGGGTCCAGTACCTCGGCCAAGCTAACCATTACACGTGGATCCCAGAAACGCAGCAGCGCAGAGCGCCCGTCAGGCAGTTCGATGTCGAGATTGAGTTGCAGCAGTTGGGCCAGGCCTTCAAGCGTTTGTGGTGCGATCAGCCAGCTGACGGCGGGAGCGGCGCGCTCCAGCGCCGCCAGCGCCTCCACGAACTCGGCACCAACTTGTTCTGCATCGATCAGCCACGGTCCGGCATGGGCCAGGGCTGCATCTTGCGTGCCTGCGAACAATGACCGGAAACCCGCTCGCGGCACGCACGGTTCGCCAAAATGCGCGCGGTACTGCGCGCCTTCGACCAGCGCATACAAGCGCAGCGGACTTATGCCCCGCTGTAATTGCTTCAGTCGCGTTACTACGTCTGGCGGCGCGCTCAATCACGCACCACGGTCGCGCTGCCGGTGGCGGCTGCCTTGAGCAGGCAGCCCAGGCAAATACCCGATCCAGTGCTTGACGCGATCTGCGATGCCGCCGCCAAGGCGCTGGCTTTTTCAGCAGCGGCCGGGTCGCCGATCGACGATTCATCGGACCAGGTCGTAGTGATCTGGCTGGAAATCAATTTCGCCCCGCATGCGGTCGAGTCCATATGGCGCGCATAGCCATTGCCCCCACCGTCCACCAAGTCGCCCGGTCCGGACGTGATCGGGAAAGTACCTTTGCACTTTGGGCAAACGGTCATGTCACCGACGCGCGCGACATTCTTGCCGTGAATGCTGAAGGTAAGATCGGCGCTGATGACGGTGCCGCCATGGCTGGTCTTGTCGCCCATCACAATTAGGGGTTTGTTCAATGGATGCTCCGGAATTGGATACCGAGACTCGGGTAATTGCTTTTATAACATATTTTATAAATTTGCCATGCTTGATTCAAATTCACAGGACTGGCGCGTGGGACCGAGTATGCGATGGCGCTGCGATACCTGTCCGTATGTCCGGCCATGTGCACCGCTAAAGCGATCCTGCCCAAACGAAGCGCTTGCAAACGCCGGTGCCCTGCATAGAATGAAGGCCTCATATGTGGGAATCGCTCCCACGAGGGCATGCATCGAGCATGTCCCTATGCATTCAGCGGCATAGGCGTTGCGGTCGTCACCCGCCTGCATATTGAGCGCCAAGATGCGCTTACTTAAGTCGATTAAGCTGGCATTGCACGGCAACGTGGCCAGCGACTAGAAAAAGCCGCCGGAATCCGGTGGCATGCTTTACCGGTCAGCGTCCTTGCGGCGCTGTATGGCAAGGCAAATTCCTTGCATCGATTGGCCCGCACGTCCATTGCGTGCGTTCGCGGGCCGCATCAAGCCCTGCATTGCGTTCTGCGCGGCTGGCATGCTCCAGTAGCGGTATCGCTGGAAGCCAGCACACGCATGAGTCGCCAACGCTGGCGCTTCCGACTCCCGGTGACCGTCGCACACCATGCGACGCCAATATCACCAAGAACGGTTGTCTCGGATGCGAGCACGCGCGTCGTTACTGGCGGCGTGCTGCCAGTAACGACGCGCCGCATGAGGCTTAAACCCAAGCGGCAAGCGGTTTTTTTCCACGTGATGGTGGTCAGTGACGGGGCCAAGCGCCCCACTTCGCGAGCAAGCCTTGCGAAGTCCTTCGCCCGCTTCGGGCTGGTTAGTTGTTTCGATACGTGCACGAGGTGGAACCCCAATGATCAGAAGGAGGACTTTGCCATGCACGACTTGAACTACCCACCAACTAAGGCAAGTCGAGGTGTCGATTGAAATTTCCAATAGGTTTTTCCAAACCGAGATCAACACCACAGAATTTTCAACATTGCTCACAGCAGGCCAAAAAACACGAAAGGGCCTCTATCACTGCATGAAATTTTTCTTGTATTGCATCAATCCTCAGTAAGGTTTACAGTTGGAACATCTATTAATTCAGAGAAATAGTTACTTTCATTCTAGTAGAAACATCTACTTGCTTCCCGATTCTTGAGAGCCACCATGACTATGGTGACTTACCCGTTCCCGCGAAAAATACATGGCAGTCGAATTATTACACTACTTAGTACTAATTAGGAACTCAATAACTTTATTTGAAAAACATCGCTCAAAAATAAATTAATATATTTAATTAAATCGAATAATTTAAATAATGCTTCTAGAAACAATTACACTCGAGAAGGCCACCACTTTAGCAATGCCGGTGGCAAAGAAAATATTCAAAGAAAATATATTTCCTTTCTTCAAAAATACTGCTCAATCGTATTTCAAAACAAAAGAAGCAGAAAAAAAATTCGAAAAATCTATTACTAAGTATTTGGCAAAAATAGCCGGTCAATGCTCAACAATTAACACAATTGCGTTTCAAAATTCACCGAAAAGCCTAAATGATCTCTACATCCCTTTAACACTGGAGCGTGAAGGAAAAAAACTTGAGATTGTCGTAAATGATGGAATTGATATATTTCAGCACAACAATCATATCCTCGTCAATGACACAGCAGGAATGGGGAAATCAACGATATCAAAAAAAATTGTTTCAAACATAATAGCTGAAGGATTATTTACTCCTGTATTCATTGAATTACGGCAAATTGAGAAGAAACCCATTGACGAGCAAATATTGCTCAATTTTGGAATTTCCGATAATTTCGGAGTTGATTTCTTAAGCAAATTTCCTATTATTTACATATTTGATGGTCTTGATGAAGTCCCAGTAGACAAGAAGAAAGAGATAGTAGAATTACTGAAAGTCTTCATTGAATCGGTTGGTGAATCTAGAATATTAATTACATCTAGGCAAGAAACATTCCTATCCGAATTCTATAGTTTTGCTCGCTACAAAATTAAACCTCTAGAACGTAAACAGTCATCCGAACTACTAAAAAAATACGATCCATCGGGATTAATAGCAAACAAGTTAATAACAAGCATCGCACAAAATGTTTCCGGGCTAAGCGAATTTCTTTCAACTCCTTTGTATGTTTCACTACTTTTCTGTGCTTACCGTCACAAAACTGTTATCCCAAGAAAGAAGGATCTTTTTTACTCACAGGTTTATGATGCATTATTTGAATCGCACGACCTTAGCAAAGAAGTTGGTTTTGTAAGACCAAAATTTTCGAAGTTGGATTCAGCAGAGTTTCATGCTGTTTTAAGGCGCTTAGGATTTTGGTGCATGGTCAACAATGGCACTATAGAGTTTCAAAAAGATGAACTAGAAATCGTCGTAAGGGATTTACTGTCAAAAATGACAGGGATTAAGGCATCAGCTCCTGATTTTGTAAAAGACTTGGTTACTACCGTTCCATTATTCGTTAAAGAAGGTCCATCAATGAGGTGGTCCCATAAATCTTTAATGGAATATTTTGCAGCAATGTTTATTTGCAATGATGCCAAAAATAAGCAAGAGAAAATTTTAATTCACTACTACAAAAGTGAAGCAATCTTTAGTCATATTAATGTCTTGGAGCTGTGTTCGGACATTGACTTTTCTTGCTTCAGAGCTAGTATAGTCAAGCAAGTTTTAGAGGACTTTCATAGTTTTTTTGAACAAGAGCTTCCCAAATACAATCAAAAAATTTCACGCAAAGAAATTTCCAAAAGAATAGCTTTAACTTTTGACACCAAATATACCTTTAGGCTGGTTGAGATACCTAAAAAATCAAATTCTTTGTGGGGGGCGTCCCCTCTATTTCCATCTGACCATAAAAGCTCACCAGGTTATTTGCATTCAGAGATTATCTATCATGTGGACAAAAATGATCTTGGTTTACAAGTTTCGTTTGAGCTTGGGAAGGCGCGTCGAATATTACAAATGATTCGCTCAAAAATACCGGAAATATTTGAAAATTCTCCGCGTCTGAAATATGGCGATGAAGGTGAAGACTGTGTTAAGAGTGTATTTGATCGAACTTCACTCATTATGTCAAGGTATTACATATTAAACACAGACAAAGGAAATAAAGTAAATAGTATTAAAAATTTTGAGCACATCAACAAAATACTTAGGTTTAGCGACAATTTCATACTAGATGAACCAGCCACGCGAGCTGAATTGAAGAAAATTGAAAATGACAGAAGTAATGGTGTCGATGGACTTTTAGAGGGATTGCTATGAAATTTCAGCAGCAAAACCTAAGAAAACTCCTATGACTGTGAATTGAAATTTATTTAGAATCGCGAGGGGAATGTTTTTTTGGGGTGCGGCTAAGTTCGCAATTACAATTTTTTTACATAGTGTGACTAAATCATGATATGTATCACACTCGCTGGCCGTATGTTGCATGTGCCAGGATTAAGTTGGAGCCTATCGTTTCATACGGTCATCCGGCGCTATTCTCCGGAAGCCAGAAATGGAAGGGACAGGTTAGCGCATCTGGCCATCACCTTCTTTCCACCAATACTGGCTATCCTTGGCTGCCGTGAAGCGGAATAATCTCAGCCCCGACCCGCAACTCGTCCAAATAATCCGCCCACCGCTGCATCATTTCCAGTCTGGTGGGCAGATGCGACGTACGGTTATACGCCCGCCCCAGCGGATCACGCACCGTATGCGCAAGCTGATGCTCGATCAGGTCGGGACGCTCCCCCAGCACTTCATCCAAAATGGTTCTGGCCATGGCGCGAAAATCGTGGCCGGTCATGACTTCCTTGCTGTAACCCATGTAGCGCAAGGCGGCATTGATGGTGTTCTCGCTCATGCAAGCCTTGCTGCGCAAGCTGGGGAAGACATACCGCCCGTCGCCGGTGATCGGGTACAGATCACGCAGGATGGCCACGGCCTGGGTGCTGAGCGGCACAAGGTGTTCGACCTTCATTTTCATCTTGGCCGCAGGAATCCGCCACTCTGCCGCATCCAAATCGAATTCCGCCCCACTCGGCGGCCCGCAGTTCGCCGGGGCGCACAAACACCAATGGTGCCAGCTTGAGCGCCGCCACGGCCGCAGGAAAGCCATGGTAGTCGTATATGGCGCGCATCAGCGCCCCACCTGCTTCGGCTCCGTGATGGCAGAGAAATTTCGCCGCACAGTCGGCGCAAGGGCTCCGCGCAAGTCGACGGTGATATCGCGCTCCACCAAATCGAGCGCCACCGCAAACCTGAATATCTGCCCGCAGAGCTGTTCACCCGATGAGCAGACTCAACCGCGCCTCGCGCCTCCATTTTTTGCATGGCAGCCAGCACTTCACGCGGCTTGATCTCGGCAATGGGCTTTTTCCCAATCACGGGGAATGAGATTCTGGTCGAGCCAGCGCTGCACTTTCTCTTGCGTACTGGCCGTGCGGGTCGGCGCAATTTTCTCCATCCATTGCTTGGCCACCACTTCAAAGGTTTGCTGGGCGGCGGCACTTCTCGCAAGCCGTTCCGCCTGCTTGGACAGACTGGGATCGATGCTCTCGGCCAACAATGTGCGGGCCTCATCGCGCTGCTTGCGGGCGCTGGCCAGCGAGACAGCCGGATACACGCCCAGCGCCAGGGTCTTGCGCTTGCCAAGGTAGCGGTAATCCATGCGCCAGTACTTCCCAGCCGAAGTCACCAGCAGGTACATGCCACCGCCATCGGCATACTTGTCGCCAGTCGGCTTGCTGGGTTTGACCAGCCGGATAAAGGAATCGGTGAGTGCCATGGCGGCCTCCCTGACGGTATCTCACTTTTGCGCTGATGGCGTATACCGTCAAAAATGCCGGTATTTCCGTGCGCTTGCGTGCTACATCGTAAGCCTGCCCGGGACAACAAAAAACCCGCGCTCCCTATGAGGGAGGCGGGTTTTCGATACTGCCTGATACAACTTGCATCAGTAACTTGGTGCCGGCTGCCGGTTTCGAACTGGCCACCTGATGATTACAAATCAACTGCTCTACCAAATGAGCTAAGCCGGCGTAAACTTTTCAGCGCAGATTATACGCTATTTGATACGCGTCAGGGTAGGACGGCCACCCTTCTTCGGCGGTTCCCCGCCATCATCCGGACCGTCGCTCCCGACGCTGTCGGCGGCGGGGCGGGACTCGGCCGGGGCGCTCGGCACCGGCGCCAGGGTCGGCGCCGATGGGGCTGGCGCCGGAGTGGGTGGTTCGTACTGGCCCAATTGCGGCTCGAACGCCATGCCCTGGCCGTTTTCGTTGGCGTAGATGGCCATGACGTTATTCACCGGCACGAAGATTTCGCGCGACACGCCGCCGAAGCGGGCGTGGAAGCGGATGCTGTCATTGTCCATCTTCAGCCCCGAGGTGGCGCCAAAGCTGATGTTGAGCACGATTTCGCCCTTTTTCACGTATTCCATCGGCACCGTGGTGGCGGCATCGACTTTCACGGCCAGGTAAGGCGTATAGCCGCTGTCGGTGCACCACTCGTAGATGGCGCGCAGCATGTAGGGCTTGGTGGAGATTTCTGCCATGGTATTAACGGCGCATGACCTTTTCAGATGGGGTCAGCGCTTCGATGTAGGCTGGACGCGAGAAGATGCGCTCGGCGTATTTCATCAGCGGCGCAGCGGTTTTCGACAGTTCGATGCCATAGTGATCGAGGCGCCACAGCAGCGGGGCCACGGCCACGTCCAGCATGGAGAATTCATCGCCCAGCATGTACTTGTTCTTCAGGAACAGCGGCGCCAGCGTGGTCAGGCGGTCGCGGATTTCCGCGCGTGCCTTGTCGTGGCTCTTGTCGTTGGCCTTGGCGCGCTCGGATTCCAGCGTGTGCACGTGCACGAACAATTCTTTTTCGAAGTTGAACAGCATCAGGCGGGCGCGGGCGCGCATCAGCGGGTCGGCCGGCATCAGTTGCGGGTGCGGGAAGCGCTCGTCGATGTACTCGTTGATGATGTTCGATTCGTACAGGATCAGTTCGCGCTCGACCAGGATCGGGACCTGGCCGTAAGGATTCATGGTCGAAATGTCTTCCGGCTTGTTGAACAAGTCCACATCGCGCACTTCGAAGTCCATGCCTTTTTCAAACAGGACCAGGCGGCAGCGTTGCGAGAAGGGGCAGGTCGTACCCGAGTAGAGAACCATCATTTTTTGTAGTTCCTTAGAAACAAAATGGGATGTAGCCGCCAAAGCGGCTCACCCCAAGGAGCGCGCCCGCCTCGCGGGCGGCGCAAAACATCGCGGCGGCCCGGACAGGGCCGGACCGCCACACTCTTATTTAACTTCCTTCCAGTACGATGCGTTCAGGCGCCAGGCCAGAATCACAAAGCAGGTCAGGAACAGCAATACCCATACGCCCAGGCGTTTGCGGGTTTGCTGGGCAGGTTCCGCCATCCATTCCATGTAACCGACCAGGTCCGCCACGGCCGTGTCGAACTCCAGCTTGCTCATGGTGCCGGGTTTTACCTGTTCAAAGCCTGCAAATTTGTGCACCGTCTTGCTCGGGTCGTGAGGATCTTTCTCCTCAACAAACTTGGCCGACTGCACACCCTGCAATTCCCACAGGACGTGCGGCATCGCCACGTTCGCGACCATCAGGTTGTTCCAGCCGGTCGGGCGGGACTCATCCTTGTAGAAAGTGCGCAGATAAGTATACAGGTAGTCGCCACCGGTGCCTGCGGACGATGCCTTGGCGCGCGAAATCACGGACAAATCCGGCGGGACCACGCCGAACCAGGCCTTGGCATCCTTGGCCGGCATCGCCGTCGTCATCATTTCGCCCACTTTTTCAGCAGTAAACAGCAGGTTGCCCTTGATCTGTTCTTCCGTCAGGCCCAGGTCTTTCAACCGGTTATAACGCATCGAAGACGCATTATGGCAGTTCAGGCAGTAGTTCACAAACAACTTGGCGCCATTTTGCAGGGCCGCCATGTTGGTCGAGCGGTCCGGCGCCTTGTCCAGCGGGTGGCCGCCCTCGTTGGCCAGGGCCAGTCCGGGGACCGCCAGCGCCAGGATCGCAATTAACTTTTTAGCAAAATTCATGTACATGTCCTCTTCAGCGATGGTCGGCTATCAATGCGCGTGGTAGGTGACGCGGGCGGGGACCTGTTTGAACTGGCCCATTTCGCTCCACCATGGCATCAGCAGGAAGAAGGCAAAGTAGTACAGGGTGCAAACCTGCGACACGATGGTGCCGATCGGGCTCGGCGGCTGGGTACCCAGGTAGCCCAGCGCGACGAACGCGATGCCGAACAGGATGTACACATATTTGTGCCAGTCCGGACGGTAGCGGATGGATTTGACCTTCGAGTGGTCCAGCCATGGCAGGAACGCCAGGATCACCACCGACGAGCCAAAGAACACCACGCCCCAGAATTTCGCATCGAGCACCGACGGCAGCATGCCGACGATGGCCACCAGCGCAATCGCGGCAATGGCGGTCTTCACCGCGCCCGACAGGCGCGACTTCAGCCACAGGAACGCCACGTAGGCGGCCACGGCAAACATCAGCACCCACATGAAGTCAGCCGTGGTGGCGCGCAGCACCGAATAGAACGGCGTGAAGTACCAGGTTGGCGCAATATGCAGCGGGGTCTTCAGCGAATCGCCCGGCAGGAAGTTGTTGTACTCCAGGAAATAACCACCCATTTCCGGGGCAAAGAACACCACCGTCGAGAAGATCAGCAGGAATACCGACACGCCGAACAGGTCGTGCACCGTGTAGTACGGGTGCGACGGGATGCCGTCCACCGGATGGCCGTCCGGGCCCAGGTTTTCCTTGATTTCAATGCCGTCCGGGTTGGACGAGCCGACTTCGTGCAGCGCGATCAGGTGCGCCGCCACCAGGCCCAGCAGCACCAGCGGGATCGCGATCACGTGGAACGCGAAGAAGCGGTTCAGGGTCGCGTCGGACACCACGTAGTCGCCGCGGATCCACAGCGACAGGTCAGGGCCGATCAGGGGGATCGCGCCGAACAGGTTGACGATCACCTGCGCGCCCCAGTACGACATCTGGCCCCATGGCAGCAGGTAGCCGAAGAACGCTTCGGCCATCAGGCACAGGAAGATGGCGAAACCGAACAGCCAGATCAGTTCACGTGGCTTGCGGTACGAACCGTACAGCAGGCCGCGCGTCATGTGCAGGTAGACGATGATGAAGAACGCGGACGCGCCGGTCGAGTGCATGTAGCGCACCAGCCAGCCCCACGGTACTTCGCGCATGATGTATTCGACCGAACCGAAGGCCAGGTTGGCGTCCGGCTTGTAGTGCATGGTCAGGAAGATGCCGGTGACGATCTGCAGCACCAGCACCAGCATGGCCAGCGAACCGAAGATGTACCAGAAATTGAAGTTTTTCGGGGCATAGTACTTGCCCCACTGGTCGTTCCACAGCTTGGTCAGCGGGAAGCGGTCGTCGACCCAGCCCAGGGCCTTTTGCGAGGCTGGCGCGTTGGCAGGAAACTTGGTTTCTTTGAATGCGCCCATGGTTACGCCTCGCCTTTCTGATCCTTGCCGATCACCAGCTTGGTATCGCTCAGGTACATGTGACGTGGCACAGGCAGGTTATCCGGCGCCGGTTTGTTCTTGAACACGCGGCCGGCCAGGTCGAACGTGGAACCGTGGCATGGGCACAGGAAGCCGCCGGCCCAGTCGTCCGGCAGCGACGCCTGCGGGCCGGGGACGAACTTGGTCGACGGCGAGCAGCCCAGGTGGGTGCAGATGCCGATCGCGACCAGGTATTCCGGCTTGATGGCGCGCGCTTCGTTACGGCAGTATTCCGGCGTGAATTCGTCGGGATTGCGTTTCGATTGGGGATCGGCGACCTGGCCGTCGGTTTTTTTCAGCGACGCGATCATTTCCGGCGTGCGGCGCAAGATCCACACCGGCTTGCCACGCCATTCCACCGTCTTCATTTCGCCCGGCTGCAGCGAGCTGATATCGACTTCAACCGGCGCGCCGGCTGCTTTTGCCCGTTCGGACGGCTGGAAGGTACTGACCAAGGCGCCCGTGGCTGACAAGCCTACTACGCCGCCCGCTGCACATGTGGCAGCCAGCAAACCGCGTCGGCCGGGATCGACCTGCTTTTCGATACTCATACACAAACCCCAATCATCAAATTGCGAAATAGTTGTTATACGACTACTGAGCTTGCAGCAACCTTAAATTGTAGGACAAAAGTTTTAGCAATTAAAGGGAAACGTAGTAAATGTGTAAATTCTGCCCCACATTCCGCAACGCCGTCCACGGGTAAATTGTCCACCCCCCTTTGTGTTGTGAAAAGCAACAGATTGCAGCTATGATCAACTGGTTAATTAACCAGGAGTATGCATTATGGGTATGTTGCAGGAATTCAAAGACTTTGCCATGAAAGGCAACGTGGTCGACCTGGCGGTCGGCGTGATCGTCGGCGCCGCGTTCAGCAAGATCGTGGATTCGCTGGTGCAAGACATCATCATGCCCCCGATCGGCAAACTGATCGGCGGCCTGGACTTCGCCAACTACTACCTGCCCCTGAATGGCCAGCCGATGAACCTGTCGCTGGCCGAAGCGAAAAAGCTCGGCGCGGTGCTCGCGTACGGTAACTTCCTGACCATCCTGCTAAACTTCATCATATTGGCGTTCATCATCTTCCAGATGGTGCGCCTGCTGCAAAAAGCCCGCCGCACGGAAGCGCCGGCAGCGCCGGCCGAGCCGCCGCCGACTGCGGAAGACATCCTGCTGCTGCGTGAAATCCGCGACGCGCTGAAGCACAAATAAGCCGCCGGCGGCGTTGCGGGGCAGGTGGCATCGGGATGAGGATCATGCGACGACTGTGGCTGTTGTTTGCACAAACGGTGACCGTGGTGCTGGCGCTGTATTTCGTCTACCACGCGGTGCGTCCCGACGCGGCCAGCCTGCCGGCCGCCGTGCGCCGGCTGGGCGCCGGCAGCGCCAGTCCCGCCACGCTGCTGGAAGCGTCCGCCAACACCCCGCCCTCCCCCGGCTCCTACCGCCTGGCCGCCGCGCGCGCCATGCCGGCCGTGGTCAATGTGCTGACCACCAAGGTGCAGCACCGCAAGCACCCGCTGTCGCGCGATCCGTTTTTCCGCCGCTTCTTCGAACGGGGCGACCGCGGCGAGCGCGAGGACGGCGACGATGACCAGTCCAGCCTGGGGTCGGGCGTGATCGTCAGCCCGGCCGGCTACATCCTCACCAACAACCACGTGGTCGATGCGGCCGACGATATCCAGGTGGTGCTGCCCGACGGCCGCAAGGGCACGGCCAAGGTGGTGGGCACGGACCCGGAAACCGACTTGGCCGTGATCAAGATCGACCTCGACAAGCTGCCCGTCATCGTGCTGGGCCATGCGGAAACCGCGAAAGTGGGCGACGTGGTGCTGGCCATCGGCAATCCGTTCGGCGTGGGCCAGACTGTCACCATGGGCATTATTTCCGCGCTGGGCCGTAATAATTTGCGCATCAATAATTTCGAGAATTTCATTCAAACCGATGCCGCCATTAATTTCGGCAATTCCGGCGGCGCGCTAATCGATACCAATGGGAATTTACTCGGCATTAATTCCGCGATTTATTCGCAAACCGGCGGCTCGGTCGGGATCGGGTTTGCGATTCCCGTCTCGACCGCGAAAACCGTGATGGAAGCCATCATTACCTCCGGCCATGTGGTGCGCGGCTGGATCGGCGTGGAATCGCAGGAAATCACGCCGGAACTGGCGGAAAGCTTTGGCCTGCAGCGCACCAGCGGCGCCATCATCGCCGGCGTGGTGCGCAACGGCCCGGCCGACAAGGCCGGCATCAAGCCGGGCGACATTTTATTGTCGGTGGAGGGCAAGGACGTGCACGACACCACCGAGATGCTGAACCTGATCGCCGCGCTGCCGCCGGGCGGCAAGGCCACCATGCGCGTGCTGCGCAAAAGCAAAGAAACCGACCTGGCCGTCACGGTCGGCAAGCGGCCGGTGGCGAAGTAACCGGGGTGGCGGCATAATGGCCGGTCCCAACCGACCTTAATCCTCGTCCGACATCCCATGCACCTGCGCGACCTGAAAAACTACCTCACCGAGCTGGCCGACAACAACAACCGTCCCTGGTTCATCATGAACAAGCCGCGCTACGACATCCTGCGCGAGGAATTCCTGCAACTGGTGACGCAACTGATCGCCGAGCTGGGCAAGTTCGACCCGGCCGTCAAGTTTTGCAATCCCAAGAAAGCCCTGTTCCGCATCAACCGCGACGTACGCTTTGCCCACGACAAAAGCCCGTACAAGACCCGCTTTTCCGCCGCCATCGCGCCCAACGACATGCGCCGGCCGTCGAAGGCGGGCGGTCCCACGTATTACTTCCAGCTCGACGGCGAGGGCCGCCTGCTGTTTGGCGCCGGCGAATACATGCCGCCGCCGCACCGCCTGAAGGCGCTGCGCCGCGCCATGGTGGAAGACGCGGCCGGCTTTTCCAAGGTGTTGAAGAACAAGCAGTTGAAACTGCGCTATGGGACCATCCAGAACGAAGGCAAGCTGCAGCGCCCGCCCAAGGGTTTCGATCCGGACCATGAACACATCGAATACATCAAGCTGAAAAGCTTCTTCGTGTGGACTGAAATCGACCTCGACCTGAACCGGCCCGATCTGCTGCTGCCGCTGATCGCCAACGGCATGAAGGATGCGTATCCGCTGGTGCAATGGATGCGCTCGGCCCGCGAAGACGAGGAAGACACTGCCGCCGCCTGAGCGCTTTCCGTCCTTCCTGCCTTGATTTGACGCTCATCACAGGCGGCGTGCGCGCCGACTGATCTTCCGCAACACCTCAGTCCACGTTTTTATGCAGTTCATGTCGCCAATTTTGCAGTTCGTCGCACGTCGATAGAGCCGCGCCGGCCCCTTGTCTATAGTTCACTCAACGAAACAACGAACACACAAGGAGCCGGACATGAACATCGCTAAAAACATGGAAGCCATCTTCCTCGCCGCCGCCACGCTGGCCGGCGCCACCCTGGTGACCACGGCCGTTGCCGCCGTCCCAGCCGCCAAGAATACTGTCGCCCCTGCTGCTGTCGTGCAGGTTGCCGCCGGCAAGATGCCGGTGGTGGTGATTACCGCTAAACGGCTGAGCGCCGCTGAAAAAGCCGCGCTCGCCAATTAATCCAGACCCCGCTTCAGGAGCAGAATGATGAACAAATTTATCAGCGCCACCATGATGGCGGTTTCCCTGTACGCGGCGCACGGCCTGGCCATGGCCGACGAGATCATCAGCGAGATCCGCACCGTCGATGCGCGCGCCGTCAAGGTGGTGCTGGACGGGATCATCAGCCTGCAACTGAAACAGGGCGCCACGCCCTCGCTGGTGGTCTCCGGCGACAAGCGCTACGTGCCGAAAGTCACCGTGGTGCAAAACGGCGACACGCTGCGCATCGGCACCGACCTGCGCGGCATCAACTTCAGCAATGGCAACCTGCGCGCCGAACTCACGCTGCCGAACTTGCGCGAATTCGTGTCGGCCGGCGTGGGTTCCGCCGAACTGTCGGGCTTCACGGGCGACGACATGCGTGTCTCGCTGGAAGGCGCCGGCTCGGTCAACATGGCGTCGCGCTACAAGCACATGGATGCGCGCCTGACCGGCGTGGGCAGCATGCACGTCAATGCCGGCGACGCCGAACAGGTCGACCTGAACTTGAAGGGCGCGGGCCAGATCGTCATCAGCGGCCAGAGCAAGAACCTCACGGCCAAGCTGGGCGGCATTGGCAGCCTCGATGCGCAAGGCTTGCGCGCCGACAGCGTCGACGTCGACATGTCCGGCCTGGGCGGCGCCACCGTGTATGCGAAGACCTCGGCCAACCTGCGCCTGTCCGGCATGGGCTCGGCCACCGTGTACGGCAAGCCCGCCACCCGCAACGCCAGTGCGCGCGGCATGGGCAGCGTGGCCTGGAACTGACCGGCCTTCATCAACGGCGCCTACTTCATCATCCCCGGCAGCAGCACGTGCGCCATCTGCAGCGCTGCCGGCCCCAGCAGTACCAGCATCAAGGTGGGGAAGATGCAAAAGATCAGCGGGAACAACAGCTTCAGCGCGATCTTGGCCGCCGCCTCCTCGGCCAGCATGCGGCGCTTGGCGCGCAGGTTTTCCGCATGGATGCGCAGGGAATCGCCCATGCTGGTGCCGAAGCGCTGCGATTGGATCAGCATCGCCACCAGCGTATCCATGTCTTCCACGCCGCTGCGCAGCGCCAGGTTGCGCAACGCTTTTTCCTTGCTGAAGCCGGCCCGCATTTCCATCAGCGCCAGTTGCAGTTCCTGCGCCAGCGCCACGCTCTTGATGTGGATTTCCGCCGCCACCCGCACCAGCGCGCGCTCCAGGCTCAAGCCAGCTTCCACGCACACGGTCAGCAAATCCAGCGCATCGGGCAAATGCTCGAAGATTTCGCGCTGGCGCCGCGCCGCCGTGCGCGCCAGCACGGCATTGGGCAGGTAATAACCGCTGGCCGCGCACGCCAGCAACAGCAGCAGCCATGCGCGCTGCGGCACGCCGCCGGCCGCCAGCACGCCGAGCAAGGCCGGCAACAACAGCGCCAGCGTGGTCTTGGCGGCGAAGTACAGCGTGGGCGCGGACGGGTGGCGCCAGCCGGCGGTAATGAAGCGCGTGCGCAGCGGCGACTGTTCCCAGCCTTCTTCCGGCAGCGACAGCCGCGTCAGCGGTTGCGCCACGCGGGCGATGCGCTCGATCCAGTTGCCCTGCCCCTGCGCGGCCGCGGGCGGGGCGGCATCGTGCACCTGCCCGCTCAGGCGGGTGCGCAGTGCATCGGGGGCCAGCAGCCATAGCGCCAGCAGCGCGATCGCAGCCGCCACCACGAACACCACCAGCAAAAATACCAGGGTGGCGCCGTTCATGTGCGGATCCTGATCACGCTGCGCATCCACAGCAGGCCGGCCGCCATCGCACCGGCCGCGTACCACAGCAGCCGCACGCCGGACGGATCGGTCCACAGCACCGAGATGTAATGCGGGTTAAGCACCGACATCATCGCCACCACGCCCAGCGGCAACAGGCCCAGTATCCACGCCGACATGCGCCCTTCCGCCGACAGTACCCGCACCTGCGCCATCAGTTTCAGGCGCGAGCGCACCATGGCGCTGACGTTGTCGAGCAATTCGGCCAGGTTGCCGCCGGACTCACGCTGGATCAGCACCGCGATGACCATGTAGCGCAAGTCCGTCAGCGGGATGCGCGCCGCCAGGTTGTGCAGCGCTTCATTCATCGGCACGCCGTAATTGATTTCCTCGTAGGCCATGCGGAATTCACTGCCGGACGGTTCCGGCATTTCATTGCCCACCATTTGCAGCACGTTGGCGAACGAGTGGCCGGCGCGCAGCGCGCGGCCGAGGAAATCCGCCACTTCCGGCAATTGCTCTTCCAGCTTGTGCAGGCGGCGTCCGCGCGCCTGCAACAGCGCCAGCGCCGGTCCCGCCAGCGCCAGGCCGGCCAGCGCCAGCCGCGCCGGCAGGGGTGCGCCCAGCATGGCCGGCACGGCCAGCGCCGCCAGCAGCAGCGCGCCCTGTACCGCGGCAAAGCGCGCTACGGTCCATTCCAGGCCGGCCTGCAGCAGCAGGCGGTCCAGCCGGGCCACGTGCGGCGCGCGCCGCAGCCAGCGGTCCAGTTGCGGGTGGCCGCTGTAGCGGCGCTGCTTGAGGATGGTGACGCGCTCGGCGCCGTCGGTGCGCGCGGCCATCAATTGCAGGCGGCGCGCAATGCGGCGCGCATCGCCGCCATGGCTGCCGGACCACCACAGCCACGCCCCTTCGATCGCCAGGAACACGGCGGCAAACAACAGCACGATAAATGCGGAAAATACCAGGTCCATGGCGCCTCCTATTCGTACAGCCGGTCGGGATCGAATGCGCTGTCCGGCACCGGCGCGCCGTACATGCGCAGGCGGTCGGCAAAGCGCGGCCGCACGCCGGTGGCGCGGAACCGGCCCAGCACCTTGCCGGCGCCATCGACGCCTTCCTGCTCGAAGCGGAAGATTTCGTGCATGGCGATCATTTCCCCTTCCATGCCGGTGACTTCCTGCATGCTGACCAGCTTGCGCGTACCGTCCGTCAGGCGCGACACCTGCATCACCACCGTGATGGCCGAGCAGATCTGCTGGCGCATGGCGCGCGGCGTCAGGTGTACGCCGGCCATGCCCACCATGTTTTCCAGCCGCGCCAGCGCGTCGCGCGGTGAGTTCGCGTGGATCGTCGCCAGCGATCCCTCGTGGCCGGTATTCATGGCTTGCAGCATGTCGATGGCTTCCGCGCCGCGCACCTCGCCCAGGATGATGCGGTCCGGACGCATGCGCAACGCATTGCGCACCAGCGCGCGCTGCGTGACTTCGCCCTTGCCTTCGATATTGGGCTGGCGCGTTTCCAGCCGCACCACGTGGGGTTGGCGCAGCTGCAATTCCGCCGCATCCTCGATGGTCACGATACGCTCGCTGCCGGGGATGAAGCCGGACAGCACGTTCAGCAAGGTGGTCTTGCCGCTGCCGGTACCGCCGGAAATCAGGATATTGATCTTGGCCTGCCCCAGCGCTTCGAGCACCTGCACCATCGGCGGCGTCACGCTCTTGTAGGCCAGCAGGTTGGCGATGGTCAGCGGGCTGGTGGAAAAGCGGCGGATCGACAGCATCGGCCCGTCGATGGCCAGCGGCGGAATGATGGCGTTCACGCGCGAGCCGTCGGGCAGGCGCGCATCGACCATCGGGCTCGATTCATCGATGCGGCGCCCCACGCGCGAGACGATTTTCTCGATGATCTTCATCAGGTGCGCATTGTCGTGGAACGTCACGGCCGTCAATTCCAGCCGCCCGCTGCGCTCCACGTAGACCTTGCTGGCCGTGTTGACCAGGATATCGGACACGCCGGCGTCGGCCAGCAGCGGTTCCAGCGGGCCAAAGCCCAGCATTTCATTCTGGATGTCCAGCACCAGCCGGTGCCGCTCGTGCTGGTTCAGCACGATGCGCTCGTCCTCGATCACGCGCTGCACCAGCAGCGCCAGTTCGTGGCGGAACTGTTCTTGCGTGAGCTTCTTCAGGCGTTCCAGGTCGATGCGGTCCAGGATGGCCTGGTGCATGGACTTGCGCAATTCCTGGTACGCCGCATCGGGCAGGCCCGCCGTCAGCGCCGGACCGCCCAGCGCCGCGCCCAGGCCGGCGCCGATACCTGAGCCGATGCCTGAGCCGATGCCTGAGCCGATGCCTGAGCCGATGCCCGCGCCGGTACCGCCCCCCAAGCCGGCGCTCCCCCCATGGCCTGCGCCCGCGCCATGCGCCAGGCGGCCGTCGTCCAGGCCCGTCAAACGTTCCCTCAGGCTCATATGTCCTCCCCACGGCCAAACAGGCGGTCGAACAAGCCCTTGCTTTCCGGGATGCGGCGCGCCGTCACCAGTTCCACCAGCTCGCCCAGGCTGCGCGCCAGCGCGCTGCCGCGCGACAGTTGCAGCAGCGGCACGCCCTGGTTGACGGAGTCGGTGGCGGCCATGTAATCGTTGGGCACCGTGTGCGCCACTTCCACGCCCAGCGCGGAGGACAGGTCCGCCAGCCGCAGCTTGCCGCCCTTTTCATAGCGGTTGACGATCAGGCGGATGCGGTCGCCCGGATAGCCAAGCGAACGGAAGATGTCGAGCAGGCGGCGGGCGTCGCGGATGTCGGGCAGCGCCAGTTGCAGCACCGGGTAGATCGCGTCGGCATGGTCGAGCGCGCGCAGCGACAGCGCATCGATCTGGCGTCCGACGTCCAGCAGGATGTAATCGTAGTGCTGGCGCGCCACGCGCAGGATGATGTCCATGTGGTCGGGTTTCATGTCGACCGCCTGCGCCGGATCGTCGGCCGCCGCCAGCACGCCAAAGCCGGGCGCCACGTGCACCAGGCACGAGTCGAGGAAGGCGCCATCCATGCGGCCGATCTGCGCGCAGATGTCGGACAGCGTCATCACCGGCTTCTGGTCCGACACGTACAGCGTGGCGTCGCCGAACTGGCCGTGCAAATCCATCAATAGCACCTTGCAGCCGCCCAGTTCGGCCAGCGCATAGGCGAAGTTCGTCGACAGGAACGTGGCGCCGCTGCCGCCCTTGCAGGAAATGAAGGCCAGCACCTTGCCGTCGCGCATGCGCGTGACGCCGGCCTCCACCTCGATGCGGTCCATCGCGTCGTGGAAGGCGCGGTGGTCCAGCGGCAGCGACAGCACTTCGCGCATGCCGGCGCGCATCGCGCGGATCAGCAAGTCCTGTTGCGGCGCGTGCGTCAGCAGCATGAACGAGGCGCGCGGATAATGGCGCGCCAGCGGTTCCAGCAATTCGGCTTCGCCCGGCCCCAGTTCGCTGGCGTCCAGCACCACCAGGCCGGGCGAATCCGGCAGCAGCCGTTCCACCGCGTCGCGCATGCCCTGCCGCACCGCCAGCACTTCCACGGCCGGCATGCGCGCCGAACCCTGCGCCGCGATTTCCGACTGCAAATCGCCGTCATGGCTGATGATCAAAGCTTTCATCAAGGATCTCCTTCACGAACATGGCGCCGTAGCGGTGCGGTAACCCAGCGATTCCGCGCGCACCACCGTGGCGGCCGTTGGAACAGTCATGGCCGGCAACGGCAGCCATGGCAACAGCGGCTGGTACGGCACCGGTTCACAGCTTTCCCCGCTGCAGATGCGGACCCGGACGAACTGGATGCAACTGCCGCCGCCGGGATTGGCCATGCAGTTGGCGCGGTTTTGCGCCGGACACGCCGGCAGCGCGCCGGCCAGCGGCTGCAACGCCCCGGCGCCGTCCTGCCACAGGTAATCGATCACTACATGCTCTTGCGTGATACCGCCGCCCAGCAGCAGCGCGCCGTCCGTGTCGCGGAAGACCGCGTCGCGGCGCAGCGCGTCCATCGCGGCCTGGCTGGAAAAGTCCGTGACGGCCGCGGCCCGCGCGGCGCGGCGCGTGACTTCCTGCACGGTATTCCACACGAACAGGGCGCGCGTGGCTTCCAGCAGCAGGAACAAGAACATGACGAACAGCGGCATCACCAGCGCATATTCCACCGTCAGCGCGCCCGCCCGGCGCCGGGCGTTACAGGTTCGGGCTGCCATGGTACGCGTAGCGCATGCTGTCGAAGGCCAGCACCTGCAGCGTGCCGTCGGACGAGTAAAACAGCCAGGCCGGCAACGGCAGCGTGATGGACGCCGACACCGCGACGGTGGCCGGCAGCGTGCCGTCGCACGCCGCGCCATTGCAGGTGACGATGACCCGGTCCGGCGGCAGCGTCACCTGCAGGCCGGCCTGCGCCAGGGTGCCTGTCACGATGGTGCGCGCGACCGTGACGGCCTGGCTGGCGGCGGCTTCCGTGCCCAGCGCCTGTGGCGGCAGCGACGCGATATAGCGCGCCCCTTCGTGTACCGCCTTGTGCAGCGCCGCGTAATGCAGCAGCACGCTGCCGGCGGCCACCACGGCGGGAAACAGCGCGACGCAGGCCGCCATGGTGAACGCCAGTTCGACGGCGGCGACGCCGCGCCGGCGGCGCATCCGGGCCGGAAACGAGCGGCGGCTCATTGGTACAGCTCCACCATGCCGCCCAGCGCCTGCTCGCCGGTCACGCCGGCAAATTCCGCGCTGATCACGGTGGCGCTGGCGGGCGCCACCAACAGGAAACGCGCCACGGCCAGTACCTGGGCGTTGGCGGTGGCGCCCGGCGCCACCGGGCAGGCCAACAGCGGCACCGCCAGCAGGCGGCGGTGCTGCCGGCCCGGATTGACGGGATTCTGCCGCTGCGCCGCGGAGGGCGACAGGTAAGGCGACACCGACGGGTAAGTGCCGATCGCCGCCGGCGCGCCGCCGCTGGCGACCGGATACAGGTATTGCCACTGGCTGCGGGCAATGGCGCCGTGCGCGCCGGCAAAGCGTTTGGCGGCGCCATAGGCCCACAAGGCGCCGTAGCTGGCGGCATTGGCCGCGGCGGTGGTGCGGTCCGCCACGGTCTCCAGTTTTTTCCCGGCGCCGGTGGCGGCGGGCTGCGCATACGGCGCGGCGGGCGCGGCCGCCATCCAGTTAGGCGCGGTGTAGGCCATGACGTTGGTGTCGGGCGGCGTGCCGCGCGCGGTGCATGGCGCGGCGGCGGAAAAATCATCGAAGCGCGTATTGAGTTGCCCGCTGAAGGTGAAAGCGCCCGGGCGGCGCACCGGCACCGTGGCGCCCACGATGCTGTCGCGCCGCATGCTGCCGCTGCACAGGTATGGGCCCACCACCGTGTCGGAGGTATCGGCGGACTGCGCCTGCGGCGCCACCAGGAAGTATTCCGGGGCGGCGGCGCCCAGCGCCGGGTTCAGGTTCAGCAGGTTGTATGTGACGCCATAGCGGAAACCGTAATGCACCCATTCCAGGTCGCCCAGGCCATTGCTGCGCGACGTGTCCGCCGTGTTGTTCATCGCGCAAATGGCCAGCGGCGCCACTTCGATGCCGCTGCGGCCGGCCACCGCCAGTCCCGCCGTGGCGGCCGAAGCATAGGCGTCGCCCAACAGCGCGGCGAACGGCATGGTCACGGTCCCGGCGCCGTCCAGCTGGCGCGTATCGACCCGCGCGTAGCGCAGCCCGGCCGCGCCAGCCTTGGCGTCCACCGCGTTTTTCCAGTCGGCGCCGGCGGCGTCCGGACTGGCCGCGAACGCCAGCGCGGCGCTGTTCCACGGGATCGCCTGGCCATAGGCATAGCGGTAGCCGCCGGCAATCGTGGCTGCCTGCAGCACGGCCGCGTCGATGCCGGCCGCCGTGCCGTCCAGCATTTGCGCCGCCGCCAGCGCCACGGCGTCGGCCAGTTGCTGCAATTCCTGCTTGCGGTTGTAGACCTGCGACAGGTCCAGCGCCAGCCCCGCGAACGCCAGCACGCCCGCCATCATCAGTGCAAACGCCACCGAGATGGCGCCGCGCGCGGGGCCTGCCCGCCTGTCGCGCCAGGGCAGGCGCGAGGCGTTTGGCGCGGAGCCGCGCCATCCGTGCGCGCGCCTCATTGGTGCGCTCCCCCGCCCGCCACCAGCGGCGCGGCCGGTTCCCGCACGGTGAAGCTTTTGCGGTAGGCCTGCTGCGCCTGCAGGGCGGCGGCGCCATCGATGCCGGCCACCGGCGCCGGCGATGGCGCGGCAATGGCCTGGCGCGCCCAGGCCGCGCGCGCCACCTCGCCGAATGCCGCACCGGTTGCCCCGGCCGCGCCGGCCGGCCCCCCTGGCGCGGCGCACCCCGCCAGCAAGGCGCAGCACAGGCATGCCAGGGCGCACGGCGCCGGTTTGCGTACTCGGTTCATGGCTGCTCTCCCGTGGGGCGGGCGCCCAGCAACAGCGATGCGCGGCCGGGCGGCGCCATGTCCCCGGTCGGCAGCGGCTGGCCCGGCGCCTGCGGCTGCACCAGGCGGGCCGTGATCACGAACAGCAATTCGGTGCGTTCATGCAGGAAATCGGTACTGCGGAACAGCGCGCCCAGCACCGGGATTTCGCCCAGCAGCGGCAAGCCCTTGACGTCGGTGTTCTGGTTATTGCGGATCAAGCCGCCGATGACGAAACTCTGGCCGTCGTTCAATTGCACGGTGGTGGCGGAGCGGCGCGTGGTCACCAGCGGCAGCACCGCCGGGCCGCTGATGCCGGCCGCGCGGATGCCGACGCCTTCGCGCGACAGTTCCGAGACTTCCGGCGCCACCTTCAGGTTGATGCGCCCGCCGGCCAGCACGGTCGGCGTGAAGCGCAGCCCGACGCCGAATTCCTTTTCTTCCAGCGTGACGCGGCGGTCGTCCTGCGCCACCGGGATCAGGATCTTGCCGCCCGCCAGGAAGCTGCCTTCCTGGCCGCTGACCGCGATCAGCGTGGGTTCGGCCAGGATGCGCACCAGGTTGTCCTGGCGTTCGGCATCGATCAGCAAACCCTTGTTGGCGTCCTTGCCGAGTTCCACGTGGCCGCGCGCCACGCCGGTGATGAAATTGGTCAGCAGGCTGGCGGTCCAGCTGCCGCGCGTGGTCTTCATCAACATGCCCACTTCCAGCTTGTCGAGCAGGGTCTTGGAGACTTCGGCGATTTTCACTTCCAGCATCACCTGTTGCGGCGCCGTGACGGCCAGCAGGTTTACCACACGCGCGCCGGCGGCGCCGGCCTGCGCCGCCTGGTGCGTGGCGGCCTGGCCAGCAGCAGCGGTATCGGCGCCGCGCGCGCCGGCGGCCGCCAGTTCCTGCGCGGGGCGGCGCACGAACGCTTGCGCCAGTTCCATCACCTGCGCCAGGGTGGGCCCGTCCGACACGGTGCCGCTCAACACCAGCGCATCGGCCACGGCGCTCACGCGCACGTCCTTTTCCTGCGGCAGCAGCGCGGCCAGCGCCGCCTGCAGGCTGGCCGTATCGAGCGCCACGTCGATGTCCACCAGCCGGCACACGCCGCCGGCCAGTTGCACCACCATGTTGGTGCTGCCGATCGCCACGCCGGCCACATACAGCGTATCGGGCGCCACCAGCACGGCTTGCGCCACACCCGGATTGCCGACGCTGCGCGCCGCTACCCGCGCCAGCAGCGGCAGCACGACGGACTTGCCGGGCTGTAGCTGCAGGCGCGTGGCGGCGCCGGTCGAACCGAGGCAGCGCAAACCGCCGCGCTGCGCCGCGGCCGCATCGTCTGCCCTGTCGGTCCTGACGGCATGGGCCGCCGCGGCGGCGCTCGCAGCCGGAACCGCGGCCACACTGTGCGTGGCAGTGTGCGTGGCCGGCGCGCTGGCCGCCGTCGCCGTGGCCACGCGCGCCACATCGGTGTGCATGACGGCGGCGGGCGCGCCGGCCGCGGCGACGCGGGCGCCCGCCAGCGCCGGCGCCGTCAGCAATGGCAGCAGCGCCGCCAGCACAGGCCAGGCCCGGCGCGCCGGTGGCGGCGCCAATCCAGTCATGGTGTCCATCGCCCCTCCTTAAAAGCATTCCTGGCCGCTGTGCACGCCGTTGATGACGGCAATGCAATGGCGCGGCGCCTGCCGGGCCGCCACCTGCGCCACGCGCGGACGGGGCGGCGGTTCCGCCGGCGCGGGCGGCGCAGGCGGCGCGGCCGGCGCCTTCGGTATGTCATGGATACCCAGCAGCGAACCCTTGGTGGCGCCATCGGTCACGCCGGGCTGCGGATCGACCTGGTTGCGCAACGCCAGCGATAGCGTGCCGACGCTGCGCGCCAGGTCCAGCTGTTCGGCCTGCGCCGGCGTGACTTCCAGCGTGACCGCGTTCACCACGCGCGGCTTGGTGTCGTCGCGCCCCACTTCCTGCGCCACGGCCAGCACCAGGATGCGTTCCAGCACGATCTTGGAAATCGCCCGCTGCGCTTCCTGTCCATTGCTGTCGGTCTGCATGTACACCAGCACGTCGACGAAATTGCCCGGCAGCGCGAAGCCGGCCACCCCCACCACGTCATTGACGCGCACCGTGATGGCGCGCTTGCCTTCCGCGATCAGCGCCGACAAGCCGCCCGACGCGCCGGCCGGCGCCAGCTTGCCTTCGCTGAGCGGTTCGCCGCGCTGCACCGCATGGCGCAGCACGCGCCCATCCAGCTTGCGCGCGTCGCGCAGGGCGCCGGGCGGCACGCTGTCGACCGGCCAATCCACCAGCTTCACCATGTCGGGCGCCAGCCGCTGGCCCGGACTGGCGTCCGACGCCGCCACCACGATACGGCCGGCCGCGCCGGGCGATTGCGTCAGCAGCCAGCGCGACGCCAGCAGCACGGCGCCCAATCCCAGCAGCACGGCCAGCGCCAGCATCAGCAGTGCGCGCCTGTTTTTCATGCCTGCAGCCCGTCCGGCGACGCGGCAAACATGCTGGCCCACGCCTGTTCCAGCGCCAGCACCGTCAATTGCGGCGGATGCCCCGCATAACTGGCAAAGTCCGCCAGCCGTGCCAGGATTTCACGCGGATAACTGGCCAGCAGCGGCTGCCCGCTGCCCGCATGCAATTCATCGATCAGGTAGCGCAGCACGGCTTCATCCACCGCCACGTTGGCGGCCCGGCACTGCTTGCGGAACAGCGCGCAATACGCGCCTTCCGACAGCGCCCCCACATGCACCTTGTAGCCCAGGCGACGCAGCGCCGAAGAATCGAGCAGGCTTTGCGGCGGCAGGTTGGTGGCACACACCAGCATCGCGTGGAACGGCATGGAAAACTGGTAGCCGCCGGCCAGCGCCAGCTGGTCCTGGCCCGCGTCCAGCGGCTGGATGAAGCGGTTCAGCAGCGCCGTGGCGGCAATGCGCTGGCGGCCCAGGTCATCGACCACCAGCAGGCCGTGGCTGGCCTTGCAGTGCGCCGGCGCCTGGTAACAGCCCGAAAACACGTCGTGGCGCAATTCCAGCATGGCCGCGTCGAGCTCGGCCCCCAGGTGCACCACGGGACGCTGGCACAGCACCCAGCGCGCATCGCCGCTGCGCCGCTCGGGCGGCAGGCGGCTGCCGCCCGCCGGCGTGGGCGGCTGGTGGATGGCGGGATCATGGATCTGCACGATTTCCTGGCCCACCGCCACCGCGTGGGGCACCAGCACGGCGCCGGCCAGCAGGCCGCCCAGCTTGCGCGCCAGCGTGCTCTTGCCGCTGCCGGGCGGACCATACAGCAGCATCGAACGGCCCGCATGCATGGCGGCGCCGGCCAGGCGGTGCACGGCGGGATCCAGGCAACAGTCGGCAAAGACTGCGTCGACGTCGTCCGCCGTCACGCTGGCCAGCGCCAGGCGCGCGGCCTGGCGCGCCGCCATGGCGCGGTAGGCGTCCAGCGTCACCGGCGCCGGCCCCTGGTAGGGCGTCCGCTCCAGCCACACGCCGGCGCGCTGCCGCCCCATCCCCGTCAACTGGTATTGCACGTCGATGTCGGCGTCGCCCCGCCACGCCACTTCGGCCAGCTGTTCCACCACCATGAAGTCCAGCGCTTCGCGCAACACGTTCACCGACAGCCGCAGGCGGGTGGCCAGGATCGGCAAATGCGTGCGGCCCGCCGTGAAAATCGCCTTGGCAATGAGTTCCACGATCAATTGCAGGTCCAGTCCGGTTTCGTGCACGTTGCGCGGTTGCGGCGGCAGGATAGGGCTGTGCTCGTCTTCATCGGCGCGGGTGGCGGGAAGCACGGTGGCAATGTCCAGCATGGCGGTTCTCCTTCAAACAAGCTGATCTGTAGGAAAGGCGATACTAGCTGTGGCTTTCCATTGGGATATTGATTAGCGGCAAGCGCGGCCAGTTCGTCACCAACCGTGCGCCGACCACAAGGTCACGATCGTCCCGGCCGCCACCGCGACCGCGTAAGGCATGCCCCCCACCGAACCGCCGGCCGGCAACAGCGGGCGCGGCAACGGCACGCCGGCCACGCGCAGCGCCAGCGCCATCAGCAACAGGTGCAGGTTGCCCATGCCCTGGCGCCAGCGTCCGCAGGCCGCCATCAACAGCAAGCCCAGCACGCCGCCCGCCAGGATGCTGGCCATGGCGATGTCGTACGCCAGCGACGGCCCGGCAAACGCGCCCACCATGGCCATCAGCTTGACGTCGCCGGCCGCCATGCCGCCGCCGAGGTACAGGGGTAAAAAAAGGAAAAAGCCCGCCAGCATCCCCGCCAGCCAGGCCGACAGCCAGGCGCCATCCGGCCCCAGCCGGCAATGCAGCGCCAGCGCCAGCAACAAGCCGCTCAGCACCAGCACGTTGGGGATCTTGCGCACGGCAAGATCCGTGACCGCGGCTTGCAAGACCAGCCACAGCAGCGCAAAGTCAATGGCATTCAACATGGCGCGCCCCAAGCGCGCCGGCCCGCACGGAGCCGGCGCGCCGCCGGTCAAGTGGTCAAGTGATGGCCAGCTTGTTTTTCAGCGTCGTGAAGGCGTCCGTCAACCCGTCTTTGAGATATTCAAACGACGTGCTGATGGCCACCACCATGACGGCTGCGATCAAGCCGTATTCGATGGCGGTAATCCCGGCCTCATCCCGGGCAAAATCGCGGACTGCGCTTACCAGTGCTTCCATGGTGTGCTCCTTGAAAGGTTGTCGAAACCTGGCGGTCCCTGTCTGCAGCCATGGCGCCGCCATTGGGACCAACTATAGGCGTGGCGGCTGGCGTGGCGTTGACAGTGCGCAATTTTTCCGTGCGGAATGTTTTTGCTTTGTGGCAGCACAGGGAGCATGATGGGCGTATGCAGTGTTTTTCCCACATCCGGGCGCTGCAACAGAACCCAACGGCGTAGAATCGTGGCGTTTTAGCAGATATTCACAGACTTTAATTGCCTATAAGACAAAAAGGTATTATTCTGCTTAGCTGTCTTTCGGAAAGGCGTCATGCTTTTAAGCACTGTGTGCCTTGCAGCTGCGGTAAAACTCGCTATGATGGGCTCTCGGTATGATGGTTGAGGCTATGGGTGTGTGATCAGAGAACGACGATGGATTCCCTACTGAAACACATGGTGGACATGACCGGCCACCGCGATCACACCATGCTTGACATTTCGGTAATATCGGCTGTGCAAGAACTTGCCAATGCCAGGCAGACGCGCGTCCTGACCCTGACCACCGTCAAGGGTCAGACCTTCATCCGTTCGCGCGCCATTATTTCCGCCGGCAAGCCCGCCCGCATGGAAGAACAGCCGGACCCGGCCAGCGCAGGCGAGCCGCTGTCGAGCTATACCGCCCTGGCGGCGTGCGTGGCGCGCCATGAAGCGTCGGCCGAACAAGTCGACGCCGAAGGCAACCATACGCTGTGGCTGCCGATCTGGCTGGGCGACAAATGCAATACCTGCCTGGAAATCATCAACCCCACGCCATATACGCCGGAAACCATCCACATCGTGGGCGGCATCGTGGCGGTGTACCGCAATTTCCAGAATTTGCTCGATTACAGCGAACGCGATTCGCTGACCGGCTTGTTGAACCGCAAGACCTTCGACGACCAGCTGGCCAAGATGCTGGCCGCCAGCAGCGCGGAACAGGATGCGCTGTCGCTGCCGCCCGGCGAGGAAGAACGCCGCCAGCATACCGACCAGGAAAAACAGTGGCTGGCCGTGGTCGACGTCGACCATTTCAAGCACGTCAACGACAAGTTCGGCCACCTGTATGGCGATGAAGTGCTGATCTTGATCGCCAACCTGCTGCAATCGTCATTCCGCGCGCAAGACCGGGTATTCCGCTTTGGCGGCGAGGAATTCGTCGTGCTGCTGCGCTCGACCACGCAGGAAAACGCGCGCCGCATCATCGACCGCTTCCGCATGAACGTGGAAGCGCATGAATTCCCGCAAGTGGGCAAGGTGACGGTGTCGATCGGCTACGTCAGCATCAGCGCCTATGAAGCGCCGGTGATCATCCTCGGCCATGCGGACCAGGCGCTGTATTACGCGAAAAGCCATGGCCGCAACATGATTTGCCACTACGACGAGCTGGTCAGCGGAGGCTTGCTGCAAGCCATCGAATCCAACGACGAAGCCGAATTCTTCTGACCCGCGCCGCCCTCCGGCGCGGCCTGCCCGCGCTTGCTTACGCCAGCGTCAGGAACCGCATCGGGTCCACGTTCCACTTGGCGGCCGATTCATGGCCGACGATCTTGTCGGCCCCGCCAAAGCCGATACCGCGCGCCAGGTCCACGGTTTCCGGCTTGATGTAGGTGTTGCGCTTGGTGTGGAAGAACACGTTGACTTTTGGCGCCAGCAAATTCGTTTCGTGCGGCTCCACCACCACGCCCAGCCGTCCCGATTCCAGCAGCACCAAGGTGCCCACCGGGTAAATGCCCACGCAGCGCATGAATTCCTGCGCATATTGCGGGTTGAAGTGGAACTTGCTCCACTCGTAGATCTTGCGCAGCGCCGCCGCGGCCGACATGCCCTTGTGATAGCAGCGGTCCGCAGTGATGGCGTCATACACGTCGACAATGGCGGCCATTTGCGCCAGTTCACTGATCTGGCTGCCGTTGAGCTTGTGCGGGTAGCCGCTGCCGTCGCAGCGCTCATGGTGGTGCAGCGTGATGTCGAGCGCGATGTCGTTGACTTCGGGCGATTGCCTGAGGATGTTGTAGCCGTCTTCCGGATGCTTGCGGATCACGGCGAATTCCTCATCGGTCAACGCGGCCGGCTTGTTGAGCACGTCGTCCGGCACCAGCGCCTTGCCGGTGTCGTGCAACAGCCCGCCGAGGCCGGCCTGGCGCGTGATTTCCGGCGCCATGCCGCGCGAATTGCAGAACGCCACCAGCAGCGCGCACACGCTGACCGAATGCAGGAACGTGTAATCGTCCTTGTTCTTGATACGCAGCAGGCCCACCAGTGCGCCGGGATTGCGCAGGATCGATTCCGTGATGTTTTGCACCACCGGCTGCACCTGGCCGATTTCAATGGCCTTGCCCAGGCGCGCATCCGCCATCACGGTGCGCACCAGCGACGATGCCTGGTGCCGCACTTGCGCCGCGCGCGACAATTCCTCGCCCAGCGATACCCGCGTCACCGTCACCGGCTTGGCCGCCAGTTCCGCCAATTCCCGTTCCGTGGCATCCTGTGCTTCCTGCAGGGTGGGCGCATCCTGCACGTCCAGTCCTTTGGCGCTGTCGATCACCACGTCATGGATGCCGGCCTGGATGATCTTGCGGATTTCATCTTCGCTGCTGAGCAGGAAGCGGTTGCGCATGAAGGGGTGGGACATCCAGTCGCAACTCAGGTCATGGATGAACATGCCCACTTTCAGCTGGGAAGAATCGATTTTCTTAAGCATAGAAAACTCTGCTGCGGGCTGTGCGGGATGTAGGGAATGGGTACCAAGGCGTTAGAATCAGTATAACAAATAGTTTCCGGCAGGATTCATTGTTATGTCCTGCACACAACACACTTTTACATGGAATTACGCCAGCTCCGCTATTTCGTCGCCATCGTCGACCATGGTTCGCTGTCGCGCGCGGCCGCCATGCTGCACGTGGCCCAGCCGGCGCTGACGCAGCAATTGCGCCAGCTGGAAGAGGAACTGGGGGCGCAATTGCTGCACCGGTCGGCCCAGGGCGTGCTCAGCACGGACGCCGGCAAGGTGTTTTATGAACATGCGCTGGCCATCCTCAAGCAGGTCGCCGACGCCCGCTCCGCGGTCACGCAATCGGCCACGCGGCCGTCGGGCAGCGTGACAGTAGGACTGCCGCACAGCATATCCGGTGCGCTGGCCCTGCCGCTGTTGACGGCCACGCGGCAACACTTCCCGGAAATCACCTTGCAACTGACGGAAGAATTGACAGGCAACCTGGCCGAGCAATTGAAATCCGGCCGCGTCAACCTGGCGGTGCTGTTCGACGACGGCCAATTGTCGCCGTTCGCCTGCACTCCGCTGGCCGAGGAAGAATTGCGCTACCTGTGCCGCGCCGACATGGCGCCGGCCGGCGACAGTAACGGCATCACGCTGGCCGATGCGCTGTCGACGCAACTGATCCTGCCGGGCTTGCAGCACGGCGTGCGCCCACGCATCGAAGCCGTGGCGCGCAGCGCCGGGCTGGCTACGTCGAATGTGATTGAAATCAATTCCATTGCGATCTTAAAATCCGCCATCCTGGCCGGCATGGGCGCCACCATCTTGCCGGTGGCGCCGGTGCTGGCCGAAGTCGAGCGCGGCGCGATGCGCGCCTTGCCCATCCACAGCCCGGCGATTTCCCGCACCGTCATGCTGTGCGGGTCAAAAAACATCCCGCTGACCAATGCCGCGGCGGCGGTCAGCCGACTCATTTGCCAGGTCGCCGCTGAGCTGTGTCATAGCGGCTATTGGATCGGTGCGCGCCCGTTTCCATTAAGCACGGCATAATCTAGTTACTATAGGCAACTTTGTCGCCAGTGCAATGCGCCGGCGCCGCTCACACTCCCCAACATGCACTATCGTCCCGAAGTCGATGGCTTGCGTACTGTCGCAGTCATTCCCGTCATCCTGTTCCATGCAGGCTTCCAGTTGTTCAGCGGCGGCTTCGTCGGGGTGGATATTTTCTTCGTCATCAGCGGTTACCTGATCACCAGCATCATTTATTCCGAGCTGATGATCGGCAATTTCAGCATCGTACAATTCTATGAACGGCGCGCCCGGCGCATCTTGCCGGCGCTGTTTTTCGTGCTGGCCGCCTGCCTGCCGTTTGCCTGGCTGTGGCTGCTGCCGGCCGACACCAAGGGCTTTGCGCAAAGCCTGGTGTCGGTCACGCTGTTCAGTTCCAACATCCTGTTCTGGCTGACCAGCGGTTATTTCGACACCGCGACTGAATTGAAACCGCTGCTGCACACGTGGAGCCTGGCGGTCGAAGAACAGTACTATGTGTTCTTCCCCCTGCTGCTGATGGTGGTGTGGCGCGCCGGCAAGCACGTGTTGCTGGCCGTACTGGCCGTGATTGCGCTGGCCAGCCTGGCCGCCGCGCAATGGCTGGTGCACGACCGACCCGATTTCGCGTTTTATTTATTGCCCACACGTGCATGGGAATTGCTGATCGGCGCCTTCACTGCGATATATTTCACCACCGACATCAATCAGCGCGTGGCCGGCCCGGTGCGCCAGGCCGGCAGCCTGGCCGGCCTGGCCCTGATCGCACTGGCCCTGTTTGCCTACGATAAGCACACGCCATTCCCCGGCGTTTATGCGCTGGCGCCCACCGTCGGCGCGGCGCTGGTGATCCTGTACGCGACGCCGGCCACCTGGGTGGGCCGCCTGCTGGCCAGCGGGCCGTTGGTCCGGATCGGCCTGGTCAGCTACAGCGCCTACCTGTGGCACCAGCCCCTGTTTGCCTTTGCCCGCCACCGCAGCCTGGACGAACCGTCGCCGCTGGTATTCGGGGCGCTGGTGGCGGCCACGCTGGCGCTGGCCTACTTCAGCTGGAAATACGTGGAAGCGCCCTTCCGCACCCGCGGCGTGTTCAGCCGCAAGCAAATCTTCACGTTCGGCCTGGCCGGCAGCCTGGTGTTTGCCGCAGCCGGCCTCAGCGGCCAGCTCACGGACGGCTTCCTGGCCCAGCGCACCACGCCGGACCAGCTGGCCGTCCTGAACACTGCGCAGCCCAGCCCGAAACGCAACGAATGCCATACCGGCGGCGCCGATTACCGCCAACCGGCGCAGGCGTGCGAATACCTGGACGGCAAGCTGGCCTGGGCCGCGTATGGCGACAGCCACGTGATCGAACTGGCGTATGCGGTGGCGCAACAATTGCAGCCTCACGGTCTCAAGCTCAAGCATTTCTCGTACAGCGGCTGCGCTCCCTCGTTCGGCACCACCTTGGCGGACATGCCGCACTGTTCCGCCTGGACCGAGGACGCCGCGCGCTACATTGCCCGCCACCCGGACATCCGCACCGTGGTGGTATCGCACCGCATCCACGCGCACCTGTTCGGCGACCATGAAACCACGTACCCGCATTTGCCGCATGAATTTTCCAGCGCGCAGCAGGCGCAGCGCTGGACCGCGCTGGCCGAGGTATTGCGCTATTTCGTCGCCAGCGGCAAGCACGTGGTCCTGGTGCTGCAGGCGCCGGAACTGGCCCGCCCGATCGACAACCTGCTGTTCCGCGCCGCCGATCCGCGCGGCGATGTGGTGTCGGTGCGGCGCGCCTGGTGGGATGCGCGCAGTGCGTGGGCCCGCGAACGCTTGCCACAATTGCCGCGCGAAGTGCGCGTGGTGGACCCGGCAGCGGTGCTGTGCGACAGCGTCAATTGCTACGCCGCGCGGGGCGGCGCCGCGTATTACTTCGACGACAACCACATGTCGGTGACGGGCGCGGAGCTGGTGGCGCGGCAGGTGCTGCAGGCCGCCCAGGCCTTCGACCAGCCTTAATCGCATGCCATAAGTTTTTCTTATACCCCCATCCAGAATCGGTATTTCCGTATACGTCAACTTGCCTATTAAGATGGCAACCCAGTTGACGTATGCTGCGGATTTTTTTAGCCGTACACTATCCGCACACCGTCAGGCCGCACACCCGCGGCAATACGCCCGTCCCGCCCGCGCTTACCCTGCGCAACGCGACGACTGGCGGCGATCCCGAATACC
>CBIHOX010000039.1:0-41012 GCA_966211685.1 uncultured Pseudoduganella sp.
ACACGGTGATCTTGTGCTTGCCGACCGGCTTCAGGTTGTACATGTTGTAGAAGGTGGCCACTTCCTGCACGGCGATGGCCGGCATGCGGATGTAGTCGGCCAGTTCCTTCATCACTTCTGGCGAAACCCAGCCCAGTTCCACCTGGGCGTGGGCCAGCGCGGCCATCACGGCCGACTGGCGCTGGTCGGCCGGATACTTGGCCAACTCGCGGTCGATTTTTTTATAGCACTGCTCAGATAACAACATTGTTTTTGCCTCTCGCACTTAGCGGTCTTAGCGGTCGATCGAGCCGAACACGATATCCTGGGTACCGATGATGGTCACGGCATCGGCAATCATGTGGCCTCGCGCCATTTCATCGAGCGACGCCAGGTGGACGTAGTCGGGAGCGCGCAGCTTCATGCGGTACGGCTTATTCGCGCCGTCCGATATCAGGTAGACGCCGAATTCGCCCTTCGGATGTTCCACCGCGCTGTATGCTTCGCCTGGTGGTACGTGGAAGCCTTCGGTGAACAGCTTGAAATGGTGGATCAGCGATTCCATGTTGGTCTTCATGTCCACGCGCGATGGCGGCGCCACCTTGCGGTTGTCGGTGATGACCGGGCCCGGATTGTTGCGCAGCCATTCCACGCACTGCTTGATGATGCGGTTCGACTGGCGCAGTTCTTCCACGCGCACCAGGTAGCGGTCATAGCAGTCGCCGTTGGTGCCGACCGGGACGTCGAAGTCCATCAAGTCATACACTTCATACGGCTGCTTCTTGCGCAAGTCCCAGGCAATGCCCGAACCGCGCAGCATGGCGCCCGAGAAGCCCATGGCCAGCGCATCTTCCGGCGCCACCACGCCGATGCCGACGGTACGCTGTTTCCAGATACGGTTGTCGGTCAGCAGCGTTTCGTATTCGTCGACATAGGTCGGGAAGCGGCGCGTGAAGTCTTCGATGAAGTCCAGCAGCGAACCCTGGCGGTTGTCGTTGAGTTCCTTGATGGTCTTGGCGGACTTGATCGGCGACTGCTTGTGCTGCGGCATCGAATCCGGCAAGTCGCGGTACACGCCGCCCGGGCGGTAGTACGCCGCGTGCATGCGGGCGCCGGACACGGCTTCGTAGCAGTCGAACAAGTCTTCGCGGTCGCGGAACGCGTACAGGAACGGACCCATGGCGCCCACGTCCAGCGCGTGCGCACCGAGCCACATCAGGTGGTTCAGGATACGGGTGATTTCATCGAACATCACGCGGATGTATTGCGCGCGCAGCGGTACTTCCAGGCCCAGCAGCTTCTCGATGGCCATCACGTACGCGTGCTCGTTGCACATCATCGACACGTAGTCGAGGCGGTCCATGTACGGCACGGACTGCAGGTAAGTCTTTTGTTCCGCCAGTTTTTCGGTGGCGCGGTGCAGCAGGCCGATATGCGGGTCGGCACGCTGGATCACCTCGCCGTCCAGCTCCAGCACCAGGCGCAGCACGCCGTGCGCCGCCGGGTGCTGCGGACCAAAGTTCAGGGTGTAATTCTTAATCTCAGCCATGTTTTACTTCCCGTAGTTTTCTTCGCGGATCACGCGCGGCACGTTTTCGCGCGGCTCGATCGTCACAGGCTGGTAGATCACGCGCTTTTGCGCTTCGTCGTAGCGCATTTCCACATAGCCCGATACCGGGAAGTCCTTGCGGAACGGATGGCCCATGAAACCGTAGTCGGTCAGGATGCGGCGCAAGTCGTTGTGGCCTTCGAAGATGATGCCGTACATGTCGAACGCTTCACGCTCGAACCAGTTCGACGCGCGCCACAGCGGGGTCACGGTGGCGATCACCGGCAAATCGTCGTCTTCGGCGAACACGCGCACGCGCACGCGCCAGTTGTGCTTGACCGACAGCAGGTGCGCCACGGCCGCGAAACGCTGGCCGTCCCACGCGCCTTCGCCGTAGGTGGAATAGTCAACGCCGCACAGGTCGATCAATTGATCGAACCCCAGTGCGGCATTGTCGCGCAGCGTCTGCATGACGCCGTAGTAGTCGGCGGCCTTCCTGACCACCAGCGTGACTTCGCCCAGCGCCACCGTCGTGGTGACGCGCTCGCCCAGCGCAGCGGCCAGGGCCGATTGCAATACTTCCAGTTGTGTACTCATATTTTTTCCAGCGTCCCGATTAACGTGCGATCGTGTTGGTACGCTTGATCTTGTTCTGCAGTTGCAGGATGCCGTACAGCAGCGCTTCCGCGGTCGGCGGGCAGCCCGGCACGTAGACGTCGACCGGGACCACGCGGTCGCAGCCGCGCACCACGGAATACGAATAGTGATAGTAGCCGCCGCCGTTGGCGCACGACCCCATGGAAATGACCCAGCGCGGTTCCGACATCTGGTCGTACACCTTGCGCAGCGCCGGCGCCATCTTGTTGCACAGCGTGCCGGCCACGATCATCACGTCGGACTGGCGCGGCGAGGGACGGAACACGACGCCGAAGCGGTCCAGGTCATAACGGGCCGCGCCCGCGTGCATCATTTCAACCGCGCAGCATGCCAGGCCGAACGTCATCGGGAACATCGACCCGGTGCGCGCCCAGTTGATCAGCTTGTCGGCTGTGGTGGTGATGAAACCTTCGTTTAATACGCCTTCAATAGCCATGGCTTATTCCCAATCAAGGGCACCTTTCTTCCAGATATACCAAAAACCGACCACGAATTCAGCGATGAACACCATCATCGTGATGAAACCTTGCCAGCCCAGTTCGCGCATCGAGACGCCCCATGGGAAGAAGAATGCCGTTTCCAGGTCGAACAGAATGAACAGGATCGCGACGAGGTAGTAACGCACGTCGAACTTCATGCGCGCATCTTCGAACGCTTCGAAGCCGCACTCGTAAGGGGACAGTTTTGCGGAATCAGGCTTGTGGGGACCGAGCAGACGGCCCAGGACCTGCGGAGCGACGCCGACGCCAATGCCGACGAGAAGGAACAGGAGGACGGGGAAGTAATTTTCGAGGTTCACGGTGGTTGAGCTTAATGTTGAACGTTCGGTTGAGATGACACCGCGGCGTCAACCGCGGCGCGAGCGCCTGCTCCCCATGGAACACAGCGTCGAAGCGACTTTTCACCGTGCAGCGCACTGGCTTCATTGCCACGCCTTACTGCGTTCAATTTGAAACAAGCTCCGGAAGCCTCCAAAAACCCACTGTGCGGTGCACGATCCGGCTTTTTGAGACTCCCTCTTGCCGCCCGGTTCCCGCCAGCGTTAAGCAAGACCCGGGCAAAACATCCTCGTAAAAAAACCAGCGGTTGGTCAGGGTTTGCAACCCAGGCCTCCTTGCTGGCTTTTTCTAATTATGGTGCCGACGACGAGACTCGAACTCGTACAGCTTGCGCCACTACCCCCTCAAGATAGCGTGTCTACCAATTTCACCACGTCGGCATGTTTAAGGCCGCTATTCTACTCGGTTTCAGCGTCTTTGTTAATGCGAATTGCGCTCAAACAAGAAGAAAAACGTACAAACTTGACTAAAATCATAAAGTACTCGGATTACTTCTGCTGTGCAGGCGCTGGCGCCGATGCGGCAGGCGCGGCGGCAGCCGGGCTGGCGGCCGGTGCGGCGGCGGCAGGCACGCCCGCAGCGGCAGGCACACCGGTCGCAGGCGCGGCCGGTGCGGCCGGCGCGGCGCCAGGAATCGCGTCAGCGCCCTTCACCGGCGCCGGCGCGGCCGGCGCCGCCTTGTAGTTCTCCAACACGCCGCCGCCGGTGCTGCTGGCGCGGTGCGTCGCCATCGACGCCAGCGCCAGGGTTGCGCCAAAGAAGATGGCGGCAGCGATCGCGGTGGATTTCGACATGAAGTTCGACGAACCGCTGGCGCCGAACAGGCTGCCGGAGGCGCCGGAGCCGAAGGCCGCGCCCATGTCGGCGCCCTTACCATGCTGCAGCAGCACCAGGCCGATAATGGCCAGCGCCGACAAGACCTGCACGATGATGATCACGTTGTAAAAAGCGTTCATTGAGTTCTATTCCAGTTAATTAATCTGCTGCAAAAATAATGCCGAGGAAGTCGGCCGACTTCAGGGCAGCACCACCGATCAGGCCGCCATCGATATCCGGCTGCGCCATCAATTCCTTCGCATTGTCCGGCTTCATGCTGCCACCGTACAGGATTTGCATGGCCTGCGCGACGTCGGCGCTGCGGCTGGCCAGTTGCTTGCGCAACTGCGCATGCACTTCCTGCGCCATGGCCGGGGTGGCGGTCTTGCCGGTGCCGATCGCCCACACCGGCTCGTACGCCAGCACGATCTTCGCCAGCAGCGACGTTTCCAGCACATCCATCACGGCCTGCAACTGCGCGCACACCACCACGGCGGTCTGGCCGGCTTCGCGCTGTTCCAGCGTCTCGCCCACGCACACCACCGGGGTCAGGCCGGCCGTCACGGCGGCCAGCGCCTTTTGCGCCACCAGTTCATTGGATTCGCCATGGTAGGCGCGGCGTTCCGAGTGGCCGACGATGACGTAGCGGCAGCCGAAATCGTTCAGCATCGATGCCGCCACTTCGCCCGTGTAGGCGCCGGCCGCGTAGGCCGACACGTCCTGGGCGCCCCAGGCCACCGGCGTCCCCGCCAGCATCTGCTGGCATTGGGCCAGGTAAGGCGCCGGGGCGCAAACCGCGGTGTCCGCTTTTTGAGCCGAAGGTTGAGCCGATGGTTGAGCCGACTTAGCGGCCAGGCCGGCAGTAATACCGGACAACAGCGTGTGGATGCTGTCGCGGCTGCCATTCATCTTCCAATTGCCGATTACAAGTTTGCGTCGCATAGTAGCCTGAAATTCAATAACCCGTTATTTTAGCGCGAGGCATTATTCGGGGTCAAAGAATACCGCCTCCAGGCCGTTGCTTTTACCAGCCTCATTGACTTATTTGCAACATGATCTTGCCGACGTGGGTGCTGCTTTCCATCAGCGCATGCGCGTTGGCCGCCTGTTCGAGCGGGAAGGTCTGATAGATCACGGGCTTGATGGCGCCTTGCCCCAGCAGCGGCCAGACCCGGGCCTGCAATTGCGCGGCAATGCGGCCCTTGAATTCCGCCGAACGCGGGCGCAGGGTCGAGCCCGTGACGGTCAGGCGGCGGCGCAAGACCTGGCCCATGTCCAGTGTGCCCTTGGCGCCGCCCAGCAGCGCAATGATGGCCAGGCGGCCATCGTCGGCCAGGCAGCTGATTTCGCGCGGCAGGTAATCGCCGCCCACCATGTCGAGGATCACGTCCACGCCCTTGCCGGCCGTGAGCTCCTTGGCCACGGCAGCAAAGTCTTCGGTCTTGTAATTGATGCCGCGCTCGGCGCCCAGGCGCTCGCATGCGCGCGCCTTGTCGTCGCTGCCGGCGGTGGCGAACACGCGGTGGCCCAGCGCCGCGGCCAGCTGGATCGCCGTCACGCCGATGCCGGACGTGCCGCCCTGCACCAGCAGGGTTTCGCCTTCGGCCAGCCGCGCGCGGTCGAACACATTGCTCCAGACCGTGAAGAAGGTTTCCGGCAGCGAGGCCGCTTCCAGCACCGACAGGCCGGGCGGGACAGGCAGCACTTGCTGCAGCGGCGCCGTGCAGTATTCGGCATAGCCGCCGCCCTGCGCCAGCGCGCACACCAGGTCGCCCTGCCGGAACGCGCTGCCGGCCAGGTCGCCGCCGACGATTTCGCCGGCCACTTCCAGGCCGGGGATGTCGGACGCGCCCGGCGGCGGCGCATAGCTGCCCTGCCGCTGGAACACGTCGGGACGGTTGATGCCGGCAGCCTGCACCTTGATCAGGACTTCGCCGGGCTTGGGTTCGGGGATCGGACGTTCGCACAGCCGCAGCACATCCGGTGCGCCGGGCTGGGTGATTTCAATTGCGCGCATGGGGACCCTTTCCAGAGAAAGGGCGATTGTACGACGGGCCGTGGATTTCCGCCGGCCGGAGGGGGAGCGCCGCCCCGCCCCGGCTGCCGGGTCAGCCGCCGCCGGTACGCGAACTGCGCGGCAGCGGCGTATTGACTTTCCAGTTGGCCGACAGCGCCTGGCCTTCCTCGATCTGCTCCGCCGTCATTTTCTTCGTGATGGCGGCGCGCTGCTCGGCCGCATTGGCGTTGCCGCCGGCCGCCGACAGGTTCCACAGCATGTAGGCCAGCACGTTATCCTGCGGCATGCCGCCGATGTGGTACCGGTACATCAGCCCCAGCACCTGCTGCGCATCGGGGTGGCCCTGTTCGGCCGCCTTGCGGAACCACGTGATGGCTTGCTTGTGGTCCTGGATCACGGCGTTGCCGGTGTAGTACATGGCGCCCACCACATATTGCGCATCGGCCTTGCCCTTGAGCGCGGCCTTGCGGTGCCAGGCCAGCGCCTGCTTGTAGTCCTGCTGCACGCCGCGCCCCATGTAGTACATCAAGCCGAGCAAATGCTCGGCATCGGTATTGCCGGCGCGGGCCAGCGGTTCGATTTCCCGGTAGGCAACCGCGTAATTGCGGTTGTTGTAGGCTGTCGCCCCTTCCGCGAAGCCGGCATGGGCGGGGCTGCCCAACGCCCCCCATGCCACGCCAGCCGCGGTGATGATCCTGATTAGTCTTTTCATTGTTATATATCGGTTGTCTCTTTCCGGACCGCTGCTCCGCCGGCTATTTCCAGCGCACCTTGCCCAGGCCATCCACGCTGACATTGCGGTTTTGAGGCTGGCCATACACGGTGACGGAACCCAGGCCCGACAGGCTCAGCGTCGCATTCTGACGGGCGGTCACGGTGGCGTTGCCCAGGCCGCTCAAGTCGATGTTCACGCTGTCGGCCTGGAATTGCTGCGCATTGAGGCCGCCCAGTCCGCCCAGGCTGGCCTTGAGCGTCTTGCTGCGGCCGCCCAGGGTCACGTAGCCGGCGCCCTGCAAATCCAGTTCGATGCTGTCGTTGTCGGCCGCCCACACGTGCATGCTGCCGACCCCGCCCAGGTTGGCGCGGATGTTGCGGTAGTCGCACGACACTTTCATGCTGCCCGCACCATCGAGCGTCAACTGGATTTCATCGCCGGAAAATCCGGACACTTCCGTTGCGCCCACGCCTTCGGACACCAGTTCGCGCAGCGACGGCAACACCAGTTCCGCCTTGACGGTATTGCGGCCGAATTTGAAGCCGTGGCTTTCACTGTCCAGGTGCAGGGTATCGCCCGCCTGCACGGTCGAAATCTTCGCTACGTAGCGCTTGTCGCCGGTCACGGTCAGCGATGGCGTATCGCCGCGCCGCAACTTCAAGTCGATCACGCCGTCGAGCTTGACGCGCACCACGCGCGCATCGATGGCGCGGCTTTCCGTGGTGTTGTCGTCGGCAGCCACGCAGGCGCCGGCAGCCAGGCCGAACACGGCCAGCAGCGCGCCGCAGCGGAATAAGTTCATCATCATGTCGGATTCCTCATGTCGGATTGCTGTACGTGCCGACCGGATCAACCCGCCATCGCCGCCTTTTCCGCCGCGGTCAGCCGCTTGGCCGACACGATTACCACCGGCATTTTTTCCGCCAGGGCGGCGGCCGCCGTGTAAGCCGGCTGTTCCAGGGTCGTCGCCGGGCGCGGCGTGCTGCGCGCCAGCGCTTCCGAC
The DNA here is from genome assembly GCA_966211685.1 of uncultured Pseudoduganella sp. GTDB lineage: Bacteria > Pseudomonadota > Gammaproteobacteria > Burkholderiales > Burkholderiaceae_D > Rugamonas. Next base: position 7,576 of record CBIHOX010000039.1, read on the forward strand.
GACAGACCCAGCACCAGGCTGGCGGCGACGAAGATGAGTTCCATGTTTTTAGCGATATTCATTTTTATTCTCCCCTGATCAGTGATTTCGCGGCGTTGCCGGTATGGTTGAACTATACCGAGGCTCGCCTTGATGCAGGTCAGGATTGCGATGAAATGCAAAAAACAGGGGGCAGGCGTCGGTTTTTACGCCATTTCACTGTTTTCCGTGCGCGCCTGGGCGCCACAGGCGTGGCAGAAACGGCTGAATGCGCTCTTGCGGGCGTTGCAACTCCCGCAATGGTTGAACAGGCCGATGCCGCAGTGCGGACAAAAGTCGCGCGACGGGTCTTTCAAGTCGACCGGGCGCTCGCAGCCGGGGCAGACCCCCTTGTCCAGCCGCGCCAGCGCCACGTCGTACGACAGGGTCTGGCGGCGCTGGCTGTCCGGCAGCGCTTCGGCGGCCTTTTGCCGTTCCAGGTAGCGCTGCAGCGACACGATGGCCTGGCGCCCGATCAGCACCGTCAGCAGGATGCCGACCAGGTAGCGCACGTAGCCGCCATAGCTGGGCAGGTAAGGCACCAGCTCGACAAAGAAGGCGAAGGCGGCAAAGTAAATGAAGCCCCAGACGAATGGCCAGTACTGGCTCTTGCGCTTGTGGCGGAACAGCCAGGCGGCGGCCACCAGCAGCGGCAGGGTCAGCAACAAGCGGTAGCCGAACACGCGTAACTCTTGCGCGCGCAGCGCGGCGGTATAGGCACCCTGCGCGGCGTCGGCCAGGCGGTCCCATTCGGCTTGCGCGCGGTCGCGCGCCTGCGACGCATCGAGGTACGCCTGTTCCTGCGCTTCCACGGCCGACAGCGCCTTGCGCTCTTCCGCCTTCAAGTCATCGAGCTGGCGCGTGCGCTTGATCAGTTCCGGGTCTTGTTCCGGCTTGGCGGTGGCGTGGCGCGTGGCCAGCCAGTTGTCGAACGTTTCGCGCGCCGATTGGGTGTTGGCTTGCGCCACCTGGTGTTTTTTGCGCGCCTGCTCCAGCGCCGCATTGGCGGCGGACTGGCGCGCCTCCTCCTGCCTGAGCGCGGCGCGCACGGCCGGCGTGCGCTGCGGGTCCATGAATTGTTCCAGCACCAGCGGCTGTTCCACCATGCCGAGGTTGTCGACGATCTTGCCGCCCAACCCGATCAAAAAGCCGGCAAACGCAAACGCGACCAGCCACAGGCCACGCTGGAACCATTTTTCGGACAGCCGCAAGGCTTTGCTCATGGTGTATCTCCACAGAAAAAGTTATCTGCGTGATAATACACTGCCGGACGGGCCGGCGCAGCCATGCGGCCGCGTCGTTCAGTGCGCGCGGAAGCGGCGCCGCAGCCAGCGCACCGGGCCACCCACCAGCGGCAGCTTCTGGAACAATTCCTCGGCCGCATCCCAGTAATCGCGGTGCGCCAGCACGCGCCCGTCATCGCCAAAGCGCAAGTGGCTGGCCCCCGCCACCGTGTAGGCATGGCCATGCAGGCGGAAGTGGAAGGTCCATGTCACGAAAGCGCCGGCGCCGTCGGCCATGCTCTCGCCGATTTCGAAGCGCGGCTGTTCCGTGACGCGGAACATATGGTCGAAAATTGTCTGGATCGCGGCCGTGCCGCGCACGTCGTTGAACGGATCCTTGAAACACGCGCCGGGCGCATACAGTTCCGGCACGCGCGCCACGGTGTCGGGGCTCAGGGTGCGGTACCAGTCCAGCAGGGCGGCAAGGTGGGCGGCAGTATTCATGAGGTATGGAGGAAGCGGTGGAATAGATAAAAGCGCCAGCGGTACGGCATCAGGCGCAGCAGCTTCATCACGCGCGTGAAGCGGTGCGGGAAGTGGATTTCAAAGCGGCCGGCGGCCACGCCGCGCCAGATGCTGGCGGCGGCTTGCTCGGGCGTGACCAGCGCCGGCATGGTAAAGCGGTTCTGGTCGGTCAGCCGGGTTTTCACGAAGCCCGGGTTGACCAGGTAAACATCGAGCCCGCGCGGCCGCAAATCGCCATACAGGATTTCCGCCAGGTTGATCAGCGCTGCCTTGGACGGTCCATAGACGCTGGCATTGGGCAGGCCGGCATACCCGGCCACGCTGGCCACCAGCGCCACGCCGCCCTGCCCGCGCGCCAGCATGGGCGGCAGCACCACCGCCAGGCCGGCATACACGCTGGCCAGGTTGGTGTCGAGCGTGGCGGCGGCCTGCGCCGGGTCGACTTCCCAGCTGCGCTCGGGGCGGTAAATGGCGGCGCAAAACACCACCAGGTCGATGGCGCCGAACGCCTCCACGATGGCATGGTGCGCACCATGCCACGCGGCAGCATCGCGCACGTCGAACGGCACGGCCAGCGCCTGCCGGTCCCGGCCATCCTGCCCCCCTTGGCCTGCCAGTCCATCCGGCGCATCCTGCCCGCCCTGGGCACCGTGCCGACCGTTTGCCGCCAGTTCCGCCAGCGGCGCCGCGCTGCGGGCGCTGACGGCCACCCGGGCGCCGGCCGCCAGCGCCTGCCGCGCCAGCGCGGCGCCGATGCCGCTGGACGCCCCCACGACCCAGATGCGCAAGCCGCGCATGCCGGGCAGCGGCGTGTTCATCGGCTTCAGCATGCCCCCTCCGCGCAGCGCTTGCGGAAGAACAGCGTCACCTGCGCCACCTCGAAACCGAACTTGCGCAGGCTGCTGCGGTTGACCAGCGTGTCGCCGTCGACCAGGAACATCCAGTCGTCCAGCTGCACGTCGTACATCGTGCCACGCACCGGCAGGCGCAGCGTGTAGCGCCAGTGCAGCGCATTGCCGGCCACCCTGCCCCGCGCTTCCCCCACCACGTCGGGAGCGGCGCCGCGCCAGGTTCCGTCGGCCTGTCGCACCAGCGTCCAGACACGGCGCTGGGTTTCGCCGTCGTCATAGGTGAACCGTTCGTCGAGTTCGAACACGCCGCCGCGCATGGCGCCATGCATGGCCACGCGGAAGCGGCGCAGCACTTCTCCATTGCGCGCCTGCACGATGCCCCAGGCATCGGTGTCGCCGGCAAAATAGCGCGCCGGATCCAGCGCCGGCTGATTGGCCGCGTAATGGCTGACGTCGGGCGCGGCGCAGGACGCCAGCAGGAATAAGGGCAGGAACAGGAACAGCAGCAGCCGTGCACTGCGCGACACACGGCTGCGCAAACTCATAGTCAACATGGGAGACTCCTTTGCATTGGACCGGCGCGCCTGGCCAGCGGCGCGGCGGCGCGCCATGCCGCCAGTTTCAATAAGCACGGAAGGCCTGCGTACGCGCACGCCAGCGCGGCGCTGAAATACGGCCCCGCAGGCACGCCATCTGCCAGGTTGAAGGCCAGGCCAGCATCAAAGCCGGCGTCGCCCCTGAAAGGCGCGCCAGCCAGTGACAGCAGCGGCAGCGCCAGGCTGGCCAGCGCCAGCGCGAGTTTGCCCACGAGCGTCCACACGCCGTGCCATGCCGCGGCATCGCCGCGCCCACCGACGGCCTGCGCCAGCAGCACCGGCGGCAGCGCCAGGTCCGCGCCCAGCAGCGCCCCGGCCAGTACGCACAGCATGGTGTAAGCCGCCACGTCGCCGGGCCCCAGCAGCAGGCAGGCCGCGCATGGCCCGGCTGCCAGCAGCAATGCCGTGCGCCACGCGCGCGCCGCGCCAAAGCGGCGTCCCAAACGCACCCACAGCGGAAGGCCGGCCGCCGCAGCGGCAAAATACAGGCCGAGGAACCAGCCGGCCAGCGCCGGCGCCTGCAAACGTTCGCGGATGAAAAACAGCGCCAGCGTGGCCGGCAGCGCCGTGGCCAGCGCATTGAGCGCATAGGGCGGCAACAACCGGCGCATGGCAGGGTCGCGCCATACAGCGGACAACACGGCGGGCGGCGGCGCCGCGGCGGTTGCCGGTTCAAGTCCATCCTCATGGCTGGCGGCAGGCCCGGGCTGGCCAACGGCGAGGCCGGGTGGCGTCGAGACATGGCAAGGCTGCGCCGGGCTCGGGCTCGCCCGCGCGGAGGCTGGCTGCGCCAGGCCTGAGCCGCCCGGCGACAAGCCGCGGCAAGGCTGCGCCAGGCCGGCGCGCCATGGCGGCGCGCGGCGCAGCAACAGCGCCAGCGCCGCCGCCAGCAACAGCGCGAACGCGCCCGCATACCACGGCATGGCAGCCGCGCCCGGCGACGCGGCCAGCCACGGCGGCACCGTGCTGGCCACCATGCCGCCTGCCAGCGCCAATCCCTCGCGCCAGCCGGCCGCGCCCAGCCGCACGCCCGGGTCCGCGCTCATTTGTGCGCCCCACGCCAGGTGCGCGATGGTCAGCATGCTGTGCGCCAGGCAGGCCAGCGCCAGCAACAGCGCCAGCCATCCGGCCAGCGCGCCGGCGCCCTGCTGGCGCAACGAGCCGGGCGGCAGCCACAGGCCGGCAAACGCCAGCGCCAGCAGCAATGCCGCCGCGCACATGGCCAGGCGCAGCGCCCGCCCATGCAGGCGGTCCAGCACGCGGCCCAGCCACGGATCTTGCACCGTGTCGAGCGCGCGCACCGCAAACAGCGCCCATCCCGTGGCGGCAATGGGGACCCCGAGCTGCTGCGTGTAATATGCGGGCAATTGCACATGCAGCGGCAGCGCCGCCAGCGCCAGCGGCGCGCCCAGCATCCCGTACGCCGCCAGCCGCGCCGTCACGGCCGCATCCCCAGCAATTGCGCGCGCAGCGCGCGGTCCTGGCTGCGCGGGTCGAGCCAGATCGCGAAAAACGCTTCGGCAAACGCAGGATCGGCCACCTCCACCACTTCGCCATTGCCGCGGTAAAAGTGCACGCCCTGGCCCGGCCGGCACAGGCCGGCCAGCTGGTCGCCCGGCGCCACGTCGGCAAAGGCGCGCCGCATGTCGCTTTCCCAGCGCGCCAGTTGCGCCGCGCCATGGCGGCCGCCTCCCAGCCGTTCGATTTCCTCCATGCTGGCGCGCACCAGCCGTTCGCGGCTGATGTGGCGCAGGTACGTCAATTCCAGCACGAACGGCTGTTGCGGATCGAACGGGGCGTGCCCGCTCCACAGGCGCGCATCGTAAATGCCCAGGCCGAACCAGCGGAACCGGCCTGCCCCCACCAGTTGCGCCGCCGTCAGCGCGTCGCGCCATGGCGGGGTGGCGGCGCGCGCGTTCCACGGCCACGCCGCCGCGCCCAGCGCGGCCCACAGCCCGCCCAGCACCAGCAGGCGCCGCGCCGTGGAGCGCGGATCAGGGACGCTGGAGCAGGAACTGGACCACATCGGTGCTGCCTTCGTCAAAGCCTGCCTCGCAATAGGCGTAATACATTTGCCAGATGCGCAGGAAGCGTTCATCAAAGCCCTGTGCGGCTATGGCTTCGCGTTCGCGCATGAACGCCGCGCGCCAGCGGCGCAGGGTTTCCGCGTAATCGGGCCCGAAATGGAACTGTTCGGACACCGCCAGACCGGCGCGCCGCGCGCCCGCCCCGAAGCGCTCGGGGCTGGGCAGCATCCCGCCCGGGAAAATGTATTCCTGGATGAAGTCGGCGCCGCTGCGGTAGCGCTCGAAGCGCGCCTCCTCGATCGTGATGCTCTGCACCAGCGCCTGCGCGCCCGGTTTCAGGCAGCGCGCCACGGTCTCGAAATAAGCCGGCCAGTAACGCTCCCCCACCGCCTCGAACATTTCAATCGACACCACCGCGTCATACTGTCCATCGAGCTCACGGTAATCGCGCAGTTCCAGCCATGCCAGGCGCTCCAGTCCGCCTTCATGGATGCGCCGGCGCGCGACGTCCAGCTGCGAAGGCGAAATCGTCACCCCATGCACGTGGATGCCCTGGCGCGCCGCGTGCTCGGCGAACGCGCCCCAGCCGCAGCCGATTTCCAGCACGCGCTGGCCGCGGCGCAAACCCAGGCGGTCGATGATGCGCTGGTATTTGCGCGCCTGCGCCGTTTCCAGGCCCTGGCTGTAATCGCCATCGAACCACGCGCTCGAATACGTCCAGCCGGGATCGAGCCAGCGCTGGTAAAACGCGTTGCCGATGTCATAGTGCGCCTGGATATTGCGTCGGCTGCCGGTACGCGAATTGGGCCGCAGCCAGTGGCGCACGCGGTACCACAGGGCGGCCAGCGCATTGGCCGACATCAGTTGCCGCAAGGCCGCCTCGTTGCGCAGCGCCAGCCGCAGCAGCGCCGTCAGGTCCGGCGTATCGACCCAGCCGGCCGCATAGGCCTCGGCAAAACCGATGTCGCCGGAACGCAGCAGGCGTCCGCACGCGCGCCAGTCATGGATGCGCAATAGCGCGCCCGCGGGCGAATGCGGGTCGCCAAACGCGATGGCCGCGCCGTCCGGCGTCACCAGTTGCAGGTGGCCGTGGCGCAAGCGGCCCAGCATGCCGATCAACACGCGCGCCGCCGCCGGCATGGCCTTGGCAGGACGGGACGGCGACGCCGTGGCAATGGCGTGGGCAAGTTCAGTTGCCACGCCCGCAGCCACTCCCGTTCCCGCTTTGGCGGTAAATTCGGCGGCAAATTCGGCGACAGGCAGCGGCCGCGCCGCGACGTTGTGCTTCACGATGGTCTCTCCACTTCGGGTTGCAAGGAAAAATCAGCCGGCGTCCCGGCCGGGATTGCTGAACACCGGCACGCGCCGCCACCACAGCTTGAGCGCCTGCCAGTGGATGCGCGCCACCACGCCCACCGTCATCAGCGGCTGTGCCAGCAGCGCGCCCAGCGCGGTCCTGGCGGTCAATGGGGCCAGCCGGCCGCCGATGGCCGTACGCAGCAGCAATCCCGCGCCGTCGTCGTAATCGATGCCGACCATGCCGGTATGCGCGGTGTCGCGGAAACGGAAGCGGTAGCTGCCGCGTACTTCGCAAAACGGCGACACATGCAAGGTCTTCACGCATTCGAGCCGGCTGGCCTGCGTGATCGGCGCGCCGTCCGGCGCCGCCAGCAGGTAGGCGTGGTGCGCGCCAAAGGTGTTGTTGACTTCAGCCAGCACGGCGCGCAGGCCGCCATCGCGGTCCAGGCAATACCAGAAATTCACGGGGTTGAACACATAACCGAACACGCGTGGAAACGTCTGCAGCCAGATCGCGCCATCGGCGGCGACGCCGGCCGCGGCCAGCTGGGCGCGCATCCATGCCTGCAGGTCGCCGCCGTCGCGCGGGCCATAATCGCGCGTGCGCACCGACAGCGGGCGGCGCCGGTCGACGCCGAACCACGCATTGCCGGCCTCCTCCAGCCTGCCCAGGTCCAGCCTCACGCAGAACACCGGATAGACGAAGCGGTTGCGCACCGGCCGCAGGCGGTCGTGCATGACCTGGCCACGCAGCAGCAGGGCCGGCGGCATCATGGCGCCACCCGCGCCCACGCGGGCGCCGCGCCGAATTGCGCCGCCACGCGCAGCGCCGATTTCAAGCCGTCTTCATGAAACCCATAGCCGCTCCAGGCGCCGGCGAACCACACCCGGTTGGCGCCCTGGATCGCGGCCAGTCCGCGCTGGGCATCGATGGCGGCCTGGTCGAACAGCGGATGGGCATAATCGAATTGCGCGGCGGTCAGGTGCGGCGCGGGCGGCGTGGCGGGATTGAGCGTGACGAACCAGTCGGTCGGGCACGGCAACTGCTGCAGCGCGTTGAGCCAGTACGTGACGCACACCGGACGGGCGCCATCGGCCTGCACGCCTTCCAGGTAATTCCACGCCGACCACACCTTGCGCCGGCGCGGCATCAAGAGCGGGTCGCGGTGCAGGTAGGCCAGGTTGGGCTGGGTGCGCAACGGCGACAGCACCGCGCGTTCCGCAGGGGTGGCGTCGGCCAGCATGCGCAGCGCCTGCGGCGCGTGCGTCGCCAGCACCACCGCGTCATAGGTGTCCGCCCCGCCGTCGGCGACCACCAGCACGTGGCCGGGACGGCGCTCGATGCGCTGCACGGGACACGACAGGCGCACGTCGGGCAGCGCGGCGGCGATGCGCCGCACGTATTCGCGCGAACCGCCGGCCACGCTGCGCCATTGCGGGCGGCCATTGATCTGCAACAGTCCGTGGTTCAGGCAAAAGCGCAGGAAGGTGGCGGCCGGGAACGACAGGATGTCGCGCGGGGCGCTGGACCAGATCGCCGCCGCCATCGGCAACAGGTAGGCGTCGCGGAAGGCCTGGCCGTAGCGGCCCGCCTGCAGCACCTGCTCCAGCGTCAGGTCGCGCGCCTGCGCTTCCAGCAGCGCTTGCGGCGCGGCGGCGTTGAAGCGCAGGATCTCGCGCAGCATGCCCCAGAACGCCGGCGACAGCAGGCGGCGGCGCTGGGCGAACACGGTATCGAGACTGGTGCCGGCCCATTCCAGCGCGCCGTCGCCGGCCGAGACGCCGAACGTCATCGACGTGGCGTGGCTGGGCACGCCCAGTTCGTCGAACAGCGCGATCAGGTTCGGATACGTGACGTCGTTGAATACCAGGAAACCGGTATCGACGGGAAAGCGCATGCCGTCCGACGCGACTTCCACGGTATTGGCGTGGCCGCCAAGGCGCGGCGCCGCTTCGTACAGCACCACGTCGTGCCTGCGCGAGAGGAAATACGCGCTGGCCAGCCCGGCGATGCCGGCGCCCACGACTGCGATCCTTTGCTTTTTTTCTGTCATTTTATGTGCCGATCGTCGGTTGCAGCCGCCATTGGCGCTGCTCATCTGCTTTATGGATGATAAGATTACTACCAATTAAAAATAAAATCTACTGACCAGTAGCGAAAACTACCAATGAGTATCTTCGGAAAACTCAGCTTCAAGGACCAGGCCTTCAAGCTGCGTGAAAACGCCATCCTGGATGCGGCCACCGCGGTGCTGGCGGCCAAGGGCTATGATTTGATGACGATGGACGACGTGGCCGGGGCGGTCGGCATTTCCAAGCCCAGCCTGTACAAGCACTTCAAGTCCAAGGAAGACCTGGTCGGGGAAGCCATGATCCGGCTGATCGATGGCGCCGCCGATTACCTGGGCGGGCTCGATCCCGCGCTGGGGCCGCGCGCGACCCTGGCCGCGCTGCTGGAATGGGCGTTGCGGGTGCGGCTGGAAGGCGGCTTGCCGTTCCTGCCGTCCACCAGCGCGCACGTGCGGGACATGCTGACGCGCAACCTCAAATACATGGCGCGCATCTTCAAGCTCAACAGCAAGCTCGAAGGCATGGTGCGGGCCGCGCAAAAACAAGGGGATCTGAACCCGGAATTGCCGTCCGACGTAATCCTGTTCAGCTATTACGCCCGCACCTGCGACCCGGCCGTGGAATACCTGCAGCGCTTTTCCAAGATGAGCAATGACGACATCGTGCGCCACATGCTGCAGGTGGCGTTCCAGGGCATGGATGCGCCGCGGCGCTGAAACCGCGGGCGGGCCCGGCGCTTTTCAGGCGCATGGCAACGGGTTCGATGTGGCTGGTTCCATGGTGGCGCGTCCAAGGCGCCGCCAGGCCGGCTTACGGTGGCTGCAAGCCTGGCGGCTCAGGCGCCAGGTTCCGGATTGAAGGCGCCGCCCGGCAGGCTGATGGTGGCGACGAAACCGCCGCCGGGCGCGTTGGCCAGCGCCAGTTCGCCGCCGTGGGCCTGCACGATGCCGCGCGCGATGCCCAGCCCCAGGCCCATGCCGCCGGCATTCTGGCTGCGGCCGTGCTCGAGCCGCACATACGGTTCGCACAATTGCGCCAGCGCGTCGGGCGGCACGCCGGGACCGTGGTCACGCACCTCGATCTCGATGTTGCCGTTCCTTTCGCGCACCGCCAGTTCCACCTGCACGCCGTAGTGCAATGCGTTGTTGAGCAGGTTGCCGATCGCGCGCTTGAGCGCCAGCGGCTTGGCCGTCACCGTCAGGCCGGATGCGTTGAAGGTGACCTCGTGGCCGGCCATCTGCGCGTCGCGCACCATGCGGCCCAGCAACGCGTCGAGCCGCACCTCGGTCGGGTTTTCATGGATGTCGCTGTCCTTTACGGTTTGCAGCGCCCCCTTGACCATCATGTCCAGTTCATCGAGGTCGTCATGGAATTCAGCCTGCATGCCTTCGTCGTCGAGCAGTTCGGTGCGCAACTTCAGGCGCATGATCGGGGTGCGCAAGTCGTGCGAGATCGATACGAACAGTTTTTCGCGGTCATCGATGTAGCGCTGGATGCGCTGGCGCATGGCGTCGAACGCGCGCGCCGTGTTGACGAATTCACGCGATCCGGTTTCCGGCAGCGCCGGCGGCTTTTCCCCCCGCCCGAACGCGGTGGCCGCGTCCGACAGCGCCGCCAGCGGGCGCGTGATCCAGCGCACCACGATAATCGACAGCAGCAGCACGGCCGCCAGCGACAGCGCCTGCAACAGCAGGCGGTCGCGCGTGAGCGGGTTGCCGGTTTCCAGGAAATACGGGTTCGGCATCAGGGTGGCCAGGTACAGCCAGTTGCCCGGCTCGAGCTCGGCCTGGATCACCAGCACCGGCGCCGGGCGGGCCAGGCGCACCTGCTGGGTCCAGGCTTCCGGCAAGTCGGCCAGCATCACGCCGCGGCGCGCCGGCAGCCGCTCCAGCCACGTGAAGGCCATGCGGATCTCGGGCGTGTTGGGCAACCCGTCCTTCAGCGACAGGCGCAGCTGCGCCAGCGCGGCGTCGGCCAGTTCCTGGCCGGCGATGGGTTCCACCTCGACCGGGGCGTCGATGATGTTGGCGAAGAAACGGGTGCCGCCCATTTCACGGAATTGCTGCAGGATCAGCGGGCGGTAATTCGGCGGCAGGCTGAGGAAAAACCGGACGGCGCCGGCCGCGCTCTTGCCCACGTGCTGCGCCGCCGTGGCCACTTCCGACCGCGCTTCGGCGCGGCGCTGCGTGGCCCAGATGAAATTGCCCGCCAGTTGCGTCAACAGCACCCCGATCACCATCACCAAGGTCAGGCGGCCCTGCAGCGATGGCGGCAGCAGGCGGTCGGCCAGGCGCAGCCAGCGCGGCGCCGGGCGTGCAGCCGGCGCCGGGGTGGCCGGCCGGTGGTGTTCGCTAAGCATTGGACGCCGTCACATCCGCGGAAAACACGTAACCGGCGCCGCGCACGGTCTTGATCAGCAGCGGATGCTTGCCGCCGTCATTGAGGCGCAGCCGCAGGCGCGAAATCTGCACGTCCAGGAAACGGTCGAGCGGACCCGAATCGCGCCCGCGCGTGCCTTCGCACAGCGCGCTGCGGTCCAGGATGTCGCCCGCGTGTTCGACGAAATACTTGAGCAGCTGGAAATCCAGCCCGGTCAGCGGCACCAGGTTGCCGTTCGGGTCGGTCACGGTGCGCGCCACGGTATCGAGCGTGAAGCCGACGAAGCGGTAATAGCGCGGCGCGGCCGCGCTGTCCATGCCGGTGCGGCGGTGGATGGCCTTGATGCGCGCCAGCAGTTCGCGCGGGCTGTACGGCTTGGACACGTAATCGTCGGCGCCCAGCTCCAGGCCGACCACGCGGTCGGTTTCATCGGAACTGGCGGTCAGCATGATGATCGGCACGTTGGAACGGTGACGTACGGTCTTGCACAGCACGAAACCGTCGGTATCGGGCAGCATGACGTCCAGGATCACCAGCGACAATTCATCGGCATAGCGGTTGAATTCCGCGAGAAACGATTCGCCATTGTGGGCCAGGTACACTTCGTACTGGTTTTTTTCCAGGTACGTCTTCAGCAGGGTACGGGTTTTCTGGTCGTCGTCGACTATCAGGATTTTACGCATGGTGCGGCTTTCTGCTCGTTGCTCATTACTCTGTTCGGATCCGTGCCGTCAGTTGTTCCGGTAGGTGCGGGCAATCGCCCCCAGCCTGCGCTGCGTCTCGGCCACGCCGGCATGGTCATCCATGAAGAAGCGGTGCACTTCGGCCACGATGGCGTCGCGCACGGTTTCATCGGTGGCCATGCGGTGCACCAGGCTGGGCACCTGCGCTTCCGGGCCGCTGTTGAACAATTTCCAGGAAGCCCGCGCGCAGGCATCCATCTTCGCCACCGGGGCGTTGCGCAGCACCGGGATCGAACCCTTGGCCTGGTTGTATTCATTCTGCAGCGCCGGCGTGACGATCAGCGCCGCCAGCTTTTCCTGGTTGCCGCGGTGCGCGTTGCGCGCCACCAGCATCGACAGCGTATCGATGTTGTACAGGTGGTAGCGCTCCGTGCCCGGGACGGTGGCGCAGCCAAAGCCCTCGTCCACGGCCAGCCCGCGCACCACCAGTTCGGCCTTGGCCCAGTCGCCCATCACCATCATGGCGGCGCGCCCCTCGGCCAGGTCGCGCACGCCGGCGTCCCAGGTGCGTTCGGCGATCGCGGGGCCCATCCATTTCTTCAGGCCGCGCAGGCGGTTCAGCGCCGACGCTAGCCGCGCGTCGGCATAGGCGGCGGGGTCGCGCTGCTGGAACAGGCTACGGTAAAAGCCTGCTCCTTCGGACAGCACCAGTGTTTCAAACAGCCCGGCCACCTGCCATGGCTCGCTGCTTTGCGCCAGCGGGGTCACGCCCAGCTGCTGCAGCCGCGCCGCCACCCGTTCGAAATCGCTCCAGGTGGCGGGCGCCGCCATCCCGGCGCGCGCCAGCAACTTGCGGTTGTAGAACAGGTTGTTCATGCGGTGGATGCCGACCGGCGCCGCATACACATGGCCATCGGAGCGGATCGCCTCGGCTACCGTGGGCAGCAATACCTTGTCCCACTTGCCGGCCTGCGCCACGGCGTCCAGGTTTTGCAACAATTCCAGCCGTGCCCAGTCGCGCACCACGATGCCGTTCACCTGCGCGACTTCGGGCGCATCCTTGGCCAGCATGCGGCTGCGCAGCACCACCGCGGCGGCCGCGCCGGAACCGCTGGGCACCATGCCGTCGCGCCAGCCGATATTGTCCTGCTCCTCCAGCCGCGCCGCGATCAGGTCCACGGCCTTGCGCTCGCTGGCCGACTTCCACCAGTGCAGCACCTGCAGCGAGTCGGCGTGCGCCGGCGCGCCGCCGGCCAGGTGGCAGGCGGCAACCGCAAGGCATAGCGCCTTGCGCAATGGGGCGCGGTTCGTCTCCTTCATGTGCTCCATGCCGGTTCGTGGTCCGGGGCTTGTTGTTATGGCGTATGTGGTGCGGGTCAGACTATACCCGAAAGCCCGCGCAATTCGTTGGTAACGGCGCGAAGCATTTTGCAAGGAAGCGCAAGGATTTATTGCGAAATGTTGCAGGCACCGTCCTATCCCGCTCTGGGGGCATTGTAAGGATATGTTAGCGCGGCGCCCCGCCACGAAACCACTTTTTTCAATCAAATCATCAACTTAACATCATTACAAGGGTCATGCCGGGCAATGCTGGAATCACAATTTTTCCACTGTTACTGTCCGTTCCAGCAGCACTGAAAACAACAAACCGGAGACTCACACAGATGAACCGCACTACCCTGCACACGATCGTAACCAAGGCCCTGCCGGCCGCCATCGCACTGGCGCTGTCCTGCGGCGCCGCCCACGCCGGCGACCATGACGACGAAGGCTTCCACGGCTACCTGCGCGCCGGCGTCGGCACCAGCAACCACGGCGGCGCGCAAAGCTGCTATGGCCTGGGCGGCATCAGCATGTCTTACCGCCTCGGCAACGAATGCGACAGCTACACGGAACTGGGCTACACCAAGGAAATTGCCAAGGCCGCCAACGGCGCCAGCTTCGTCGCCACCGTCTGGGCCGACGCGTACAAGAACAGTTCCGATTTCGGCGACGCGAAACTGGGCCTGGCCAAGGCTTACATCGAAGCGCGCAACGTGCCGGAACTGAACGGCGGCGTGGCGTGGATCGGCAAGCGCTACTACATGCGTCCCGACATCCACATGCTGGACCTGCAATACATCAATGAAAACGGCACCGGCGGCGGCATCGACCGCTATCCGCTGGGTCCGGGCAAGATCAGCTACGCCTTCTTCAAGGACAGCGATTTCAACACCACCGACCCGGTCACCGGCAAAGTTACCGGTTCCACCTCGGCGATCCGCCAGAACATCAACTATGAAGGCTTGCCGGTCAATCAAGACGGCACGCTGGACTTCGCCGCTTCCATCATCACGGCCGACGGCAACGACAAGAAAACCCACGACGGCTGGCAACTGTCGGTGTTCCACCGCCAGGCCAAGGTATTCGGCGGCGGCAACACGGTCGGCGTGCAATATGGCGTCGGCCCCGGCACCGGCATCAATGGCCCGTGCTGCGCCCGTATCGGCCCGTCGGGCAGCACGCTGCTCGGTTCCGACTATACCCGCCTGCGCGTGTTCGACAGCCTGTGGGTGCAGCCGAGCCGCGACTTCTCGATGGAACTGGTGGCGCTGTACCAGCGCGACAAGAATGGCAAGGCCGGCGCCACCACCTGGACCACGGCCGGCGCCCGTCCGGTCTATGCGCTGAGCGACAACTTCAAGCTGCAGGGTGAACTGGGCGTCACCAGCCTGAAATCCGACGCCACGCCCGGCACCGCGCGCCTGACCAAGCTGACCATCGCCCCGACCCTGACCCTGGGCCGCGAATACTGGTCGCGTCCGGAACTGCGCTTCTTCGTCAGCTATGGCAAGTGGAACGACGCGGCGACCGGCTTGGTCAACGCGTTCAACAATTCCGGCCCCGTGTATGGCAAGGACACCAGCGGCGTGTCGTACGGCCTGCACATGGAAGCCTGGTGGTAACTTGAAACGTGCGTGCCCGGCCTGAAGGCCCGGCACGCCCTGCACTCTAAATGATCCGGATGCCAGGCCTGCAGGCCCGGTGTCCCTGGACAAAGAAACCAATCGGAGACAAGACATGAAATTGAAGACCATTGCAATCGCATCGCTGTTGGCCGCTGGCGCCGCAACCGGTACCGCCCACGCCGCGCCGCAGGTCGAAGTGCTGCACTACTGGACGTCCGGCGGCGAAGCCAAATCCGCCGCGGAATTGAAGAAGATGATGGAAGCCAAGGGCGTGGCATGGAAGGACTTCGCGGTCGCCGGCGGCGGCGGCGAGAATGCCGCCACCGCGCTGAAAGCCCGCGTGATGGCCGGCAGCGCGCCGACCGCGGCGCAGATCAAGGGGCCATCGATCCAGGAATGGGGCCAGGAAGGCGTGCTGGCCAACATCGACCAGGCGGCCACGGAAGGCAAGTGGGACGCCAACCTGCCGCCGGTGGTGACCAACGTCATGAAGTACAAGGGTCATTACGTTGCCGTGCCGGTGAACGTGCACCGCGTAAACTGGCTGTGGGTCAATCCGGCCGTGCTGGCGAAAGCCGGCGCCAAGGCGCCGACCAATTTCGATGAATTCTTCGACGCGGCGGAAAAGATCAAGAAGGCCGGCCTGGTGGCCGTGGCGCACGGCGGGCAGCCATGGCAGGACGCCACGCTGTTCGAATCGGTGGTGCTCGGCACCGGCGGCGCGGACTTCTACAAGAAGGCGCTGGTGCAACTGGACCAGGCCAGCCTGACCAGCCCGACCATGATCAAGAGCTTTGAAACGCTGGCCCGCATCAAGACCTACATCGACAAGGATGCGGCGGGCCGCGACTGGAACCTGGCCACCGCCATGGTCATCAACGGCAAGGCCGGCATGCAGTTCATGGGCGACTGGGCCAAGGGCGAATTCTCGGCGGCCGGCAAGGCGCCGGGCAAGGATTACCTGTGCCTGGCCGCGCCAGGCACGGACAAGGCGTTCACGTTCAACATCGATTCGCTGGCGATGTTCAAGATGAAGGGCGCTGACGACCAGAAAGCCCAGCTGGCGCTGGCCAATGCGGTCATGAGCCCGGAATTCCAGGAAGTGTTCAACCTGAACAAGGGTTCGATCCCGGTGCGCGCCGGCGTACCGCGCACGAAGTTCGACAGCTGCGCCACCAAGTCGATGGATGACATGGCGGCCACCAGCAAGTCCGGCGGCCTGGTGCCGTCGATGGCGCACGGCATGGCGGTCGATACCGCCAAGGCTGGCGCGATCCAGGACGTGATCGCCAAGTTCATGAGCACCAGCATGACGCCGCAGGCGGCCGTGCAGGCGCTGGCGAAGGCGGCCAAGACCATGTAATGCCCGGTGGCCGGGCCCCGATACCCCATCGGGCAGGCCATATCCCGTAGGGCGGTCTGGCGTGGGCAACCCGCCAGGCCGCCAGCGCCGCCACCCGGCGCATGCATGGCGGCCCGGCCTTCCGGCCAGACCGCCCTACGCGTGACGGCCACGTCACGGTTCCGTTCCCAGGAGATTCACGATGTCCGCAACACCCCTTTCCTCCGCCGCGCGCCCCGTCGCGCCGCCGGCCAAGGCGCCGCCTGCGCGCAGCGCCGCCAACGACAGCTACGTCCCGCCATCGCTCCCCGCCACCAGCCGCTTCGGCGCGCTGGCCGACGCCTGGCTGCCGCGCCTGGTGCTGTCGCCCACCATCATCGCGTCGCTGGTATTCGTGTATGGCTTCATCGCGCTGACCGCGTACCTGTCGCTGACCGAGTCGCGCATGATGCCCAACTTCGAATTCGCCGGCCTGGTGCAATATGAACGCCTGTTCGGCATCGAGCGCTGGTGGGTGTCCGCCTCCAACCTCGGCATCTTCGGCGGCCTGTTCATCCTGGTGTGCCTGGCGATCGGCCTGGTGATGGCGGTGCTGCTGGACCAGCGCATCCGCCACGAGGGCGCGCTGCGCGCCATCTACCTGTACCCGATGGCGCTGTCGTTCATCGTCACCGGCGCGGCCTGGAAGTGGATCCTGAATCCCGGCCTGGGCCTGGAAAAAATGATGCACGACTGGGGCTTCACCAACTTCACGTTCGGCTGGCTGGTCGACGCCGACATGGCGATCTACACCGTCGTCATTGCCGGCGTATGGCAATCGTCGGGCTTCGTGATGGCGCTGTTCCTGGCCGGCCTGCGCAGCGTCGACGATTCCATCATCAAGGCCGCGATGGTCGATGGCGCCAGCCTGCCGACGATCTACCGCCGCATCGTGATCCCGTCGCTGCGCCCCGTGTTCTTTTCCGTGCTGCTGGTGCTGGCGCACATCGCCATCAAGAGCTTCGACCTGGTGATGGCGCTGACCGCCGGCGGTCCCGGCACCTCGTCCGACGTACCCGCGATTTTCATGTACCAGTTCTCGTTCACGCGCGGCCAGCTGGGCCTGGGCGCCGCTTCCGCCATGATGATGCTGGCCACCGTGCTGGCCGTGCTGGTGCCATTGATGTACCTGGAAACAAAAGGAGCCCGCCATGGCCGCTGATATCCAATCCCTCGATGGTGACCGCATCACCATCGGCCGCGTGGCCATCTATACGCTGCTGGTGCTGGTGGCGCTGTATTACCTGGCGCCGCTGTACGTGATGCTGACCACGTCCGTCAAGACGCTGGACCAGATCCGCGACGGCAACCTGCTGGACTTCCCGCTGGCCCCGACCACGGCGGCTTGGGCCAAGGCGTGGTCGCAAGCCTGCACCGGCGTGCGCTGCGAGGGCCTGGCGCCCTACTTCTGGAATTCCGTGCAGATGGTGGTGCCGGCCGTGCTGATTTCCAGCCTGATCGGCTCCCTCAACGGCTATGTGCTGGCGCACTGGCGCTTCCCGGGCCACAACGTGGTGTTTACCGCGCTGATGGTGGGCTGCTTCATCCCGTTCCAGGTGGTGATCCTGCCGATGGCGCGCCTGCTGGGCATGGCCGACCTGGCCAACACCACGACGGGGCTGGTGGTGGTGCACATCATTTACGGCATCGCGTTCACCACGCTGTTCTTCCGCAATTACTACGTGACCGTGCCCGATGAACTGGTCAACGCGGCGCGCATCGATGGCGCGGGGTTCTTCATGATTTACCGCCGCATCATCTTCCCGCTGTCGCTGCCGATCTTCATGGTGTGCTTCATCTGGCAGTTCACGCAGATCTGGAACGACTTCCTGTTCGGCGTGGTGTTCGGCGGCGCCGACGCGCAACCGATCACGGTGGCGCTGAACAACCTGGTCAACACGTCCACCGGCGTGACCGAATACAACGTCAACATGGCGGCGGCCATCATTGCCGCGCTGCCGACCCTCGTGATCTACCTGCTCGCGGGCAAATACTTCGTGCGCGGCCTGACCGCCGGCGCCGTCAAAGGATAATTGGAGACAAACATGGCAAGCTTATCGATCCGCAACGTGCGCAAGGTGTATCCGAACGGCGCAGAAATCCTCAAGGGCATCGATCTCGATATCGAAGACGGCCAGTTCCTGATCCTGGTCGGCGGCTCCGGCTGCGGCAAGTCCACCCTGCTGAACATGATCGCGGGCCTGGAATCGGTCACCCACGGCGAAATCGCCATCGGCAGCCGCGTGGTCAACAAGGTGCCGCCAAAGGAACGCGACATCGCGATGGTGTTCCAGTCGTACGCGCTGTATCCGACCATGACGGTGCGCGAGAACATCTCGTTCGGCCTGGGCATCCGCAAGGTACCGCAGGCGGAACAGGACAAGATCGTGGCGCGCGTGGCCGACACCCTGCAGATGGGCCACCTGCTGGACCGCAAGCCGGCGCAATTGTCGGGCGGCCAGCGCCAGCGCGTGGCCATGGGCCGCGCGATCGCACGCGATCCGTCGCTGTTCCTGTTCGACGAACCGCTGTCGAACCTGGACGCCAAGCTGCGCGTGGAAATGCGGGCGGAAATCAAGCTGCTGCACCAGCGCCTGGGCGCCACCATCGTCTACGTGACGCACGACCAGATCGAGGCCATGACCCTGGGCGACCGCATCGCCGTCATGCGCGACGGCGTGGTGCAGCAATTCGGCAGCCCGCAGGATATCTATGACTTCCCTAACAACCTGTACGTGGCCGGCTTCATTGGTTCGCCATCGATGAATTTCCTGCGCGGCCGGCTGGAGCGGCAAGGCGGCGGCATCGCATTTGCGCTGGAGCATGCGGGCACCACCACCTTGCTGCCAGTGCCCGATCCGTCGAACGCCCTGCTGCAATACGCCGGCAAGGAAGTCATCCTGGGGATCCGTCCGGAACACGTGACCGACGCCGAATCGGCGCGGCGCGCGGCCACCGCGGAAGGCTACCACCCGACCGAGGTCGATTGCACGATCGAGATGACGGAACCGACCGGGCCCGACACGCTGGTGTTCGCATGGTTCAACGGCGTGCGCGCCACCTGCCGCACCCATCCGCGCGCCGGCGCGCTGCCGGGCGGCGACGTGCGGCTGGCGTTCGACCTGTCGAAGGCCGTGTTCTTCGATCCGTCCAGTGAATTGCGGATCGGCGCGGCGCTGGCGTAACGCGCGCCGCAACGGCATGCCGATGCCCGGCTTTCAGGCCGGGCATTCATGCAATCGGTTTGGAAAAATGAGAACGATATGCGCCGGCCATGACCGGCGCAACGGAGACGGTCGTGAAATTGAGCGGCATGAAAATCGCCCACCGGCTGGCGCTGGGGTTCGGGCTGATGCTGGTATTGATGGCGGCAGTGGCGGCCATCGGGACGCTGTCGGCGCGCAGCGCGCAAAGCCGGATGGCGCAGGCGGTCGAGCGCAACAACGCGCGCTCGGTGGAACTGGCGGCCATGCGGCAGGCGCTGTTCCGCCAGGGGCAGGCGGCGCGCAACCTCGGCGCCACCCATGATTTGAACCGGATGCAGGCGGAGATGGCGCGCATCGTGGCCGAACAGGGGCGCTACGCGGAAGCGGAACAACGGCTGCTGGCGCTGATGCAGGGCGGCACCCCGCCCGGCGAGGCGCAGAGCCGCGACGGCCGGTCCGCCGTGCCAGGAGCGGGCCCGGCGGCGGGCGCAGCGGCCGATGGCCCCGCAGTCCCCGGCGATGCCGGCAGCGGCGACTCTTCCGACATCCTGGCCGACTTGCGCGCCTATGCGCAGGCTTGCGCGCCGCTGGTCGCGCAGGCGCAGGCCTATGTCACGGAATTCAATGCCGGCCAGGCGCTGCGCATCCTGACCACCGAAGTGGCGCCACTGCAGGAAAAATGGCTGGGCGCACTGGACCGGCTGGCCGCCCGGCAAAACCACGAAATCCGCCTTAGCCTGGCGCAATTCGAGACGCAGGGGCGGCGCGCCATGCTGTCGATGGCGCTGGTGTGCGCCGGCGCGCTGGCGTTCGCCCTGTTCGCCGCGTGGCGGCTGGCGCGCGCCATCACGCAGCCGCTGGGGCATGCGCTGGCGCTGGCGCAGCGGGTCGCGGCGGGCGACCTGTGCGCCAGCGGCGAACATGACCTTCCCGCGCGGCAGGATGAAACCGGCCAGTTGCTGGCGGCGCTGCACGCGATGCGGGCCAGCCTGGCGCGCACCGTCAGCACGGTGCGCGGCGGGGCCGACGCGGTCAGCGTGGCCTCCAGCGAAATCGCGGGCGGCAATGCCGACCTGTCGGTGCGCACCGAATCGCAGGCCGGCGCGCTGCAGGAAGCGACCAGCTCGATGGAAGCGCTGACCGCCACCGTGCGCGCCAATGCCGGGCATGCGCGGCAGGCGTCGGAACTGGCGGTATCGGCGTCGCACATAGCCGCGCAGGGCAGCGGCGCCATGGCCGGCGCGGTCGCCACCATGCACGACATCCGAGCCGACGCGCACCGCATCATGGACATCATCGGGGTGATCGACGGCATCGCGTTCCAGACCAATATCCTGGCGTTGAACGCCGCGGTGGAAGCGGCGCGCGCCGGCGAACAGGGACGCGGCTTCGCCGTCGTCGCCAGCGAAGTGCGCTCGCTGGCCCAGCGCAGCGCGGGCGCGGCCCGTGAAATCAAGGCGCTGATCGGCGGCACGGTCGCGCGCATCGATACCGGCGGCGCCCTGGTCGACACCGCCGGCGCTACCATGCCGCGCATCGAGGCGGCCGTGCGCCAGGTGGAAGGCTACATGCGCGACATCGTCGACGCCAGCCACCGGCAAAGCGACGGCATTGCCCAGGTGAGCCAGGTCATCGCCCACATGGACGGCATGACGCAGCAAAACGCGGCCCTGGTGGAGCAGGCCGCAGCCGCCGCGATGAGCCTGCGCGAACAGGCCCACGCCCTGGCCGCCGCGGCCTCGGTCTTCCGTCTCTAGCTTCCTCCGATTCCCTGCTCCCTCTTTTGGCCGGCCCCCCCGGCCTTTTTTTACATGGGGCCAGGCGTGCATTCATGCATTCCCTCCACCGGCAATCCCGCCCCCCCGGTTCGCATACGCCCCGCCAATAAAGGCGTTCCGCCGCGGCCCTGGCGCCATGGTGACGGCAATACCGCTGCGGCCGTGGCGCATTTCCGCCGCCTGCCGCCAGCCTGCGGCCCGTGGTTGAAGGCGCGGTGTGAAAAAGCGGGTGACGGGAATGCATCAACGCACGCCCGGCCCCGGGGTGTAAGGTTGGTGTAAGATACCGCTACCTTTTAACCACCTATGGATCCCATGAAGATGACGTCCCTGTTGCGCCGGGCGGCGCTGTTGTGCCTTGCCGCGCCGATTGCCACGTATGCCGCTAATGCCGCCACTGGAGCGCCCGGCGCTTCGGTCAGCGCCGGCGAAAAGCTGTACCAGACTTATTGCGCCGGGTGCCACGGCGCGAAGCTCGATGGCGGCGAGGGACCGAGCCTGATCGACCAGACGTGGATCCATGGCGCGCCGACCAAAACCAATTTGGTCAACATCATCAGCAAGGGCGTGGCGGCGAAAGGCATGCCGGCTTGGTCGCCGACGCTGAGCGCGCAACAGATCGCGCAGTTGGCGGACTTCATCGCGGTGGCGCCCAAGCGCGCCGCGTCCACCGCGGCAGTGACGGCGGCGCCGTCGGCCAGGGCGGGCGCCGATGACGGCCTGGCCGGGCTGAAATTGCCGAAGGGTTTCCGTATCACGGTGTATGCAGACCGGGTGGAAAACGCCCGTTCCATGACCGTGTCCGATGCCGGCATCGTGTATGTCGGTTCGCACAAGGCCGGCAAGATCTATGCGCTGGTCGACGACAACCGGGATGGCGTGGCAGAACGCGTGGTGACCGTGGCCGAAGGCCTGCAGAATCCGATCGGCGTGACGATCCTCAACGGCGCGCTGTACGTGGCCGAGACGTCGCGCATCCTGCGCTTCGATGCGATCGACAAGACTTATGCCGCCAGGCCGGCCTACAAGGTCGTCAAGGACGACTTGCCGAAGGATACGTGGCACGGCGGGAAATACATCAAGGCCGGCCCGGACGGCAAGATTTACGTGCCGGTCGGGGCGCCGTGCAATACCTGCGACAAGGAAAACGAGATCTACTCGAAGTTGTGGCGCATGAACCCGGACGGCAGCGCCTGGGAAGAATTCGCTCGCGGCATCCGTAATACCGTCGGCTTCGCATGGCATCCGCAAACCCGGCAATTGTGGTTCACCGATAACGGTCCCGACGAAATGGGCGAGAACACGCCGTCGTGTGAATTGAATGTCGCGCCCAAGGCGGGACTGCATTTCGGTTTCCCGTATTGCCACGGCGGCGTGATTCCCGACCCGAAATTCGGCAACGCCAACAGCTGCGAACAATACGTGCCGCCCGTGGCGCAACTGGGGCCGCACGTGGCGCCGCTGGGCATGGCGTTCTATACCGGCACGCAATTCCCGCAAGCCTACCGCAACCAGGCCTTCATTGCCGAGCATGGATCGTGGAACCGGGAAAACAAGATCGGCTACCAGGTCAGCCTGGTAACGCTGTACGGCAACAAGGCCGTCAGCAAGACCTCCTTCATTGAAGGCTTCCTGCAGCGCGACGACAAGGTGATCGGCCGCCCGGTCGACCTGGCCGTGATGGCCGATGGTGCCCTGTTGATTTCCGACGATTTCGCCGGCAAGGTTTACCGCGTGACCTACCAGGCCAGATAACACGGCAACGAAGCCGGGCCAATCAATAAGGGCTGTGCGGCTAGCCGTACAGCCCGTTGTGACGGCGGGCCTTGCGCCCGCCTGCCCGGCCGTATTGCGCGGCCGGGACTTGGGATTACCGCTTACTTGCGGTCGTTCTTGTGGCTTTGACGGCCGGCTTCAGCATGCTGCTCTGGCGTGCCGCCCCGGGTGCCGCCCGAACCGCCGGACGAGCCACCGCCCGACGAACCGGATGAGCCGCTCGAACCCGACTGGCGGTTGCCGTCGTTCTTGTGGCTTTGCGCGCCAGCCTGGCGTGCTTCTTCCGACGTGAATTCGTGCGCATTGCCGGAAGCGTGCGCGGCACGGCCGCCCTCGGCAGCGATTTCACGCTGGCGTTGCGGATCCATCGAAGCGAAACCGCGGTTGCTGGTGTCACCCGACTGCTTGTTACCACCCTGGTTGCCGCCTTGATTGCCGCCACGGTTGCCACCGCGGTTATCGTCATCCTTGCCGCGGCCTTGGTTGCCTTGATTAGCCATAACATCCTCCATAAATGGTTGGGTTGTCCCTTGGCGCATCGGCATGCTGCCCGTTGAGGCTCCGGAGCGATGCGCTAAAGGAGTCGTCATCCTAAGCCGCTCACTAACGGATTTCTGTAGGTGTGCTTGCGGTATCCGTGTAGGACTGGACCACACCGATTTGGAACACAGCCGTTACAAGGTACGCAGGTAGGCCAGCAAATTCGCGATGCGCCGCTCGTCGGAAATGCCCCAAAAACGCATCTTGTTGTCGGGGACGACTTTCTGCGGCGCCTTCACGAACGCGGCCAAGGTCGCCTCGTTCCATACCACGCCGGAATTCTTCATCGCCACCGAATACTTATAGTCGGTCGCAGCGCCCGCGCGCCGTCCCACGATGCCCGTCAATTGCGGACCGAAGCCGCTGCGGGCGGACGGCCCAGCCTGATGGCACCAGGCACAGCGGGCAAATTCCGCCCTGCCCGCGTCGACATCGCCTCCCTGCGGCCCGGCGGCCGCCGCCGCGCGCACGGCACACGACAGCGCCAGCACGAGCGCGGCATGCCTGCGCCATCCTTGTCCGCCCCACGCCCCGCGCCGCGCTTTTGCGCCACATACCGCACCCGCATCCCGTCGATCCATCACCGTCCTCCACGCAACGTCGCCACCACCGCCGACAACGCCGTGTCAAAGCGCTGCGGCTGTTCCGCCAGCAGCGCCCACACGCGGTTGTGCTGCCCGCCTTCCACCACCATCAATTCCCGCCGCCGCGCCCGCACGGCGGATGCCACCAGCCGTTCCGGAATTTCCAGCGGAATCACGGCGTCATGCTCGGCCGCCACCACCAGCAACGCTCCTTCGAAAGCCGCCAACATGTCCCACGCATCGGTATCGGCCCAGCTGCGCTCGCGCCGTATCACGGCGGAAAATGCCGGGCCGAACGGCAGGTCATACGCGTGCGGCGTATAGACGCCCGGCACCATCAGCACCAGCGCATCGACACGGTGCGACTGCGTCACGCGGATCGCGTTGTACGCTCCCATGCTGATGCCGATCAGCGCCAGCGGCTGCGCCAGGCGGCGCGCCGCGATCACGGCCTCGGCCTGGCGCGTCCGGCTGTGCAGCGACGATTGCGCGAGCGTGCCGCCGGTTTCGCCATGGCCCACGCAATCGAAACACGTGGTGCCGACGCCGCGCTGCCGCAGCGCCTGGCGCAGCAGAAGGTGCATGTGGCGCGTGCTGGCGCCGGCGCCATGCAGCACCAGCGCAGGATTGCCTTGCGCACCCGCGTAATGGTCGCCGCGCAGCACATGGCCGTCGAACGCCACGTTGAACGCTTCGATTTCTCCGGCGTGTAGCGTCATGGATGGGACCCATTGTCAAAAGCGCCATTCTAAGGCAGGCCTCCCGCCCCGTCCAAAGATTCGGACTGCCCGCGCGGCATCAGTCCAAACCCTCGTACAGCCGCCGCGTCCGCAGTTGGCGCGGGAATAAAAAGCCCCTTACAAAACAATCACTTGCAGAAGTGTAACGAAACTTTTCATGCAGGCACGGCGATTGCTAATAAGAAGCCAGCCCCGCGGCCTACCCGCTGCGGATCCCCACAAAAACGGAGACTGCTATGCAAAAAAAGCGCCCAATTACTGTTTATATCCTGTTCGCGATGCTGCTCGGTATCGCGGTCGGTTACGCCTGCCACACGATCTTCCCTGACAAGAAAATCGCCGCCACGATTTCCGGCCACATTTCCCTCATCACCGACATCTTCCTGCGCCTGATCAAGATGATCATCGCGTTGCTGGTGTTCTCGACCCTGACGGTCGGTATCGCCAACCTGTCCGACGGCAAAGCCGCCGGCCGCATCGGCGCCAAGGCGTTTGCCTGGTTCATGGGCGCCTCGCTGGTATCGCTGACGCTGGGCATGGTGCTGTCGAACCTGTTCCAGCTCGGTACCAACCTGGGCTTGCCGCTGCCGGACGTGACCGCCTCGACCGGCCTGAAGACCGCCGCCTTCACGCTGAAGGACTTCGTCTCGCACGTGGTGCCGAAGTCGCCGATCGAAGCCATGGCCAACAATGAAATCCTGCAAGTGCTGGTGTTCTCGATCTTCTTCGGGTCCGCGCTGGGCGCCCTTGGCGAGCATGGCAAACGCCTGCTGGCCGTGATCGACGAACTGTCGCAAGTCATGCTGAACATCACCGGCGCCATCATGAACATGGCCCCGCTGGCCGTGTTTGCCGCCACCGCATCGGTCGTGACCACCAATGGCCTGGGCATCCTGGCCACGTTCGCCAAATTCATGGGCGGCTTCTACTTCGCACTGGCATGCCTGTGGGCGCTGCTGATCGCCGCCGGCTTCGCTGTCATCGGCCCGCGCGTGTTCAAGCTGCTGGGCCTGATCCGCGAACCGTTCCTGCTGGCCTTCTCCACCGCCAGCTCGGAAGCGGCTTATCCAAAACTGTTGATCGCGCTGGACAAGTTCGGCGTGCAGCGCCGCATTTCCAGCTTCGTCATGCCGATGGGTTATTCGTTCAACCTGGACGGCTCGATGATGTACTGCACCTTCGCCGTGCTGTTCATTGCCCAGGCTTACGGCATCGACCTGTCGATCGGCACCCAGATCACCATGCTGCTGCTGTTGATGCTGACCTCGAAAGGCATCGCCGGCGTGCCGCGCGCATCGCTGGTGGTGATTGCCGCCACCCTGACCCAGTTCAACATTCCCGAAGCCGGCCTGCTGCTGCTGATGGGCGTGGACCAGTTCCTCGACATGGGCCGCTCCGCCACCAACGCGGTCGGCAACGCCATCGCCACCGCGGTGGTCGCGAAATGGGAAGGCGCGCTGGGCCAGCAGGAAGCCGACGCCGGCGAGCAGCGCTTCCCGCACGCGGCATGAGCCTCCACACACAGAACACCACCGATACCAACAATACCAAAGGAGTCACCATGAAATACGCAGCAGCCACCCTCGCCACTCTCATGACGCTGGGCTGCGGCGCCGTCCAGGCGCAATCGAACATCAAGATCTACGGCGTGGCCGACGGCGGCATCGTCGTTGAACGCGGCGGCGCCACCGGCACCACCACCTACGTCAGCAGCGGCCTGAATTCCGGCTCGCGCATCGGCTTCAAGGGCACCGAAGACCTGGGCAACGGCTTGAAGGCCAACTTCGTCATCGAAGGCGGCGTCCGCATCGATACCGGCGCCTCCGGCCAGGGCGGGCTGACGTTCGGCCGCCAGTCGTTCGTCGGCCTGTCGGGCGACTTCGGTTCGCTCAGCGTGGGCCGCCAGTATTCGGCCTACTACAAGGCGCTGCGCGACGTGGCCGATCCGTTCGAGGATGGCCTGGCCGGCCAGGCGCCCAACCTGATGGCCGCACCGCGCCGCATCGACAATTCGGTCAGCTTCTCCTCGCTGCGCTACGCCGGCTGGGCGCTGGACGCCACCTACGGCGCCGGTGAAGTGGCCGGCAACAGCACCCGCAAGCGTTCGCTGAGCGTGGCGGCCAACTATGTGCAAGGTCCGCTGGCGGTCGTACTGGCGCACCATCACCGTGAAGAGGCGGTGCTGGCCGACCACGCCCGCAATACGCTGGCCACCGTGCGCTACACGGTCGGCGCCTACACCGGCCACCTGGCCTACGCGCAAAACCGCGGCGCGGCAGGCGCCGACAGCCGCGACCTGCTGGCCGGCGTGAGCGCGCAATTCGGCCCGCACCGCTTCCTGGGTTCGGTGGTGGATCACCAGGACCGCAGCAAGGCCAACCAGGATGCGCGCCAGTTCGGCGTGGCGTACATGTACGCGCTGTCCAAGCGCACCGACCTGTACACCGCGTATGGCCACATCAACAACCACAACGGCGCCGCCTACACGGTCGGCAATGCCACGGACGACGGCCATACCCCGACCGCCTTCAACCTCGGCATGCGCCACCTGTTCTGACAGGTGTTGCAGGGTGGGCGGGGCGGCGCTGCGGTCGATACGGAGTGGCGTCCCCGCCGACCTTTGCTATAGTCTTCCCATGCCGCCCACGCACGATACCCCCACGCTTCCCCCCGCGCTTGCGCCCCGCCTGCCCTCGGCCGGCGCGGGCCGGCGCTGGCGCGGCGCGCTGGCGTGGAGCGTGGTGCTGCTGGTGGGCGCGGCGCTGGCCTGGCTGGCCTACTGGTGGCTGGAAGAGCTCAACACGGAACGGGTGCGCTCGGCAGGAGCGCGCCGGCTGGAAACCTATGCGGCCAGCCTGGAAAACCTGCTCGACAAATACGAATTCCTGCCGCGCATGCTGGAGCTGGACAAGGACGTGGTGGCGCTGCTGCAGCGCCAGGACGACGCGGCATTGCGCAACACCGTCAACGAATACCTGGAACGCCTGAACCGCCAGGCCGGCACCAGCACGATCTACATCGTCAACCTGCAGGGCCGCACGCAAGCGGCCAGCAACTGGCGCCAGAAAGACAGCTTTGTCGGCGATTACGTGGCGTTCCGTCCCTACCTGCAGGATGCGCTGCGCGGCCGCTCGGGCCGTTTCTACGGGGTCGGCACCACCAACCGCGAAGCCGGCTACTTCTTTGCGCAAGGCATCTACCGCGACGGCAAGATGCTGGGCGTGGCGACCGTCAAGGTCAACATCAGTGAACTGGAAAAAAGCTGGAATACCGGCACCGCCGACAAGGTCATGCTGGCCGACGGCAATGGCGTGATCTTCCTCAGCTCGGCCCCCGCCTGGCGCTACCGCACCCTCAGTCCGCTGCCGGCCAATGTGCGCGCGCACCTGGAGCTGACCCGCCAGTACCACCAGGAAGCCCTGCCGCCATTGCGCTTCGACGCCGACGTGCCGCGCAGCGACGGCACCCGCGTGGTGACGATCCGCGACCCCGGTTCGCCC
This sequence comes from uncultured Pseudoduganella sp., assembly GCA_966211685.1. Lineage (GTDB taxonomy): Bacteria > Pseudomonadota > Gammaproteobacteria > Burkholderiales > Burkholderiaceae_D > Rugamonas. The sequence continues at coordinate 35,700 of CBIHOX010000039.1, forward strand.
GACCATATGCGTGCGCTGCCGATGCTGGCGCAAACGCGCATGCTGGCGCCGCGCCAGTGGACCTTCATCTACCTGTCGGACCTGTCGACCGTGCGCGCCAATTCGCGCATCGGCATGGTGTTCGCGATCCTCGCCTACGGCTTCCTGGTCTTGCTGTTCCTGTATTTCCGGCAGCGGCGGCGCGCCATGCGCCAGCGGCTGCAGGCGCGCGAGGATTTGCTGTCGGCCTATAACAGCCTGGAAGCCATGGTGGCCGAGCGCACTTCGCGGCTGGAAAAGATCACGCAAAGCCTGTCCGAGGAAATCGAAGTGCGGCGGCATGCCGAACAGCAGCTGCACCGCACGCAAAGCGAATTGTTCCAGGCAGGCAAAATGGCGGTGCTGGGGCAGATGTCGGCCAGCATCACGCATGAATTGAACCAGCCGCTGACGGCGCTGCGCACCATGTCCGACAACGCGGTGTTGCTGTTCGACCGCGGCCGCCTGGACGATGCGCGCAACAACCTCAAGAACATTTCCCAGATCGTGGCCCGCATGGGCACGATCACCGGCAAGCTGAAGACCTTTGCCCGTAAATCCAACGAAGCGCTGGTAGCGGTATCGATCGATACCGCCATCACCAACGTGCTGGTGCTGATCGAGCGCCGCATGTCGCTGGAAAAGGTCACGTTCCAGCTGCGCATCGCGGAGCCGGAACTGTATGCGCTGTGCGACAGCAACCGGCTGGAACAGGTGCTGCTGAACCTGATGACCAATGCGCTCGATTCCATGGCCGACAGCAGCGAGAAAGTCCTGGCCTTGAGCGCCGGCCGCGCCGGCCCCTGGGTCGAGCTGCGCGTGGCCGACACCGGGCCGGGCCTGTCGGAAGAAGCGCGCGCCCGCCTGTTCGAACCGTTTTACACTACCAAACCGCAGGGACAGGGCCTCGGTCTGGGCCTGGCGATTTCCGAGCAGATCATCAAGGACTTTGGCGGTACCTTAAGCGCGGAACAGGCGGATGCCGGCGCCTGTTTCGTCATCAAATTAAAAATTGCGCCTGTGGAGACATAATGGACAGCATTTACGATATTGAAATCCTGCTGGTCGAGGACGACCCGAATGTGCGCGCCGGCAGCGCGCAAACGCTCGACCTGGTCGGCTTCATCGTGCGCGAATTCGTCGAGGCCGAACAGGCGCTCGCGCAACTGGCGCCGCACCAGCCGTTCGTGCTGGTGACGGACGTGCGCCTGCCCGGCATGAGCGGGCTGGAACTGTTGAAGGAGGCGCGCAAGATCGATCCCGACTTGCCGGTGATCGTGGTGACCGGCCACGGCGACATCACGATGGCGGTGCAGGCCATGCACGACGGCGCCTATGACTTCATTGAAAAACCGTATTCGGCCGAACAGCTGGCCGACGTGGTGCGGCGCGCAGCCGACAAGCGCGCGTTGCAGCTGGAAGTGCACAGCCTGCGCCAGCGTCTGGCCTCGACCCAGGGCATTGCCGCCACCCTGCTGGGCAATGCGCCGGCCATGGTGGAATTGCGGCGCCTGATCGACAGCGTGGCGTGCCAGCCTGCCGACGTGCTGATTTACGGCGAGACCGGCACCGGCAAGGAATTGGTGGCGCGCTGCCTGCACCAGTTCAGCCAGCGCGCCAACAGCCACTACGTGGCCATCAATTGCGGCGCGGTGCCGGAAACCATCTTTGAAAGCGAATTGTTCGGCCACGAAGCCGGCGCCTTCACCAGCGCGGCCAAGCGCCAGGTGGGCAAGATCGAACATGCCGATGGCGGCACGCTGTTCCTGGACGAGATAGAAAGCCTGCCGCTGACACTGCAGGTCAAGCTGCTGCGGGTGCTGCAGGAACGCTATATCGAGCGGCTCGGGTCGAATTCCCCGGTCCCGGTCAACGTGCGCGTGGTGGCCGCGTCCAAGGTGGATTTGAAGGCGTTTTCCGACGAAGGCAAATTCCGCAGCGACCTGTATTACCGCCTGAACCTGATCGTGCTGCGCATTCCCCCGCTGCGCGAACGGCGCGAAGACATCCCGCTGCTGTTCGAACACTTCCTGATGGATGCCTGCACCCGCTACAGCCGCGATGTGCCGATGGTGCCGGCCGCCCACATGCAGGCGCTGATGGCGCACGACTGGCCGGGCAACGTGCGCGAACTGCGCAACGCGGCGGACCGTTTCGCGCTCGGCATGGGCATGGGCCCGTCCGGCGACATGGCGCCGGCGCTGCCGCTGGCCGACCAGGTGGCGGCGTTCGAGCGCGCGCTGATTGAAATGGCGCTGCGCAACGCCGGCGGCAGCGTGGCGGACGCCTGCACGGCGCTGTCGGTGCCGAAGCAGACGCTGTACCACAAGATGCAGAAGTACGGCCTGGCCGGCGAAAATTACCGCTGACGCTTGCGTTTTCCGGGCCCGGCCCCGGCGCCCGGCGCTCTCCTACGGCCGCGCCGGGCCCGCCACGGTGTGCAAGTCCAGCAGCGCGTGGGCGTCGCCGCCGGCGCGCCCTTCCAGCACGGCCAGCGCTTCCGCGGCCGGCACGTGGATGCGCTCGATGACCTGCGCCTGGTTGCGCTGGTTTTTCTTGCCCTGGTACAGCGCCCAGTCCGCCAGCCGGACCGCGGTTTCCCAGTCCGTGCAATCATCGGCGCCGATCGGCAGCGCAACCACCCCGGCGGTAATCGTCACGTGAATCGCGCCGCTACCGGTTTGCACCGGCGTGCCGCCGATCGCATGCAGCACGCGCGACGCCAGGCCGCCGGCCTGGCCGCGGTCAGTTTCCGGCGCATAAATCAGGAATTCCTCGCCGCCCCAGCGCAACACCATGTCGGTGTCGCGCACGGTGGCCTGCAGGCGCCGCGCGACTTCGACCAGCACTTCGTCGCCGGTGTTGTGGCCCCAGCGGTCATTGATGCCCTTGAAATGGTCGATATCGAACAGCAGGAAACACGTGACCTGCACCGCCGGCGCGCTGCGCCGGTTGCTGGCGCCGTGGGCGCTGACCGAGCGCATTTTTTCCTGGAACGAGCGGCGGTTGTGCAAGCCGGTCAAGGCATCGCGCGTGGAATGGTATTCCAGTTGCGCGTTGAGCTTCTTCAACGCGGCATTGCTTCTCGCGGCGCGCCGGTACAGCACCAGCACCACGACCCCGGCCAGCACCGTCAGCACGGCGGCAAATCCGGTCGCCGCCAGCGCCGTGTGGCGGCTGCGCAATTCCGAATCCTTCAACGCATTTTCCTGCTTCAGCACGGCGATCTGCCGCGTGCGCTGGGCCGCGTCGAATTCTTCCTGCAATTTCGCGATGGCCCGGTCGCGCTCGGTCTTGGAATTACTCTTCTGCAGTTTCTGCTGCTCGCGCACCACGGCCAGCGCTTCGCCAGCCCGGCCCGCCTTTTCCAGCATGCGGCCTTTTTCATCGAGCACGGATTCCAGGTCGGCCGTCGAGCCGGAATCGCGCAACTGCCGGATTACCGCATCGACGTACTCCCGGCCTTCGGCCAGGCGGCCCAGGCCCATCAGCGCAAAGCCCAGGTTGGCCTTGGCCATCATCAGGTAATTCTCGTCACTGACCTTCGACGCGACCGCCAGCGCCTTGCGCGCTTCCTGTTCCGCGCGCGGGTAGTCTTCGCGGCGCAGGTAATAATCGGCGACATTGCCGCGCATGGACGCTTCCATGCCCCACATCTCGGCACGCTGGGTGATGGCCAGCGCTTGCTCGAACGCTTCGATTCCTTGCGGGTGCCTGCCGGCCCGGACCAGTCCCAGACCCTGGCTGAATTGCAGCGACGCCCTGGTCCGCAGCACCGCCTTCGGCTCAGCCAGTCCAAGCCGGGCATGCTCGACCGCCTTCTCGGGCTGGTCGGTATTCAGGTACACCTGGGAAGTCTGCCCGTACAGCGCGGCGCGCAGGGCGCTGGCATCCGGTTTTCCTGCCAGCAGCGCCAGCGCCTGCAGGTAGGCTTGCAGCGCCTTGTCGAAATGGCCCTTGAGGTTGAGGACGTCGCCGCGCGCTCGCAGCAGCGCCACCGTGACTTCGGCCGGCAACTGTTTTGGCGCCTGCTTTTCAATGGCGTCGAGCGCGGCCTGCGCATCGTCCGGCCGGCTCAAGTCCAGCAGGCGCCAGACTTGCCACAGGCTGGCGCGCGTGGCCGTGGCGGCGTCATGATTGGCGATGGCCAGCTGGTATGCACGCTGGTCGGCGGCGTAGCATGCCTCCAGCTGGCCCGCGTCGCGCCGCATGTCCGCTTCGCTGCGCAACAGTTTTAGGCGCGCTGCGTATGGCGTGGCAGGGTCGAGCCTGGCGTTCAGGCTGTCCAGCCGCTCCAGTGCGCGCGGCGGCGATTGCTCCGCCAACTTGACGATGGCGTCGAGTTCACTGGCGACATCCGGCGGGCCGCTGGCGACGGCATGGCCGGCCAGCGCAGCGGCAAGGACGAGCGGCAGAAGATGGCGGCGGACTGGCATGCGGTCGATACGGATGACAGGCTGATGCAGAAAGCCACAGCGTAGCACAGCCTTGATGGTTATCAATTGCTGTTTGGAAATAACATAAACTGCCCTGTTAAAAAAAAGGCGCTGTCTGCGAAATTCGTGGAACCTTCTTTTGCGTCTCCAGTCCAAGGAATCAAACCCCTTGTTTGGAGGCCCGTCATGGAAACCCACGCTTTCGCAGCGCTGCTGTCCCAGCTGGCCAGCCTGACCGCGCGCCAGTGCGCCCAACTGCAAGCCCGGCTTGGCCAGGGCGATGCCCGGCAACAGGTGGGCCTGCTGCTGGACCAGGCGGCCCATGCCAAACTGTGCTGCCCGCGCTGTGGCGCCCGCCACTGGTACAAGCACGGCCGCGAAAGCGGCCTGCAGCGCTACCGCTGCCGCCAGTGCGGCAAAACCTTCAATACCCTGACCGGTACGCCGCTGGCGCACCTGCACCACAAGGAAAAGTGGCTGCGCTACCTGGACAGCCTGCTCGACTCGCACTCGGTGCGGCGCGCCGCCAGCACGCTTGGCGTCCACCGCAACACCACGTTCCGCTGGCGCCACCGTTTCCTCAGCTTGCCAAAAACCGACCGCGCGCCGCTGTTGCATGGCATCGCCGAAGCCGATGAAATGTTTTTATTGGAATCGCAGAAGGGATCGCGCCACCTCGACCGTCCCCCGCGCCGCCGGGGCGGCCACGCGCAGTTGCGCGGCATCTCGCATGAACAGGTCTGCATCCTGGTGGCGCGCGACCGCAACGGCCGCACCCTGGATTTCGTGACAGGACGCGGCGCGCTGACCAAACGCGCCCTGCACCAGTGCCTGCGGCCCGCGCTCGATCCCGACATCT
>CBIHOX010000040.1:0-40283 GCA_966211685.1 uncultured Pseudoduganella sp.
TGCGGCGCCATGAATTTCACGGCTTCCTGGCGGTTGGTGGTGGCGTAGCAAATATCGCCCTTCTTGGGTTCGATAATGTTCGGGAAGCGCAGCTTGAGCGCGGCGATGATGTCGGTGGTGTCATCCACCGACAAGGTGGTCTGCGTCACGTACGCCAGCGCATCGGGATTGGCCACCTGCAGCTTTTCCACGTCTTCCACGGTTTCCACCAGGTACATGCCCTCTTCGGTCTGGCCCATGGTGCCTTCGACTTCCGGGTGGCCATCGTGGCCGATCATGATGATTTCACAACCCTGCTTGCGCATTTTCGATACTTCCACGTGCACCTTCGTCACCAAGGGGCAGGTCGCGTCGAAAATCGACAGGCCGCGCGCCTCGGCTTCGGCGCGCACGGCCTTCGAGACGCCGTGGGCGGAAAACACCAGTGTATTGCCGGCCGGGACATCGTCGAGTTCCTCGATGAAGATCGCGCCCTTGCTGCGCAAATCGTTGACGACGTAGGCGTTGTGCACGATTTCATGGCGCACGTAGATCGGGGCGCCAAACTGGGCCAGCGCCCGCTCGACAATTTCAATGGCGCGGTCGACGCCCGCGCAAAAGCCGCGCGGCTGCGCCAGCAACAGTTCTTTTTCCATGCTTATTCCTTACAGAACCGAAATTAATTTCACTTCGAATTTCACCGGCTGGCCGGCCAGCGGGTGGTTGAAGTCGAATACCGCATCGTTTTCACGCAATTCGCGCAACACGCCGGCAAAGCGGCCGCCGCCGGGAGCGGCGAAATCCACCAGGTCGCCGATCTTGTATTCTTCCCCGGGCGGCGAATTGGCTTCCAGGGTGGCGCGCGAGACCGGCCGCACCAGTTCCGGGTTGCGCGGGCCGAAACCCACGCCGGGCTCCAGGTCGAAGGTTTGATGCGTGCCTTCCGGCAAGCCCAACAACAATTCTTCCAGCACCGGCGCCAGCTGGCCCTGGCCCAGCATCAGGGTGGCAGGGGTGCCATTGAAGGTGGTGACGATATCGGTCCCGTCCACCGTGGCAAGGCGGTAATGCAGGGTCAGGTAAGCCGATGGCGTGACAACGTTGGGTTGCTCGTTAGACATGATATACGTGGGTGGGTGACAAATGATCCGACATTGTAAGCCACCTTGCGCCGCCGCGCCCCGGCCTCGGGGTCGGTGGCCGGAGCCAAATGTGAGGAATTGTTGCTGTCAGCACATGATTTAATGCGATTCCCTATAATCGGCCCATGCAGATTTTTCCCTCCCCTTACCGTTATTCCACGGTCCGCACGCTGAACCGCATGCAATTGCTGTCCCTGATGCTGGCCTTGTCCGCGCTGGCGCTGGCGCTGATGTGGCGCCGCTGGGGCGGCACCGTCGAAGATTCGCTGGCGTATTTCAATACGGCGCTGTGGCTGCGCGGGCAGTTGCCGTTCGAGGCGCTGCAGGCGCCCTTCCCCTACCGCCTGCTGGTTCCGGCCGTGGCGTCGGTACTGCCGGGCGAGTTGCACAACAGTTTTGCACTGCTGAACTGGCTGCTGGTCAGCGCGGCCGGCGTGATGGCGGCGCTGACCGTGGTGCGGCTCGGCTATCCGCGCCGTCTTGGCTACCTGGCCGGCGCGCTGATGGTGCTGGCCGTGCCAACCTATTGGTATGCGCCGTACCTGCTGGTCGATCCCGGCTCGATTTGCGCGCGCGCCGCCTTTGTGCTGGCGCTGGTGTCGGGCCAGCCGTGGCTGGCCGCGCTGGCCGGCGTGGTCGGTACGGCGGTGCGTGAAGAAAATATCCTGTTGCTGGTCTGGCTGCTGGCGGCGCGCCAGGCGCCGTGGCGCATCGGCCTGCCGGCGCTGGCGCTGGCCGGCGCCTGGCTGCTGGCGGTGCGCTGGTATATCGTGGCGGGCTTGCCGTCGTACGTGTGGAAACCCAGCGTGCAGCAACTGGTGCACGCGCTCAGCGGCGACTGGCGCTCGCTGGCCTCGCTGGCGCTGTGCGCCGGGGCCGTGCTGCCGATGGCGCTGGTGGGCTTGCCGCGCGCGCCGCAACAATTGCGGCCGCTGAAAAGCCTGCTGTTGCTGATGGCGCTGCCGCCGCTGTACGCCATGCTCAGCGTGCGCGTCGAGGGGCGCGTGGTGTGGGGCCTGTATCCGATGCTGATCCCGTTTGCCATTGCCGCCACGGTGCCGCGCTTCCTGCAACCGCATTTACCGCAGCGCTGATTTGCTGCAAGCCCGTGCCGGGAGGCGCTCGCCATAATGGGAAACTCTCCCCGACATGAGGTGCGGCATGGGCATTTCCAACTGGCCAATTCACCAGCGTCCGCGTGAACGCCTGATCCGCGAAGGCGCGCACACGCTGTCCGATGCGGAATTGCTGGCGGTTTTCCTGCGGGTCGGCGTGCGCGGCAAGGACGCCATTGCGCTGGCCTATGACGCAGTCGGCCATTTCGGTTCCGTGCACGGCTTGCTGTCGGCCGGCGTACGCGATTTTTCCGCGATCCACGGCCTGGGCGCCGCCCGCTTTGCCCAGTTGCAGGCCGTGCTGGAATTGTCGCGCCGCGCGCTGGCCGAGCAGATGCAGGCCGGCGTCACCTTGCAGTCGCCGCACGCGGTCAAGCAATACCTGCGGCTGTCGCTGTCGCGGCAACCGTATGAATCGTTCCACGTCCTGTTCCTGGACGTGAAAAACCGCCTGATCGACGCTTGCGAATTATTCCGCGGCACCCTGTCGCATACCAGTGTGTATCCGCGCGAAGTCGTGCGCGAAGCGCTGCAGCGCAACGCCGCCAGCGTCATGCTGGCGCATAACCACCCGTCCGGCGCGCCGGAACCAAGCGACTCGGATGTGCTGCTGACGCGCGCGCTGGGCCAGGCGCTGGCGCTGGTCGATGTGCGCGTGCTCGACCATTTTGTCGTGGCGGGGCACCAGGTGTACTCGTTTGCCGAACACGGACAACTATAGAACTTGCCTGTTCCATAGGCAGTTTACCTATGTAAAACAAGAGCTTGCGCCAATTGTAAAATTTCCAGAAAATTCAAGACACAATTGTTTTTCGCAAGTCGTTGAATATCTTAAGTTTTTTTGCTATAGTCTCGGTTTTCCAATTTCGGAAGTAACTCAAGGAGTGCGCCATGGCACGTGTTTGCCAAGTCACTGGGAAGAAGCCGATGGTCGGCAACAACGTTTCCCACGCTAACAACAAAACCAAGCGTCGTTTCCTGCCTAACCTGCAGAACCGCCGCATCTTCGTAGAATCTGAAAACCGTTACGTAACCCTGCGTCTGTCGAACGCCGGTCTGCGCACCATCGACAAGGTAGGCATCGACGCCGTCCTGGCCGACATGCGTGCTCGTGGCGAGAAAGTTTAATAGGGAGCTAGATCATGGCAAAAACCGGCCGCGACAAAATCAAACTGGAATCGACCGCAGGTACCGGTCACTTCTACACGACCGACAAGAACAAGCGCACCATGCCAGCGAAAATGGAGATCATGAAGTTCGATCCTAAAGCTCGCAAGCACGTTCTGTACAAAGAAACCAAGATCAAGTAATCGATCGGGTTCGTGGCGTGGGCTGGTCCCGCGCTGCCTGCAAACCGGCGGCCTCGGCCGCCGGTTTCATTTTCAGCTTCACTCCGCTGTACTTCCCTACTCCGCTTCCCTTGGCACTGCCGCTCCCGGCCACGTCTGGTATCGTATCCCAGCCGTATCGGATTCTTGTGGATTTGATAAAATCCGCCCCAACCGCGCCTGGCGCAACTGGAACCACGCCCATCGGGGCCAAGAAAGAACCACATGCCTGGCAGTACGCCTTTCACGACAACGCCTGCGCGCGGCAACCGCCGCGCCGGTGAACCGCCGCTGGTCGTCGACCTCGATGGCACGCTGATTTACACCGACATGCTGTGGGAATCGCTGCTGCTGTTCCTGCGCCAGCATTTCTGGCAAGCCTGGCGCCTGCCATTCTGGCTGTTGCTGGGCAAAGCCGGCTTCAAGGCCCGCATTGCCGAGCGCGTGCAGCCCAATCCCGCCACCCTGCCCTACGACCGCGAATTGCTGGCCGATATTGCCGCGCAATATGGCGATGGCCGCCGCATCGTGCTGGCCACCGGCAGCCAGCGCACGCTGGCCGAAGGCATTGCCGCGCATTTGCGCGTGTTCGACGCGGTGCACGCCACCGATGGCGCACTCAACCTGACATCGAGCAACAAGGCTGGCGTGCTGGTGCAACATTACGGCGCGCGCGGCTATGACTATATCGGCAATTCCACGGTCGATATCCCGGTGTGGGAAGCGGCGCGCCGCGCATATTCCGTCACGCGCCATCCTTTTGCGTTAAAAAACGGCGCCAGCACCGAGCGCATGGGCGGTTCGCGCGCGCATCCGCTGGCCGCGCTGTTCAAGGCCATGCGGCCGCGCCAATGGCTGAAAAACCTGCTGGTGTTTTTGCCGATGCTGGCCGGCCATGCGATCGATGTCGGCACCGCGCTGCAATCGCTGCTGGCGTTTGCCGCGTTTTCCCTGTGCGCGTCCAGCGCTTACCTGCTCAACGATGCGCTCGATGCGCAAGACGACCGCCTGCACCCGGTCAAGCGCAAGCGCCCGATCGCGTCCGGCAAATTGCCGCTGCCGGTCGCCATGTTTGCCAGCCCGGTGCTGGCAGCCGCTTCGCTTGCCCTGTGCGCCGCGTTCGATACCGTGCTGCTGCTGGTGGTGCTGGTGTACTTCGCCAGCACGCTGGCGTATTCGTTTTACCTGAAGCGCATCCTGATGGTCGATATCGTCGCGCTGTCGCTGCTCTATACCGTGCGCGTGCTGGGCGGCAGCGCCGCCACCGGCATCACACCGTCGTTCTGGCTGTTGGCGTTTTCATTCTTTATCTTCCTCAGCCTGGCGCTGCTGAAACGCTACAGTGAATTGTTCAATTTAAAGCGCCGCGGCAAGGACAAGACCAGCGGCCGCGGTTACACGGTGGAAGACAAGTCGCCCATAGCAATGATGGGCATCAACAGTGCATTTCTATCCGTATTGATTTTCATGCTGTATTTCAATTCCAGCGATGTCGCCGCACGCTACCACACACCGCCATTATTGCTGGGCATCGTCCCGCTGCTGGTGTTTTGGCTGGGGCGCTTATGGGTATTGGCATTCCGCGGCCAGGTCAATGAAGATCCGGTGTTATATGTCAGCAAGGACCCGGTCAGTTTGGCCTTGATTGGACTCTGCGCATTGCTGGCCGTCATGGCCACTATATAAGCACCATGCCTCCCGCATGTCACACCCTGGTGCCTGACCCCAGGGTGTCACAAATACGGTGTTAAATCAAACTGCGGACAAGTTATTTGCTATTGGCAGGCAAATTAATAAACGGCACAGCGCCGCCGGCCATGGTATTGGGCAAATTGCCGTCCCATTTTTCAATCGCCTTGGCCTGGTTTTCAATTTCACGCAACTTCAGCAATTCCGGCGTCACTTGCTGGCGCTGTAATGCCAGTGCTTCGGCTTCGGCGCGGGCGCGCGCGATTTTCTGCTGGGCCTCCACTTCAATGCGCTGCAAATCGCGCTCGGCTTTCATTTTCAATTGCTCGGCCGTGGTTTTCGCTTCAATGGCTTCATCAAAGGTTTTACTGAAATTAAAATTGATGATCGAGAATTCATCGATGATCAAGCCATGGCGCGACATCCGTTCGCGCAAGGCCGCCACGATATCGTCACGCACCACGGCGCGCTTGGAAATCAATTCTTCCGCCGTATAACGGGCAGTCACGGCTTTGACGGCTTCCTGCACCGCCGGCACGATAATCCGGTCGCCCGGCTGGTTGCCCAAATCCCGATAGACCGTTACCGCCGCTTCGGGTTTCACGTGGTAGTTAATGGCGATACGGGTTTTCACACGCTGTAAATCACGCGACGCCGCATCGCCTTCACCCTCGCCTTTTTCTATCGCCACACCAACCAGATGCATGGTTTGCGCCAGCGGCCAGCGGAAATGAATACCCTCGCCATAAACCTGTTCCGATGGTTTCCCAAAGGTCGTCAATACACCGCGATGGCCCGCCGGAACGATGGCAAACGGGGTCAGCATGAATAGCACGATGACGGCGACGATCGCAACCACGAGCTTTTTAATCCATTTGAATTGCATGGCTTCTCCATTTCAAAAAATGCAATACCCTCATCGTAGCAGAACGATGCGCGCAGGCAATGGTAAAAAACTGCTGATTTCACCGAGTTTTATACAAGAAATGAGCATGATCAAGCCAATTATTGGCATAAACAAGGCGGACGATCCCCTTCAACCGAAAAAAGTGCTGTATGCAGCGGAAAATAAAAACGGCCCTTACGGGCCGTTTGGATGCAGCGTTTAATTCAAACTCATGCGTAACTGCGCAGGCGCAGCGAGAATTCCTGCAGCGATTTAATGCCGGATGCTTCGGCGCGGTCGCACCAGTCTTGCAGCTTGGCCAGCAACTGGTCACGGGTGAAATGCGACCGTTCCCAAATCACGCCCAATTCCACACGCATATTGTGCATGGTTTCCAGCACTTTGCTGTGTTCAAACAATTCCACCAATTGCTGCTTTTGCGGCGCTTCAAGTTTGGCCGGTTCGCGCTGTAACAGCTTGCGCGACGATTTCAGGAAACGCGCTTCCAGTTCAGCTTTATTCAAGTGCTGCATTTCTTCTTTCCATGCCGACTTGATGGATTTCGCATATTTCGCCATTACGTCATAACGATTGGCAATCACGGATTGCAGGGTTTCGAGGTCGGCTTGCATTTTGCCTTTCTGGAATTTCGGTTCCGGCGCGACCTTCTTGACTTTCGCCAGACCCAGGGTTTCCAGGACACGGATATAGAACCAGCCGATATCGAACTCATACCATTTCGACGACAGTTTGGCCGACGTGGCAAACGTGTGGTGGTTATTGTGCAATTCTTCACCGCCGATAATCAAACCAAATGGAATGATATTGGTTGCCGCATCGGAGCAATCGTAATTGCGGTAGCCCCAGTAGTGGCCAATGCCGTTGATAATGCCGGCCGCGGTCACGGGAATCCACAGCATTTGCACGGCCCACACGGTAATACCAATCACGCCAAACAGCATGACATTTACCACCAGCAAAGCCGATACGCCCAGCGCGCTATATTTGGTGTACAGGTTGCGCTCGATCCAGTCATTCGGCGTACCATGGCCGTATTTTTCCAGCGTTTCCTTGTTTTTCGATTCAGCGCGATACAATTCAGCGCCTTGCCAGAATACTTTTTTAATGCCGCGCGTCACCGGGCTGTGCGGATCTTCTTCGGTATCGCATTTGGCGTGGTGTTTGCGGTGGATCGACGCCCATTCCTTGGTGACCTGGCCGGTCGTGAGCCACAGCCAGAAACGGAAGAAATGCGATGGAATCGCATGCAATTCCAGCGCGCGGTGCGCCTGGTGGCGGTGCAGGTAAATCGTGACGCTGGCGATGGTAATATGGGTTACCACCATGGTATAAGCGAAAATCTGCCAGCCAGACAGGTCCAACAGGCCTGCGTCAAGGAAGGCCAACACTGCTTGTAAACTCGGGATCATTACTGCTCCATGTAGGGGAAATGTCGTTCGCGCACGGCTCCCATTGAACAGGCGCGACTTCTCATCTTGGACCACATTGTACGCCCAAACCGTCCCCATGAGGACGGATTGCCTATTGGAACTGACTAATTTTTAGGCGACCTGTGCCACATTATGGGGCTTCCGGCAACCTTGCCGGACCGATGATACGCATTTCCCGTTGCGGGAATGGCACGGAAATCCGGTGTTCCTGCAACAACTTCCAGATCGCACGGTTGACGTCGGAAATCACACCGCCGCGGCCATTTTCCGGATCAGAAATCCACCAGTTCACCTGCAAGTCCAGCCCGTCGGCGCCGAAATTCACCAGGTTGGCCGACGGCGGCTTGTCCTTGACCACGCGCTCGACCGACAGCGCGGCCTGTTCCAGCAAGCGCAGAGCCAGGTCCAGGTCGGTATCGTAAGCGACCGAAACCTTGGCGCTAAGCAAGACGCTTTTGTTGCTCAGCGTGGAATTCTGCACGGCGCCCGACACCAGCATTTCATTGGGCACGATCGATTCCACGCCATCGAGGCCCTGCAGTACGGTATACCGGGTATTAATCTGCATCACGCGGCCGCTGTATTTATCGACGGTGATCATGTCGCCGATCGTGAGGCTGCGGTCCAGCAAGATAATGAAACCGGAAACGTAATTGCTGGCGATTTTTTGCAAACCCAGCCCCAGCCCCACGCCCAGCGCGCCGCCAAATACCGACAACACCGTCAAATCGATACCGACCGCCGACAGGCTCAGCAGCACTGCCACGACGATCAGCACGGCGCGGCCAAACCGCGCCATCACCACGCGCAGGCTCGAGTGCATGGACTCGACCTTCATCAGGCGCTCCTCCAGCACGGCGCCGGCCCACAGCGCCAGCATCAACAGCAGCGCCACCGAGACTGCGGCGCCGAGCACGTCGGCAATCGACACTTTGTGCTTGCCCAGCGGCACCATCGTGTGGTCGAGATACTGATACAGGTCGCTCCACGTGCCCGTGATGTACAGCGCCATGGCGGCCCAGACCAGCAACTGGAAGATCTTTTCAAACGTCAATAGTGTCTGGCCGATCTGGCCATGGCGGGCAAATACCCTGCGCAACAGCACGAACGTGAAGCGGATCACCACCAGCGACAGGAACACCGGCACCGCCACCTTCAGCAAATGCACTTTTTGCCATTGCCCCAGCAGCAATTGCGCGCTGAACAGGAACGCAACGATGGCAAGCGGCCCCACCACGCGCGAAAAACTCTCCGCGCCAAAATGTGCGATACCGCTGTCCGGCGCGGTGGCGGCCACCCGCGCCGCCACCCGGGCGCGCAACAGGCGCGAAATCAGCCAGCCCAGCAGCACAGCGGCTACCAACGCGCCCAGCTGCCACAGCAGGCCGGGGTCGCGCATATCATTGAGTAAATCGGCAATCAGGTTTTTCAGCGGTTCTTGTTTCATCAGCGATGGGTTCAGTAAGTGCCGGCGAGGTACCAGGCATCAAATATGCTATGAATTTTGCATCATTCATAGCCATTTTGGGGCCAGGCACCAAAATGTCGAGTAGCAGCTTCGGGGCCAGGCACCAAAATGTCGAGTAAATGTCGACTGTAGGGCCAGGCACCGAAATGTCGAGTAAAAAAAAGCCGGCGCTAGGCCGGCTTCGGGGGCTTACTCGGCGTCGTCCGCGTCATCCGCCTTGGCGGGCTTGGCCATTTTCTTGCGCTCGAACACGGCCGCAAAGAAGCCGTCGGTCTGGTGCTTGTGCGGCAACAGTTTCAAGTAATCGCCCATGTCCAGCGCGATCTTCTGTTCCGCCAGGATCTTACTCATCGGCACCAACTCGAAATCCGGGTGCGATGCCACGAACGCTGCCGCCACATCGTCGTTTTCCTCGTTCAGGAAGCTGCACGTCGCATACACCAGGCGCCCGCCGCCCTTGACCAGGCGCGCGGCGCCGTCGAGGATCGCAACCTGCTTGTCGTGCATTTCCGCGATCGCGCCTTCCTGCTGGCGCCATTTCACGTCGGGATTGCGGCGCAGCGTGCCCATGCCGGAGCACGGCGCGTCCACCAGCACGCGGTCGATCTTGCCGGCCAGGCGCTTGATCTTCGCATCGCGCTCGTGCGCGATCAAGACCGGATGCACGTTGGACAGGCCGCTGCGCGCCAGGCGCGGCTTGAGTTTCGACAAGCGCTTTTCCGATACGTCGAACGCATACAGGCGACCCGTATTGCGCATTTGCGCACCCAGCGCCAGCGTCTTGCCGCCGGCGCCCGCGCAAAAGTCCACCACCATCTCGCCGCGCTTGGCGCCCAGGATCTGCGCCAGTACCTGGCTGCCCTCGTCCTGCACCTCGATCGCGCCGCTCTTGAACAGCGGCAGGTTTTGCAGCGCCGGCTTCTTATGCACACGCAAGCCCAGCGGCGCATACGGCGTCGGTTCGGCCACGATCGGCGCCTGCGCCAGTTCCGCCACCACGTCGTCGCGGTCGGCTTTCATGACGTTCACGCGCAAGTCCAGCGGCGCCGGGGTATTCAAGGCGTCGGCCAGCGCCAGCGCTTCCTCTTCGCCGAATTGCGCCACCAGCTTTTCATACAGCCATTTAGGCATGTTCGAGCGCATCGACTTGTGCAACAGCTTGCGGTCGATACCGGCCGCGCGTTCCAGCCACGCGGTTTCCTCCGGCGTCAGGCTGGGCAAGGCGCCCACGCCGACGGCGTCCATCATGCCCAGCAAGACCAGGCGGCGCATGGCCGGGCCGGTGCCCGATTCCGCGAAGTCCGTGAAGAAGGCCTTGTTGCGCAGCACGGCGTACACGCATTCGGCGATGGCGCCGCGTTCGCGGCCGCCGAGGCGCGGGTGTTCCTTGAAATAGCGCGACAACGTGGTGTCGGCCGGCGCGGTAAAGCGCAAAATCTCGCGCAACACTTCTTCAGCGTTGGCGAGGACCATTGGTGGCAATCGCATAGTGTTCCTTTAATGTAGACGACGTGGGTGCCGGGCCTGCAGGCCGGGCATCCTCAAATCAATTCTGGCTGATCAAGACCTTGCCGTCGGCAATCGTCAACCGGTCTTCGACGAACCAGCGGATCGCGCGCGGGTATAACTGATGTTCCTGCACCAGTACGCGGGCGGCCAGCGTGTCCGGGGTATCGCCTTCCAGCACCGGAACCGTTGCCTGGCCCACCATCGGGCCATGGTCCAGTTGCGCCGTCACGAAGTGCACGGTGGCGCCATGTTCCTTCACGCCGGCCGCCAGCGCCTGTTCATGCGTATGCAGGCCGGGGAACAGCGGCAGCAGCGACGGGTGGATATTGAGCATGCGGCCTTCATAGTGGTCCACGAAGCCCGGCGTCAGGATGCGCATGAAACCGGCCAGCACCACCAGGTCGGGCTGGAAACGGTCGATTTCCGCCTGCAGCGCCGCGTCGAACGCTTCGCGCGACGGGTAATCCTTGTTGGACACCACGGCGGTGGGAATACCATGGCTGGCCGCGAATTGCAGGCCGCCGGCGTCGGCGCGGTTACTGATCACGGCGGCAATGCGCGCGGGCCACTGCTCGGCTTGCGCGGCGCGCACCACGGCTTCCATATTGCTGCCGCGGCCGGAAATGAGGATGACGATGTTTTTCATCGGGCACTGGGGAGGACGTCAAAAACCCTCTATTGTACCGGTTATGCCCCCCACCGGCCACAGCAAGCGTTATTCGAACGAGTAAAATACGCGGAACGGGACGTTCTTTTCAGCCCAGTAATCGGCCGCGTCGCGGAACACGTCGAGCAGGGTTTCGCGTGCTTCGCGGTCGAATTTTTGCGTATTCGGCAATTGCTCCAGCACCACAAGGAAACCGGTCTGCTGGCCGGCCTGCGCCATGGTTTCGGTCAGGCACACGCGCAAGGCGTCGAAATTCTTGCCGCACGGCTTGGGAAAGAGGAACGACTCCGCAATGATGCCCAGCACCTGCTGCTTGGTATAACCGGCGTTGCAATGGGCATAGAGAAAATGCTGCCCAAGACGGGCTGCCTCGTCCTGCAAGTCCGGCACCCGGAAAGCCCGGATCGACTGCACGAGATTGGGCGGCACAGTGGTCAGCAAACTCATATTTATTTGGAAGGCCCGCACGGTAAACGTTGCTCTATATCAATCAGATTCCATACACTTGTTAGGGTAACGTGTTGTATGTCTCTAATCAACTCGATTGTGCCTCCGGACCACGGATTTGTTAGAAATAGAACATTTCCTCTGGATTTATGCGCGCATCATGACGCCAACCGCTCTGCCCGTGGTTACATTTTGTTGCCATCGGTTGCAACTATTAAGCAGGGGCAGGATTACCATACTTCAATACAACTCGTGTATGACTTGATCAAGAGGTAACACCATGAACCTGCAAACCAAAGTGATTGCTTCCCTGCTGTGCCTGGGCGCCCTGCCGCTGGCGCAGGCGCAGCGCCCCGATTTCGAAGACTTCGGCCGCGTGGTACGGGTGCAGCCCCGTATCGAGCAAGTCAACCATCCGCGCCAGGAATGCCGCACGGAATACGTGCAAGTCCAGCAGCAGGCCGAACGCAGCGCCGGCGGCTCGATCGTGGGCGGCATTGCCGGCGCCCTGCTGGGCAGCCAGGTCGGCCGCGGCAATGGCCGCACCGCGGCGGCGGCCGCCGGCGCCATTGCCGGCGCCGTGGTGGGCGACCGGATCGACAACCAGAATGCGCAGCCGGGCGGCGTGACGGAACAAGCCGTCAAGCAGTGCCGCATGGTCGACCACATCGAGGAACGCACCAATGGCTATGACGTGTCGTACGACTATCGCGGCCGCACCTACAACATCGTGATGCCGTACGATCCGGGCCAGCGCGTGCGCCTGCGCGTGCAGGCCGACCCGATCCTGAATTAAGCACGGTCATTCCGCGCGGCTTGCCATGCCCGAAGCCGGCGCGGGATAATACGGCGATCATCCCCGCTCGCCGTTTATCCCCGCATGCTCATCAAACGCAAATCCATTGAAAAAACCGAATCGTCGCGCCCTGCCGCGGCGAAACCGGCCAAGGCGCCCACCAAGCCCCGCAAACCCAAGTTCGCCCCCGTCACGCTTTCCGAACAGGAAGGCGTGCGGTATCTGCATTTCGGTACCGAATGGGTGCAGGGCGCGATGCGCATCCGCAAGCCGGACTGGCCGGAACTGGAATATGCGCAGCAAATGAATGCGTGGATGCTGTGGCTGGCCGAGCCGCGCAGCATCGCGCAACTGGGCCTGGGCACCGCCACGCTGACCAAGTTTTGTTATAAACAGTTTCCACAAGCGGACGTCACGGCGGTGGAATTGAATCCGCACGTGGTCGCGATCTGCCATTCGATGTTCAAGCTGCCGCCGGACGACGGGCGCCTGCGCGTGCTGGAAATGGATGCGATGGATTACGTCACCGACAAGGCCAACTATGAAGCGCTCGACGTGCTGCAGGTGGACCTGTACGACGCCACCGCGCGCGGCCCGGTGCTCGACACGCCCGAGTTCTACCGGTCATGCGCGGCCTGCCTGTCCGAGCACGGCATCATGACCGTCAACCTGTTCGGCGACCACCCCAGCTACGCGAAAAACATCAAGGCCATGAAGTTCGCGTTCGCCCAGGTCATCTGCCTGCCGCCGGTCCATGAAGGCAACGTGGTGGCCATCGCGTTCAAGCAGCAGCGCGCGATCGACACTGAGGCGCTGAAGGAGCGCGCCGCGCAAATCGTCGCGCAAACCAAATTGCCGGCCAAATCGTGGCTCAAGGGCCTGGCGCAAAGCCTGAAACGCTGAACCGAAGGGGCGGCCGGATGAATAAAGCACTCGACCTGCAACAAATTTTCACCTGGCTGCTGGCCGACCGCATGGTCGAGAAAGCCCATGTCAAGGCCCACTTCGCGCAGGCGCAAGGCATCCTGCGCAATACGGTCGGCTCCATGCATCCGCTGTGCGCGGTGGCGCACTGCAAGCTGGTGTCGGCCAGTCCGCCGCACAAGCACCTGACGCTCGACTACCTGACCGAATGGCTGGCCGGCCATGTGCAACTGCCGTTCTACCGCATCGACCCGCTGAAGATCGACTTCACCCGCGTGGCCGACGTGATGTCGGCCAGCTACGCGGCGCGCTTCAATATCCTGCCGGTGGAAATGACACCCGACACGCTGGTCATCGCCACCGCCGATCCGTTCGCGCTGGAATGGGAAGCGGAAATCGCCAAGATTTCGCGGCGTATGATCCGCCGCGTGATCGCCAATCCGCTCGACATCGCGCAGTACACGTCGCAATTCTTCAGCCTCGCCAAGTCGATCAAGAAAGCCAACAAATCGACCGGGCAAGACCTCGCGCTGCGCAACAACTTCGAACAACTGGTCGAACTGGGCAAGGCCAACCGCCAGGTCGACGCCAACGACCAGCACGTGATCAACATCGTCGACTGGCTGTGGCAATACGCGTTCGAACAGCGCGCCTCGGACATCCACCTGGAACCCAAGCGCGACATGGGCGCGATCCGTTTCCGCATCGATGGCGTGCTGCATCAGGTGTACCAGGTGCCGGCTGTGGTGATGATCGCCATGACCGCGCGCATCAAGCTGCTGGGGCGCATGGACGTGATTGAAAAGCGCCGCCCGCAAGATGGCCGCATCAAGACCCGCACGGCGGGCGGCCAGGAAATCGAACTGCGCCTGTCGACCCTGCCCACCGCGTTTGGCGAAAAGCTCGTGATGCGGATTTTCGATCCGGACGTGGTGGTGAAAACCTTGCCGGAACTGGGCTTTCCCGAGGATGACGCGGCGCGCTGGGATGCGCTGACGCACCGGCCGCACGGCATCATCCTCGTTACCGGCCCGACCGGCTCGGGCAAGACCACCACGCTGTACACGACCCTGAAGGCGCTGGCCACGTCGGAAGTCAACGTTTGCACGGTGGAAGACCCGATTGAAATGGTGGAAGCATCGTTCAACCAGATGCAGGTGCAGCCCGGCATCGACCTGTCCTTTGCCGATGGCGTGCGGGCGCTGATGCGGCAAGACCCGGACATCATCATGGTGGGCGAGATCCGCGACCTGGCCACGGCCGAGATGGCGATCCAGGCCGCGCTGACGGGCCACCTGGTGCTCTCGACCCTGCACACCAACGACGCGCCATCGGCCGTCATGCGCCTGCTGGAACTGGGCGTGCCGTACTACCTGCTGGAAGCCACGCTGAGCGGCATCATGGCGCAGCGCCTGGTGCGCACGCTGTGCCCGGACTGCAAGGCGGCCGACGGCGTGCTCGGCGACGAAGTGTGGCACGCCATCGTGGGCGGCTGGGACTTGCCGAAACCGGCCACCGTGTACCGCCCGGTCGGTTGCCCCGAATGCCGCCAGACCGGGTACCGTGGCCGCACCGGTATCTATGAATTGCTGACCGTGACCGGCGAGTTCAGCAAGCTGGTGCGCGAAGAAACCGACATCGCGGCGCTGCGCCGCCAGAGCATGGCCGACGGCATGAAACCGTTGCGCATCGCCGGCGCCCATAAAATCCGCGAAGGCGCCACGACTGCCGAGGAAGTGTTGAAAGTCACGTCATCGCTGCTGTAAAAACAATGTGGCGAAAAAATACTTGGCAAGCATGATTTGAGCTGTATATAATACGGCCTCTTTCGGGTCGTTAGCTCAGCTGGTAGAGCAGCGGACTTTTAATCCGTTGGTCGCAGGTTCGAATCCCGCACGGCCTACCAAGTTTCATCAAAAACGCCATCCTTCGGGATGGCGTTTTTGTTTTGTCCCCTTCCGCTACAGCCCTTGCGCCTTCAGCGCGGCGATTTCATGGTCGCCATCGTCCACCAGCCGCTCCCATCCCTCAACCTTGCCCAGGCCCAGCGTGCGCGCCATCGACAGCAACAGGCTTTGGCCCGGCACCGCGCGTTCCGGCGCCAGCTGGTATATCGGGTCGGCAAACGCGGCTTCCGGCGAGACGATGGTCCAGCCCATGGCCTTGAACTGCGCGATCGCGTCATCGAGCCACAGCGCGTTGATCAGGTTATGGTGCATCAGCATCACTTGCGCGATGTCGCGCCCCTGCACCCGGCGCGCCAGGTCGCGGTACGCGAGCGCGCGCTGGCGCAGGTGCGCCAGGTATGCCTCGCGGATCGGTTCGACGTCGGCGTGCGGATCGCGGGCCAGCACTTCCACCAACTTGTCGTTCAGCCGCCAGTCGCTGGTATCGAGGCTCACGTAGGCATTGCGATAGCCGTGCTCCTGCAGGAAGGCGCGCATGCCGTCGCGCTTTTCCGGGGTGTTCCCCTCGCGCAGGTAGGTGTAGCGGAACCATTTGCGGTAGCCGGGCAAGGCGCGGATCACGCGGTCGCAAGCCAGCACTTCGTCGCGGTATTGCGCCAGCGGCACCGTGGCCGCGTGCAGGTCCGGGTGCGTCACCGTGTGGTTGCCCACCAGGTGGCCGGCCGCGCCCCATGCCTGCGCCAGTTGCCGGCCTTCGGGCTGCGCCGCGCCATAGCCGGAAGTGACAAACAGCGCGGCCTGCACATGATGTTTGGCCAGCGCCGCCAGCATCGCGTCGTTACGCTGTTGGGGCGACAGGCGCGGCGTGGCGGCGAGGTTTGGGCCGTCATCGAACGTGAACGCGACCGATTGCGCCAGCGCGGGCAAGGGCGCCAGCGCCAGCCACAGGGCGGCGCCAGCCAGCAACGCGGCCAGGCGCCGCGTCATAAAGGAAAAGATCATAGGGGGCGACGTGTGAAAATTGCCATTTATATCATACCTGCCTCCTCGCCGTGCGGGCTGCGGGCGCGCCGCTCATCACCGGCGCCGGCCTGATACATTTGCATAACATTTGGTCGATTGACATGGTGCAATCATATGGCTGACCATTACCGGCTTCGATAGCCCAACAGCCACCATGCGCACACTCTCAACCTCCCTTACCGCCCTGCTGCTGACCGCCGCCACGGGCGCCATGGCCAACGGCGCCACCGCGCCCGCCGCCACCGGAAACACGGCCACGGCCACGGCCAAACACGCCATTACCCACGAAGACGTCTGGCTGATGAAGCGCCTCGGCGCGCCGTCGGTCAGTCCGGATGGGCGCTGGGCCGTGTTTTCCGTCACCGATCCGGCTTACGACAGCAAGGAACAATGGGCCGACCTGTGGATCAAGTCGCTGGCCGACGACAGCGCGCCGCGCCGCCTGACGTTTTCCAAGGGCGGCGAATCCGGTGTGAACTGGGCGCCGGACAGCAAGTCGCTGGTGTTCGTGGCCAAGCGCGACGGCGACGAAGCCGGCCAGATCTACCGCATCGACATTGCCGGCGGCGGCGAAGCGCAGCGCTTGACCACGCTGACCCTGGGCGCGCGCAGCCCGCGTTTCAGCCCGGACGGCAAGCGCCTGCTGTTCGTGTCGGACGTCTACCCCGGCGCGACCGACGAGGAATCCATCAAGAAGGCCGCCAAGGAACGCAAGGAGCGCAAGTACAGCGCGCGCGCCTATGAATCGTTCCCGCCGCGCTTCTTCGACAAATGGCTGGACGATAAGAAAGTGCGCCTGTTCGTGATGGACGCCGAAGCGGGCGCCGTCCCACGTGACATCCTGGCCGGCAGCAAACTCGTGGCCCTGCCGGGCTTTGGCGGCGGCCAGGGCGACGAAGGCCAGTCGCTGAACGCGGTGTGGACGCCGGACGGCAAGGGCGTGGTGTTTGCCGCCTCGACCAACCGCGACCAGCTGGCGCGCGCCTCGGCCACCACGCAAATCTTTGTTGCACCGGCCGCCGGCGGCGAGGCGCAGCAGTTGACCAGCGATACGCACAGCTACAGCGCGCTGCAGTTCGCTCCGGACGGCAAGACACTGTTCGCGCTGACGCAGGATGAAACACCGGGCAAGGTCTATGACCTGGACCGCCTGGCCAGCTTCGCCTGGCCGGCCACGTCGCTGCAGCGCAAGGTGCTGACGGCCACGCTGGACCGCTCGATTTCACGCTACGCGCTGCCGGCCGACGGCAAGCGCATTTATTTAACGTACGAGCACGCGGGCCTGGAACAGCTGCACTCGATGAATTACACCGGCGGCGACGTGCGCGCCGAGGCCAACCACCCGACCGGCAGCATCAACGCGCTGTCGGTTGGCGGCAAGACGCTGGTGGGCGTGTGGGAATCGTCGATCAACCCGCCGGAAGTGCATGCCTTCACGGCGCAGGGCCCGAAACGCCTGACCGCGTTCAACGTGGACAAGGCCGCCGCCATCGACTGGCAGGCGCCGGAGCACTTCTGGTTCAAGACACCGGACGGGCGCCAGATCCACAACATGATCGTCAAGCCGGCCAACTTCGATCCCAATAAAAAATACCCGCTGTTCGCCGTGATCCACGGCGGCGCCGCCAACATGTGGCGCGACCAGTTCGTGCTGCGCTGGAATTACCACCTGCTGGCCAAGCCCGGCTACATCGTGCTGCTGACCGACTACAAGGGTTCGACCGGCTATGGCGAGGAATTCGCCCGCTCGATCCAGTTCGATCCGCTCAAGGGACCGGGCGATGAAGTCAACCAGGCTGTCGATGAAGCGATCCGGAAGTACAGCTTCATCGACGCCGGCAAGCTGGCCGCCGGCGGCGCCAGCTATGGCGGCCACCTGGCCAACTGGCTGCAGGCCACCACCACGCGCTACAAGGCGATCGTCTCGCACGCGGGCGAGATGGACCTGGTCATGCAATGGGGCACCAGCGACAGCATCCATGGCCGCGAAGTCAACGCGGGCGGACCGGTATGGAGCAACCTGCCGGTGTGGCGCGAGCAAAGCCCGGTCATGCAGGCGGGGAACCATGAAAAAGGCACCGGCTTCAAGACGCCGATCCTGATCACGGTAGGCGAACTCGATTACCGCGTGCCGGTCAACAATGCGCTGATGAACTTCGCGACCCAGCAGCGTCTCAACGTGCCGAGCAAGCTGGTGGTGTTCCCCGATGAAAACCACTGGATCCTCAAGGGCGAGAACAGCCGCTACTTCTACAACGAAGTGCACGGCTGGCTGAACAAGTACCTCAACGACGCGCGCTGACCGCGCGCCGCTTGGCGCCCGCCCGCACCCACTGCGGAGCGGGCGCTTTTACTTCGGCGGCGGCGCTGCTATGATGTCCTGTTATCAAAAAAACAGGAGTGTGACGTGATCCGCCGCTTTGCCCTGCTCTTCCTGGCCGCCACCAGCGGCCTGCACGCCGAACCCGTGGCGCCTTCCACCACCGCAGCCATTCCCGTCACCATCGATGTCACCCATACCGCGCCGGACACGTGGCGCCTGCAATACCGCTTCGCCCGTCCCGTCACCGCCATCGTCTATAACGAAGTCGGCCCATACCGCCAGCAGGCGTGGACCGTTGCCACGCCAGGCATGGCCCTGCGCCGCGACAAGGACTCCGAGGTGCTGTCGGCGGACGGCAAGCCGTTCGACACGGCAAGCATCGACGTGCGCGGCTACGGCGAGCTGATTGAAAAGCAATACGTGCCGGCCAGCCGCTTTACCGATGGCGGCGTCTCGCTGTTTTTAGGGCACTTCCAGGGTGAAGTCCGGCCAGGCGGCAGCATGGCGGACAAGGCGGAGACGGCGGAAATGGCAGCCGACTTCCGCCTGCAAGGGCTGGGCAACGAATCGGCGATCGCACCGCCCGCCGCCACGGCCGCCATGCCGATGCGCGGCTATGCGTACTTCGGTCCGCAACAGCCGGCGCGCGGCGGCGTGGCCGACGTCATCATCGATCCGGCCGCGGAACCATGGCTGACCGATACGCTGACCGACGCCACCGCGCGCCTGGCGCAATACTATGAAGAGGCATATGGTCACAAATTGAAGCAGCGGCTGCGCCTGCAGGCAGCCGTTGCCGGCTTCGACAAGCCTGGACTCAGCTACAAGGGCGGCGCCGTGCAGGGGCAGCTGGTGTACACCTTCAGCGGCCAGCAACTCAAGGGCGACCATCCACTGAAACGCCAACACCTGGTCAAGATCATCGCGCATGAAATGGCGCATGTCTGGCAATTGAGCGGCGACCATATCAGCGTCGACGGCCATGCGCAATGGGTGTACGAAGGCGGCGCCGACGCGATGGCCATGGATGCGCTGCAGCGTACCGGCCTGTGGACGGCGGCCCAGGTGCAAACATTCGCCAGCGACCAGCAAGCCAAGTGTGACAAGCTGGGCGACACCACCAACACCTATGACGGCATCTACGCTTGCGGCTACGCGCGCCACCTGCGCAGCGGCAAGGACGTCAGGCAAGTGTGGCGCACGCTGCGCGAGCGCAGTGAACGCGAGCGCGCCCCGATCGGAGCGGCCATGTTCCATGACGCGGTCGGCACGCCCGCGGCGGATTCCCGGCCGTCGGCGCATTGACCGCGGCGGCATGGCGTCGCCGCACCTGCCGTCGCTGGCAGGTCAACGTCAGGAGTCCAGCTCGGCCAGCTGTTCGATGCGGCGCTGCGTCAGCAGCGCTTTCCACACATGGGCCGGCACGGCCGGGTAGCGCGCCGCGCCCAGCGCCACCCAGGCGTCGCGGTAGGCCAGCCAGGCCTGCTGCGTCGCGCGCACGCCATCCTTGGTGACGGTGCCGTGGCCCACCAGGTGCGCGCCGGGCTTGCCGGCGCCGCGTTCCATCAGGCGTTCAAACGATTCGCCCAGCTTGCGTTCGAGCTGCTGGTATTGCTGCGGCGTGTAGCGCGGCAGCCGGCCCTTTTCGGCTTCCTGCAAATCGCGCGCGAACTGGTCCAGCTCGAAACCGCGCGCTTCCATCGCCAGCGCCGCGCGCAGGCCGCCGCTCATGTCGCTCTCCTGGTCGGCGCGGCTGGCCGCGAACCGCTCCAGCGCCGCCTGCAATTTCGCCGCCACCGCCTGCTGCGCCAGCGGCCAGCCGCGCAGGATGGCCTCGACCTTGCTGCTGCGCTCGCGGTTGTCCTGGCGTTCCTGGATCGCGGCGCAATACGCGCCCATATGGCTGCTGGACACGTCGTCGCACTGGTCGAAGACGGCCGGGTCGTGGTGATCGGCGCGCTCCTTCAGGTGCGCCACGCGCGCATCCATTTCCGCCGGCGCGGCCGGCATCGAGCACGCGTATTTCAGCGCCAGTTCGTGGTTGCGTGAGACGCCGTAGCCATTCGCATACAGCATCATCAACACGGCGGAATCATGTTCGGCCAGCGCGCAATGGCGCACCTGGTCCCAGGCGGCGGGACTGGCGGCGACACGCTGGCGGGTATCGTAATAGCGGTCTTGCGCGCCGCATTGGCGCAAACCGTGCACCGCGCTGGCGGGCGGCAGGTCGCGCGCGGGGGGCTGCAAATGCTGGACCGCCATGCACTGGCGGTACCAGGGGGCGCCGGTGTCGCCCATGCTGCCCATGGCCGAAATGTTCGGGTATTCGGGCGGCTGCGCCATTGCCGGCCCCATCGCCACCAGACTTGCCGCCACACTGACCATCGCTCGCCTCATCGGCCCTCCCCAATCGACACAATGCCGACAGTATATAAGAACGTCACTGTTACAAAAAAATTACTTAGTTTCCGTACGGACAAGCTAAAATGGCAACACATCCATCCACGGGAGTCTAGATGAAGCAGGTATCGATATGGTTATCCGTTGCCATCCTGTGCAGCCCGGTCCTGGCGGTTGGCGCTGAAACCGATCCCCGGCAGAGCGCGGAATGCCCACAGCCGGATTTCCCGCCGCGCTCGACCTCTACCGAGAGTGTACGACGGGTTGAGAAATCGTTGAAAGCATGGCGCGCATGTTTCCGCGCGGCGGCCGCGCAACAACAGAATGTGGATGACATGGTGGCCGCCTCGCGCGAGTACCAGCAGGTCAAGGCCAGGCATGAGGCATGGATTGCCGCCACCATTCAGTACAGCAATGGCCAGGCATATGGCCGGCTGGCGTCGGCCCGCGTGGAACGCGATTTCTGGGAAAACCTGATGGCGAAGAATGGCAATGCGCGCGCCGTTTCGCGCCGCCCCGATGAAACGCTGATCCAGCAAATGGCGGTCAGCGCCAATTAACCACGCCCGGCATGGCTATACGCCGCCGGCACGCCGTACTGGCGGCGCCGGGCCGTCAATGGGCTGCGGACGACGCAAAATTTACCCCGCGCTGGCGGCGGGCGCCAGGCGGGGCCGGTTACTTCACGTCAAGCGGGTGCTTACTTTTTCACCTGGATCGAGCTTTTCACTTCCGTCACGCCTTTCACGTTGCGCGCCACCTGCACAGCCTTGTCGGCTTCAGCTTTCGATGGCACGAAGCCGCTCAGCATGACCACGCCCTTCACGGTTTCCACGTGCACGTCCAGCGCTTTCACGCCCGGATCGGCCGCCATTTCCGCTTTCACCTTGGTGGTGATGACAGTGTCGCTCATGGCGTCTCCAGCAGCCGCGGTGGCGTTGCGGGTGTTCGCCGCGGCATTGTTGGCGGCAGCGGCGGTATGGTCGCGGGTCGTATCGACGGCAGCCGCGGTGCGGTCGCGGGTGGTATCGACGGCGGCGGCAGTGCGGTCGCGGGTGGTGTCGACCGTGGCGGCGGTGCGCTCACCCATGGTTGGGGTGGGGTCGGCGCGTTTCGCGTCAGCCATCGCGGTATCCTTGGCGGCTTTCGCATCGAGCTTGCAAGCCTTCTTCGCATTGCCGGTCTGGTCGTCGCATTTTTCCTTGGCCAGGTCATACTCCGCCTTGGCGACGTCTTCGCGGGCCTTGCGCAACTCCCTGGCGTCACCGGCGCGGTGCTGGGCCACGGCGTCCGCCTCGGCACGGGCGCGCGCCACCTTGGCTTCCTCGACACAGATATCTTCGGCATTGCCAGTCAGGCTCTTGCACTGTGCCTTGGCGGCCTTGTAATCGGCGGCAGCCTTGTCTTTTGCGGCATTGTAGGCAGTCCGGTCGGTGTCGGCTGCGTAAGCGTTGCTCAGAGCCCCGGCCAGCGCCAGGATCACGAATTTGTTCATGGTGCGTCCTCCCTAAGTGATGGTGTACGCAACCATTAAACTCCTGACAAGCAACGCGCTCTGTACGCTACCCAACATAGTCCTGTAGGGTTCGCGCAACAGCAAAAGCGGGTCAGTCAGCGGCCAGCATGGCCTTATTCCACAGTACTTTTGCCTGTTCGAATGGCGCATTTCCCGCCAGCACACGGCCATCGGCCGCCAATTGCAGCCAGGCCAGGGTGTCATGCGACACGTGGCTGTCGGGCTGGGCATCGCGCACCTGATGCAGCCATTGGTAGAGCACGCGATAGTCGGCGGGACGGCGCTGCTGTATCCACGCCAGCGCGGCCAGGTCGGCATAGCCTTCCTCGCGCCGCGCATCGCGCAATTGCCGGGTGAGATCGCGGGTTTCCGCCGTGACGGCGGCATCGGCGGCCGGCTCCTGGAAACCGGCCGGCACCGAGTGCCAGGCGCCCTGCGTGTGGCGCCAGCAATGGCCCATTTCATGGGCGGTCATGGCTTCGATCATCAGCGCTTGGCGCTCGGCCGGTACGCCCTTGAGCACATCCTCGGCCGTGTCGTTGCCGCGCATGGACAGCACCAGCTTGCAGCGCCCGCCGTCGAAGCCCATGGCCAGCGGCACCGCGCCGGGCGCGGCCTGCGGCTGCACGACGATATCGACGGGCAGCTTCAACTGGCCCTTGGCGTACGCCAGCACGGGCGCGCCGGCCTGCAGCCAGCGCGTTTCCATTTCCGTCAACTGGCCGGCAGCGGCAAGCGCCGGCGCAGCGGCGATGATCGACAGGCACAACAAGGTAATGACTTTCGGCATGGCGTTCTCCTTGGAGAAACTATACATGCCTATCGTCAATATGTAACCGGATTTGGCGCGGCTGTTACAAAATATTTCCTTGTAAAATCAACAGCTTATATAAGCAACAACACGCGCCCACGCCTTAACGCTTCAACAAGGCTTCTGCAGTCGGGAACGATGGCCGGATATCGTTCGGCACTGTCTTCATCTTGTCGAGCGCTTTTTGCACCTCGGGGCGGATCACCACGTACTTCGTCATCATGTCTTTCGCGCGCGCATAGTCGCCGGTGGCTTCGATGGTCAGGAATTCTCGGTCCAGGTCCAGCACCGCCTGCTTGATCTTCTTGAAGTCGACCGAGAACAGGCCATCGCCGTGCGACACGAAGCCGCCCTTGTCCAGCAGGTAGTTGACCTGGATCGCCATGCCGCGCGCATGCGAATCGGTCAGCCCGAAGTGCAGCGTGCGGAAGGCCGACGCCAGGAACGTGGTGTGCAGCTTGCGCTCCGCCTCCTCGCCCTGTCCCAGCGAATTTTTCAGCTGGCCCTTTTCCATCATGTACATCAGCGCATACAGGCCGGTGATGTCGGCCTTGGCTTCCTCGATGGTGGAATAGGCTTCCTTCAAGTCCTGGCGCGGCGTCGACGGCTGGCCGTTGACCTGGGTGGCGTGCGGGCCCAGGCCGTGCATGATTTCATGCGCGAGGATGTGGGTGAAGAACGAGTCGAAGTCCAGGTCTTTCTGGTCTTGCGGACGCAGCACGAGTCTGGAGATCGGCGTCAGGGTAGCCTTGAACTTTTCCTCCTGCACGTTCTTCAGCATCACGCGCTTGGAGCCGCGCTGGCTGATCACGCGCTCGTCGTTCGGCAGGTTGTAGGCGGCGGTCTGCACGCCCATGTTGCCGTCGCCGGCGCCATACACCTGGTTGACCACCACCATCGGCGCCAGCGCGCCGACCTTCGGGTTGCGGTACTGCGCATCGAGCGGCAGGTTGTCTTCCAGTTCCTGCATGTGCTGCGCGAAGAAATTGAGCTTGTCGGTTTCCTTCTGGTCGCGGATGCTGACGTACGCTTCGAACGCGGCCTTGTAGCCGAACAGTTCGTCGTTATAGGTCTCGTACGGGCCGATCGTCACGTCGACCGGCGAGTCGAGGTCCATCCACGCGAAATCGGAGGCCAGGTAATCGTTGGACAGGAAAGCGTCGGCGCGCAGGCCGAGGAATTTCTTCAGCGATGCGTTGTCGGTCGCGGCGGCCGCTTCCTTCAGCAATTTCGCCAGCTTCTCCAGCTCCGGCCGGTATTCATTGGAATACCTGACGGTCTTGAACTGCATGTCGGCGCCGGCGCGGATGGTGGTGAAGAACCATTGCGCCTGTTCCTTGTCCGCGGCCGGCAAGCCGTTCATCCACGTCTCCAGCGCCGCCTTGGTGCTGCCCTCGGGGTAGAAATTCGCGCCTTCCGGCTTCTTGTCCGGAACCGCGACGCCGCCCACGTGCGGCGGCAGGAACGAGGTGTTGCCGTCGAGGATGGACCAGGGGCCCTTGTTGAGCCAGAAGTAATCGAGGCGCGCCTTGCCCAGCGCGGACTTGTCCTTTTTCAGCGCCGCCCACAGCGCTTCATTGCCGGACCAGCGCTGGCGCAATTGCAGCACGTCGATGATCTTGGCCGCCTCGATCAACCTGGCGATGGCCTTGCGGTCGCCGGCCGACAGTTTCGACGCATCGGCCTTCAGCGCCACCGGCGCGTAGCGTTTGGTCATCTGGTGCAATTCGGTGACGGTGGCCGGTTCCCGGGCCACCGCGGCGGCGGTGGCGGAACCCAGCGTGGCTAACAGCAGGGGCAGCAACAGCTTTTTCATCAAGACGCCTTTCTTGTGGAAAGTGGAAAGGCGCCAATTGTGACACCGCGCCCGCCGGCTTACCAGACTTTAAACGTCTGGCCGGTCTGCGCGCCTTCCACGCTGCGGCTGTAGGCCAACGCCACCCGCGTTGCCGGCACGGTTTCGCAGCCGGGGAAGAAGGCGCCGTAGGCATCCAGCGATTCGGTCAGCAGGGTCGGGCTGACCACGTTGATGCGGATGCCGCGCGCCAGTTCGATGGCTGCGCCGCGCACGAACCCTTCCAGGGCCGAATTCACCATCGATGCGCTGGCGCCCTGGCGGATCGGCTGTTCCGACACGCTGCCGCTGGTCAGCGTGATGGAGCCGCCATCGTTCAGCGCATGCTGCGCCACCAGCGCCACGTTGACCTGGCCCATCAGCTTGCTGTCGAGGCCGACCTGGAACTGTTCCGGCGTGAACTCGGCCAGCGGCGCGAACGCCAGCGCGCCGGCCGTCACCACGACCGCATCGGCCTTGCCGGTTTTCTCGAACAGCGCGCGCACCTGGTCGATGTCGCTGATGTCGGCCTGGAACTGGCCGCTGTTGCTGCCGACCGTGATGATTTCGTGGCGCTGGCCCAGTTGTTCCACCACTGCCTTGCCGATGGTGCCGCTGGCGCCGATAACGATGATTTTCATGCTGTGCTCCTGATGTGTGTTGAGGTGTTGCCAGTATCGCTTCCGTCACAAAAAGAATAAATGCGCTAAGATTTACAACATTCCTAACTCTGGATTAGTAATCACATGGATAAACTGCGCAGCATGGAAGTGTTCGTTGCCACGGTCGATGCAGGCAGTTTCACCCAGGCAGCCGAAGCATTCCGTATCTCGCCAGTCATGGTGGGCAAGCACATCAAGGCGCTGGAAACCCTGCTGGGCGCGCGCCTGTTGACGCGCACCACCCGCCGCCAGAGCCTGACGGAAATCGGCCGCCAGTACGCGGACCAGTGCCGCGCCATCCTGGCGCAGATCCGGCAAGCCGAAAGCGGCGCCGAAGCCATGCGCGCGGCGCCGCGCGGCAAATTGAAGATCACCGCGCCGGTATCGTTTGGCAGTGAGTGGGTCAGCCCGGCCATGACGGATTACCTGCGCGCGTATCCGGAAGTAAGCCTGGACTTGAATTTGAATGACCGCGTGGTCGACCTGGTCGATGAAGGGTATGACGCCGCCATCCGTATTGGCGACCTGGAGGATTCGGCCATGGTGGCGCGGCCGCTGCGGCCGTATGCGATGGTGATTTGCGCCTCGCCGGCCTACCTGGAACAGCATGGCGTGCCACGCACGCCGGCCGACCTGGCGCAACACGAATGCCTGGACTTCATGCACTGGACGCCGCAAATGCGCTGGCGCCTGCGCGACGCCAGCGGGGAACGCAGCAGCGCGCGGCCGCGTCCCAGCCGCTTCCGCTCCAGCAGCGGCCAGGCGCTGCGCATGGCGGCCTTGAACGGGTTCGGGCTGGTGCTGCAGGCGGAACTGTTGCTGGCGCAGGATATCGCGGCCGGAAGGCTGGTGCCGGTCCTGGCGGACTGCCTGCCGACGCCCCGGCCCATGCACCTGGTCTACCCGCGCGACCGCCAGCCCACACCCAAGCTGGCCACCTTCATTGAATTCATGCTGGCGCGCTTCGGGCCGGATACGGCCCCGCCCATGGAGGTTGTCGCGACATGACCGCACCCGGGCGCGCCGGCAACGCCGTGGACTCGTCGAAATGGCCTCTTACCAGACTTTGTACACTTGTCCGGTCTGCGCCCCTTCCACGCTGCGCGCATACGCCAGCGCCACGCGCCGCGCGGGCACGGTTTCAAAGCCGGGAAACAGGTGGCCGTACGCTTGTTTCGATTCCGTCAGCAAGCCCGGCGTCACCACGTTGATGCGGATGCCGCGCGCCAGTTCGATGGCGGCGCCGCGCACGAAGCCTTCGACCGCGGAATTGCACGTGACGGCGTTGCTGGCATGCCGGATCGGGTGGTAGACGTCGATGCCGCTGGTGAGTGTGATGGAGCCGCCGTCATTGAGCGCATGCTGGGCGGCCAGCGCCACGTGGACCTGGCCCATCAATTTGCTGCCGATGCCGACACGGAAGCGTTCCGGCGTCATGCCGGCCAGCGGTTCGAGCGCCATGACGCCGGCCGCCACCACCACCGCATCGACCTTGCCGGCCCTGGCGAACAGCGTTTGCACCTGGGCGTAGTCGGTGATGTCGGCCAGCAGCTGGCCACGGGTCTTGCCGGCGGTGACGATGTCGTGGCGCCGGCCCAGTTCTTCGACTATGGCGCGGCCAATGGTGCCGGCCGCGCCGATCACGATGATGTTCATGCGACTCCTTGGTGAAGTTAATCAGGTTGCAATGCGCAGCCAGTATCGCTTCCGTCACCCGAGGAATAAATGCACGTTCAGGAACTACATTTCAAACCAAAAATTTGCAATAGACCCGAAACGCCTTGGGCCAGCGGCAGTGCCGCCGCTGGCCTCATCAGCGCAACCGGTACTTGCCCACTCAATCGGTCAATTGCGCGCCGCCTGCCCCACCTGCGCCAGCGCCGGCGATGGCTGCCAGCCGGCGCCCAGCGCGCGCGCCACGGCCACCGTAGCCAGCAGGCGCTGGGTCGTGATTTGCGCGGCGGCGCGGTCGGCCGCCAGCGCGCTGCGCTGCGCATCGGTGACGTCCAGGTAAGTCGACAAGCCGCGCTCGTAGCGGGCGCGCGCCACCAGGTAGGCGCGCGCCGCGGCGTCGCGCGATTGCGCCTGCACCTGCTGCTGCAATTGCTTTTGCTGCACGTCCGACAGCGCATCCTCGACTTCGCGCAGCGCCGTCAGCAGGCGCCCCTCATGGTTGGCCAGCGCTTCCTCATAGCGGGCTTTGGCCAGCTTCAGGTTGGCGTCATTGCGGCCGCTGTCGAACACCGGCAGCGACAGGGCCAGCGGGCCGATGCTGAACTGGCGCGAGCCGCCTTTGGTGATATCGCCCAGGCTTTCCGACGCGAAGCCGAAATTGCCGGTCAGGCTGATCGATGGATAAAACGCGGCTTCGGCCACGCCGATCTGCGCATTGGCGGCGCGCAAGGCCGCCACGCTGCCGGCCAGGTCGGGACGCTGTGCCAGCAGGCTGGCCGGCAGGCCGACCGGAATCGCCGGCGGCTGCGGCAAGGCGGCCGTGGCGGCCGGCAGTTGCATCGCCGAGGGCGACGCGCCCGTCAGAACGGCCAGGCTGTGTTCCAGCGCATTGCGCTGGCGCTGCGCTTCCTGCAAGTCCGCTTCCGCGTTGGCGCGCTCGATGCGGGCGCGCGAGGTGTCGAGTTCATTCGACAGGCCCGCGCTGAAGCGGGCATTGACCAGTTCCTCGGTTTCGCGGCGGGTGTCCAGCGCGCCTTTCAGGATCGCCAGTTCCGCATCCAGGCCACGCAATTGCCAGTAGTTCGACGCCACCTGCGCCGACAACAGCAGCAGCACGCCGTCGCGGTCGGCTTCAAGCGCCAGCGCCTGCGCGTCGGACGCTTCGACCAGGCGGCGCACGCGGCCCCACAGGTCGATTTCATACGACAGCGCGGCGCCCACCGAGTAATTGTCGCCATGGATCGAGCGGTGGCCCAGCGCGATGCCCTGCGACGTGTTGGCCGAGGTGCGCGAATTCGACACGCCGGTGCTGACGTTGACGGCCGGGCCCTGGCTGGACTTGACCACGCCCAGTTGCGCCTGCGCCTGCAGCAGCCGCTGCGCGGCGGCCTTCACGGTCGGGTTGTCGCGCAGGGCGGCTTGTTCCAGCCGGTTCAGCGTCCCGTCGTTGTAGATCGTCCACCATTGCGCCGGCAGGCGCGCCGCCGTGGCATCGGCGTCCGCGTGGCGGAATTTTGCCTCCGTGGCATGGGCCGGCGCGGTGAATTCAGGGCCGACGGTGGCGCAGCCGGTCAGCGCCAGCAGGGCGGACGCCACCAGGGCGGCCATGGTCATACGTTTCATCATGATTCAAACCTTTCGTATCAGTGCGCACCGGCGCCGCCGCCGGAAGGGGATTTCACTTCGTCCGACAGCCACATCACCACGATGCACGCCATCAGGATGGCGGCCACGATGAAGAAGCCGTCGTTGTAGGCCATCACGAACGATTCGCGCCGCACGATGCCGTCGATGGCCTTGAGCGCCTTGTCGGCGGCGCTGGCCGCGTCGACGCCCTTGGCGATGAATGCCTGCGTCATCGCGGCCAGGCGTTCCTGCACGGCCGGCGAAAACGACGTGATGGCCTCGCCCAGGCGCTGCGAATGGAAATGCTCGCGCTGCGTCAGCGACGTGGCCAGCAGCGCGATGCCGACCGAACCGCCCAGGTTGCGGGTCATGTTGAACAGGCTCGATGCCGACGGCATGTCCTTTGGCGCAATGCCCTGCATGGCGAAGTTCGACAGGGTCAGCATCACGAACGGCTGGCCCAGCGCGCGCACCACTTGCGACAGCAGCAGCTGGTCGTAGCCGGTGCTGGCGTCCATGTAGGCGTTCATCAGGCACGACGCGCCGAACATGAACAGGCCGAACGAGCACAGGATGCGGTTGTCGACCTTGGACGACAACTTGGCCACGAACGGCATGATGAACAATTGCGGCAGGCCGGCCCACATGATGACTTCACCGATCTGCATCGGCGTATAGCCGGCGATCTGGCCCAGGTACAGCGGCAGCAGGAACGACGAGCCATACAGCGCCATGCCGAATACCGCGGACAGCGCGGTGGCCACCAGGAAGTTGCGCTGGCCGTACAGCCCCAGGTTGACGAACGGTTCGGGACGCAGCGCGCTGGTGACGATCCAGCCCAGCAGGCCGATCAGCGCCAGCGCGGCAAACGCCACGATGAAGCCGGAATCGAACCAGTCCTTGCTGTTGCCCTCTTCCAGGAAAATCGTCAGCGAACCAAGGCCCAGCGCCATGAAGCCGATGCCGATCCAGTCCGTCTTGAACAGCAGGTGCAGCTGGTTCTTTTCCTTGTCCAGGCCATACGCGATGCCGCAGATCAGCAGGATGCCGGGCACCCAGTTGATGTAGAAAATCGAGGGCCAGCCATAGATTTCACTGAGGTAGCCGCCCAGGGTCGGGCCCATCGACGGCGCCAGGGTGGCGGTCAGGCCGAACACGGCCATGCCGACCGCGCGCTTGGACGGCGGCAGCTTGGCCATGACGAGGGTCATGGCCATCGGGATCAGCGCGCCGCCGGTGAAGCCCTGCGCCATGCGGAACACGATCATGCTTTGCAGGTTCCACGCGGCGCCGCACAGGGTCGAGAACAGCAGGAACAGCGCGGTGGTGCCCATCATGTAGCGGCGCGGGCCGAACACGCGGGTCAGCAGCGCGGTCAGCGGGATCACGATGATTTCCGCCACCAGGTAGGCGGTGGAAATCCACGACCCTTCCTCCTGCGTGGCGTTCAGGGTGCCGAGGATATCCTTCAGCGAGGCGTTGGTGATCTGGATATCGAGCACCGCCATGAAGGCGCCCAGCATGCCTGCCGCCACGGCGATCCAGGTGCGGGCGTCGACTTTCTGGCCTT
This sequence comes from uncultured Pseudoduganella sp., assembly GCA_966211685.1. Classification (GTDB taxonomy): domain Bacteria; phylum Pseudomonadota; class Gammaproteobacteria; order Burkholderiales; family Burkholderiaceae_D; genus Rugamonas. The sequence continues at coordinate 30,748 of CBIHOX010000040.1, forward strand.
CCAGGGCCAGTTGCGGCGCCCTGTCGAGGGTTGCACTGCTCATTGCGGACTCCGGGTTGGTTGATTACTGCGGTCGAACCATCAAGGTCGAACGATTGCGGTCAAACGGGTAAGGGGCGGACGACCGGCGGACCATGCCCGGACCGTCCGTCCGGATGCATCCCCCTGCCCCGCCACCCGGTCAGTGCGCGGTTTTCTGTGCGGCCGCCTGCGCCGTGGCCTGCGCCTTGTCGAATGCCGCGCTTTCCTTCAACGACACTTCCGCCACCACCGACATGCCCGGCACCAGGCGGCCCTGGAACGCTTTCAAGTCTTCCGGCTTGAACGTGATCTTGACCGGCACGCGCTGCACGATCTTGGTGAAATTGCCGGTCGCGTTATCGGCCGGCAGCAGCGCGAATTGCGCGCCCGATGCAGGCGAGAAGCTGTCCACGCGGCCCACCAGTTCCTTGCCCGGCAAGGCGTCCACCGACAGGTGCACCGGCTGGCCGACTTTCAGCTCGGCCAGTTGCGTTTCCTTGAAGTTCGCCGTGACCCACACGTTGTCCGGCACGATGGCCGTCAATTGCTGGCCGGCCTGCACGCGCTGGCCCACTTCCAGCGTGCGCTTGCCGATGCGGCCCGTCACCGGCGCCGTGATGCGGTTATAGGCCAGCTGCTGCTGCGCATCCTTCAACTGCACTTTCAAGACGTTCACTTGCGCTTTCAGCACTTCGCGCGCGGCGGTGGCCGCGCCGATCTGCGCCTTGGCCGCCTGCGCGCTGTCCTTGCGGGCCGCCAGGTCGGCGGCGGCGCTCGCGCGGGCGGCGTTGGCGGCGTCGAGTTCGGCCTTGGACACGGCTTTCATCTGGCTGGTATACAGCTGGCCGAAGCGCTCGGCATCCTGCGTCGTACGCACCAGTTGCGCCTGCGACTGGGCCACCTGGGCGCCGGCGGCCGCGGCCTGCGCCTGGACCTGGGCGATCTGTGCATCGGCCTGCAATACCTGCTGTTCGGTGGCGGCGATTTGCGCCTCGATCTGCTCGACGCGCACGCGCTGGTCGAATGGATCGAGTTCGGCAATCACGTCGCCTTCCCTGACCAGCTGGTTATCTTCAATCAACACCTTGCTGACCACGCCGGCAATGCGGCTCGACACCGGGTGCACGTGGCCGGCCACATAGGCGTTTTCCGTCTCGACGAAATTATGGCTGCGGTACCACATGCGGCCGCCGGCGCCGGCCGCGGCCAGGGCGATCAGGCCGGCAATGAACAGCACGCGCTTTTTCGATGGCGGCGCGGCTTGCGCTTGGGCGGGAGCCGGGGTTGGGCTGGGGACTGCGCTGAGCACTTTTTGCTCGGCTTGGCTTTGCGGGGTCGGCATGTGGGCGCTCCAATTAATGAAATGGGATAGGTGCATTATTCGGCATGCACCATTCAAAGTCAAGAAATGAAACGATTGCATTTCATTTTATTTTGGACTAGAGTCCCTATCTGATAAGATGTCAGCCACCAGTCAGCCAGTACGCCATGTCCAAAGCCAACATTCAGGATTTGCTTTCCAAACAAGAACTTAACTTTCCGTGTCCGGGCGAGCATGTATTGCCGTGCCAGCGCAAGACGCAGGGGCGGCCCAAGGCTGCCGACGCGGAAGCGCGCCTGCAGGAACTGGTGGTCGTGGCGGCCCAGCTGTTCATGGAAAAAGGTTATAACGGGGTCAGCCTGGAAACCATTGCCAAGCAGGCCAGGGTGGCGGTGCGCACGATCTACGTGAAATTCGGCGGCAAGGCCGGGCTGTTTTCCGCCGTGATTGCCGCGGGTCGCAACCATTTCTTTGCCGATATGGACGACCTCGACGCTACCACGCGGCCACTGCGCGACGTGCTGGCCGACTTTGGCATGCATTTCATGGATCTGGTGACGTCGCCGGTGGCGGTGGCGCTGCACCGGATCGTGATTGCCGAATCGCAGTCGACGCCGGAACTGGCCCAGGCATATTTCGACGTGGGGCCGCGCCAGACGCGGGAACAGGTGGTACGCGTGCTGTCGCGGCCCGATATCCGCCCGCTGTTGCGCGACGACGTGCCGCTGGAGATGCTGGCCGTGCAATTCCTCAATTGCCTGATGGGCGACCACATGCGGCGCCTGCTGTTCCAGCCGGACAGCGTACCGTCAGCGGAAGTCATCCGCATGCAAGTCGAAGTCGGGCTCGACATGTTCCTCGGCGGCGCCCTGCGCCGCCCTGCCCCGGCGAATGCATAAATTGCTCGGCTGACACATCAAAATGTGCGGCACCGCACTGAGCATTTTCCCGTCCGGGCGCATCCTATGCCTTTCAACTGGGAGGTTATATGAGCAAGTGTGATCGGCTCGAATGGAGCAGGAAAGTGGCCTCGCTGAATGAGCGTATCAAGGGTTTCCAGGCAAATCCCACGAAAGAGCAGCTCGACGCAGCCATTGACGAATTACGCGCCTATGCGGAAGCAGCGCAAGCCGGCGGTATAGAAATCCCGTCGCGCTTCATTGCCAATTAAAACAAATCACGCGGGTAAGCACCCACTACGAAACCGGGCACTGCCCGGTTTTTTGTTTCCTGAGCCAAAAAAGGGGCCAGGCACTTTTTTGTTTTTTGGAAACTCCGGTGCGTGGACACGCCCTTACTGTTGCTTTTGGGCAGAAAAGTGCCTGGCACCTTTTTGCCTTAGGGCAAGGTGCGCTTTCCATGGCGTAATTTGAGGTAAGCTGGGTCATGGGCCATCGCGATCAATCCGCTACCGACATCATCAACGCCACGCTGGCCGTCACGCGGCCGCAGGCGATGGCGGCGCTGTTGCGGCATTTCCGTGACCTGGACCTGGCGGTCCATGCCCACAAGCAGGCCAGCCTGGGGGCGCTGCAATTGTGGCCGCGCACCGGCTTGCCGCGCGACCCGCTGGCCTGGCTGGTCACCACCGGCCGCAATACCGGCCACGAAGCGCTGGGCGGACGCTATGCCACCATGGCGCTGCCCGATGCGGAACTGTTGTTTGGCGCCGGCGCCGACATGCTCGATCCCGACAGCCATATCCCCTACCGCGACGATACGCTGCGCCTGCTCTACATTTGCTGCCACAAGGAATTGCCGCCTTCGCACCAGATGGCGCTGGCGCTGCGGCTGGTATCGGGCGTGCCGGTGGCCGCCATCGCCCAGGCGTTCCAGGTAGGCGAGGCCGCCATGGTGCAGCGCATCCTGCGCGCCAAGCGCCGCGTGTCCGAGCAGGCCACGCCGTTCGACGACTTGCTTGAACACCAGCGTGCGGAGCGCCTGGCCACGGTGTCGACCATGATTTACCAGCTGTTCAATGAAGGATATTTGACCAGCAACGGCCACCATTACATCCGCAAGGAATTGTGCGAGGAAGCTATCCGGCTGGCGCGCCTGCTGGCGCGGCTGTATCCGTATGACAGCGGCGCGCTCGGCCTGGCGGCGCTGCTGATGCTGCAGCATGCGCGCGCCGATGCGCGCGTCGATATCCACGGCGCACTGGTGCCGCTGGCGCAGCAGGACCGCAGCCGCTGGAACCGCGCACTGATCGACGACGCCGTGCCGCTGGCGCAACGCGCCGCCAATTGCAAACCGCTGGGGCCGTACCAGATCCAGGCCTCGGTGGCCGTGGTGCATGCGCAGGCGGCCAGTGCACGCCGCACGGACTGGGCGGAAATCGACCGTTTATATGGCGTGCTGGAAACCGTCCACCCTTCCCCCATCGTGACCTTGAACCGGGCCGTGGCGGTCGAACACTTGCGCGGCCCGTCGGTGGCGCTGCGCATGCTGGAACCGCTGGAACACGACCTGGCCGGCTATACGTATTACTTCAGCTTGCGCAGCCTGCTGTTTCGCCGGCTGGGACGCAATGCCGAAGCCCGCGCCGCGCTGCAAAAAGCGCGCAGCCTGGTGCGCAGCGCGCCGGTTGCCGACCACATCGACATGACGCTGAATCTGCTTTGATAAAACAACACGAAAGTTGTTAGGTGCCCCGATTCATGGCAGGATGCCTGTCTCACCAACCCAAGGCGTTATACATATGAGCACGACTCCCACCACCGACGAACAGTTCATGCAGCTGGTTGATACCTTCATCACCATTGCGAACGACAAGGCCCAGAACATGGACCGCAACGTCATCGGCCCTGCACTGATGTTTGCAGCGACCCGCTTCAACGCCTACATGCTGGCCATGGCCACGCGCAACGTGGAAGAGTTCAAGGAACAATCGGAACCTGCCCGCAAGTATTACCTGGAACAGCATGAAAAAATGCTGACCGATAACTTCAAGGATTTCGAAGCCAACTTCGACAAATACCGCGGCACCTGATCGCGGCAACTAAGCTATCGCGCCCCGGCGAACGATAGTATTTTGGGGGCCTGGCCCTGAAATGTCGACTACTTTGGTGCCTGGCCCTGAAATGTCGACTAGCCGCGAATGAAAAAAGCCCCCATCGGCCTGCTGCGGATGGGGGCTTTTGCTTGCGCCGGGATTACTTCTTGCGCGGTGGCGGCAAGTCGGTGCAGACGCCTTCGTAGGCTTCCGCCGCCATGCCGATCGACTCGCCCAGGGTCGGGTGCGGGTGGATGGTCTTGCCGATGTCGACGCCATCGCAGCCCATCTCGATCGCCAGCGCGATTTCACCGATCATGTCGCCCGCATGCGTGCCGACGATGGTGCCGCCGATGATGCGGTGGGTTTCCGCATCGAACAGCAGCTTGGTGAAGCCTTCCGCGCGGCCATTGGCCACGGCGCGGCCCGAAGCAGCCCATGGGAAGTGGCCCTTCTCGACCTTGATGCCCTTGGCCTTGGCTTCGTCTTCCGTGATGCCGACCCATGCCACTTCCGGGTCCGTGTACGCCACGGATGGAATGATCTTGGCGTCAAAGTGGGCTTTCTCGCCGTGAGCCGCTTCCGCCGCCACGTGCGCTTCATGCACCGCCTTGTGCGCCAGCATCGGCTGGCCAACCAGGTCGCCAATGGCGAAGATGTTCGGCACGTTGGTGCGCATCTGGCTGTCGACCGGGATGAAGCCGCGATCGGTCACGATCACGCCAGCCTTGTCGGCGGCGATCTTCTTGCCGTTCGGGCTGCGGCCGACGGCCACCAGCACCATGTCGTAGAGTTGCGGTTCCGGCGCGGTGACGCCGGCCTCCGCCGCCTCGAACGTGACCTTGATGCCTTCCGGCAGCGCTTCCACGCCGACCGTCTTGGTCTTGGTCATGATGCGGTCGAAACGCTTCTCGTTGTACTTCTGCCATACCTTGACCGCGTCGCGGTCCGCGCCCTGCATCAAGCCGTCCATCATTTCCACGACATCGATGCGCGCGCCGAAGGTCGAGTACACCGTCGCCATTTCCAGGCCGATGATGCCGCCGCCGATCACCAGCATGCGTTTCGGAATGAAGCGCAGTTCCAGCGCGCCGGTCGAATCGACGATGCGCGGATCTTCCGGCACGAATGGCAGTTTCACGACCGACGAACCGGCGGCGATGATGGCTTGCTTGAACTGCACGACTTTCTTGGTGCCGTCGGCAGCCGTCACTTCGATGTGGTTGGCGGACAGGAACTGGCCCACGCCTTGCACGATCTGCGTCTTGCGCGCCTTGGCCATGCCGGCCAGGCCGCCCGTCATGTTCTTGATGACGCCTTCCTTGTACTTGCGTACCTGGTCGATGTCGATCGTCGGCTTGGCGAACGTCACGCCGGTGTTGGACATGTGCGCCGTTTCATCGATCACGGACGCCACGTGCAACAGCGCTTTCGACGGAATGCAGCCCACGTTCAGGCACACGCCGCCCAGCGTTTCGTAGCGCTCCACGATCACGGTCTTCATGCCCAGGTCGGCCGCGCGGAAGGCAGCCGAGTAGCCGCCAGGGCCGCCGCCCAGCACCATCATGTCGCAGTCGATGTCGATCTGGCCGGAATAACCGCCAGCGATCGGCGCAACGGCTGGCGCAGCTGCAGCTGCGGCCGGAGCCGCCGCGGCAGGCGCCGGTGCGGCCGCCGCCGGAGCGCTTGCCGCGCCCGCGCCTGCGCCGGCGCCCTCCTCGACCAGCAACACCAGCGAACCCTCGCCGACCTTGTCACCCACCTTGACCTTCAATTCCTTGACCACGCCCGCGTGGCTCGATGGAATTTCCATCGACGCCTTGTCGGATTCGACGGTCACCAGCGACTGGTCAACCTTGATGGTGTCACCCACCTTGACCATCACTTCGATGATCTCGACTTCCTTGAAGTCGCCGATATTCGGTACTTTAACTTCGGTCATCCGGGGCTCCTTACAGCAAGATCTTGCGCAGGTCGGCCAGCACTTCGGCCAGGTAGGCGTTGAAGCGCGCGCCCAGGGCGCCGTCGATCACGCGGTGGTCGAACGACAGCGACAGCGGCAGCATCAGGCGCGGCTGGAACTGCTTGCCATCCCATACCGGCTCGATGGTCGATTTCGACAGGCCCAGGATCGCCACTTCCGGCGCGTTGACGATCGGCGTGAACGCCGTGCCGCCAATGCCGCCCAGCGACGAAATCGTGAACGTGGCGCCCTGCATGTCGGCCGGCTTCAGCTTGCCTTCGCGCGCCTGCAGCGACAGTTCCGTCATTTCGCGGGCGATCTGCGACACGGATTTCTGGTCTGCATTCTTCACGACAGGCACCACCAGGCCATTCGGCGTATCGGCGGCGAAGCCGATGTTGAAGTACTTCTTGATGATCAGGTTTTCACCTTTTTCATCGAGCGACGAATTCACGACCGGGAACTTCTTCAGCGCGGCCACGGAAGCCTTGATGACGAAGGCCAGCATGGTGAGCTTCGCGGCGTCCTTGTTCTTCGCGTTGGCGGCGTTGGAATCCACGCGGAACTGTTCCAGGTCCGTCACGTCGGCCTTGTCGAAGGTCGTCACGTGGGGAATCTGTACCCAGTTGCGGTGCAGGTTCGGGCCGGAAATCTTCTTGATGCGCGGCAGGGCTTGCAGTTCTGTTTCACCGAACTTGCTGAAGTCCAGCGATGGCCATGGCAGCACGGAGAAGTTGCCTCCGCCACCAATCGAGCCGCCGGCCGCCACTGGCGCCGCCGCCGGTGCGGACAGCACGCCCTTGACGAACGCTTGCACGTCGCCCTGGGTAATGCGGCCTTTCGGACCGGTACCGGCAACCTTGCCCAGGTCGACGCCCAGTTCACGGGCGAACTTGCGGATCGATGGCGAAGCGTGCGCCAGCTTGCTGGTTTGTACGGAGCCGTGCGAAGCGGCTGGCGCGGCGGCGGCTGGCGCAGGTGCGGCGGCTGGCGCAGGTGCGGCTGCGGCCGGCGCTGGCGCGGCGGCTGCAGGCGCCGGCGCGGCAGCGGCTGCAGGAGCGGCAGCAGCAGCTGGCGCAGCGGCCGGTGCGCCGCCCACGGCGTCAACGATCAGCACCAGCGAGCCTTCGCCCACCTTGTCGCCGACCTTGACTTTCAACTCTTTCACGACACCGGCGTGGCTCGACGGGATTTCCATCGACGCCTTGTCCGATTCCACGGTGATCAGGGACTGGTCCACGGCAATGGTGTCGCCCACTTTCACCAGCAGTTCGATGACTTCGACTTCCTTGAAGTCGCCGATGTCCGGTACCTTGACTTCAACCGGGCCGGCGGCAGCCGGCGCCGCGGCTGGGGCAGCTGGGGCAGCTGGTGCAGCCGGTGCGGCTGCAACCGGAGCAGGCGCCGCGGCAGGCGCAGGCGCGGCGGCGGCGGGAGCGGCCGCGGGGGCGGCGCCGGCATTGGCGTCTTCCACCAGCAGGATCAGCGAGCCTTCGGAAACCTTGTCGCCGATCTTGATCTTCAATTCCTTCACCACACCGGCGTGGCTCGACGGGATTTCCATCGACGCCTTGTCCGATTCCACGGTCGCCAGCGACTGGTCCACCTTGATGGTGTCGCCGACCTTGACCAGCAGTTCGATGACTTCGACTTCCTTGAAGTCACCGATGTCCGGTACTTTAACTTCCACAATGCTCATAGCGTTCGCTCCGTATTCTCTCATTGGGTCACCGGATTTGGTTTGTTAGCGTCGATGCCATACTTGGCAATCGCCTGTTCCACGGTCGAAACAGGTACCTTGCCCTCTTCGGCCAGCGCTTTCAGCGACGCTACGACGATATAGTAACGGTTCACTTCGAAGAACTCGCGCAGTTTCGCGCGGCTGTCGGAGCGGCCGAAGCCATCGGTGCCCAGGACCTTGTAGGTACGGTCTTTCGGGATGAATGCGCGGATCTGTTCCGCGAACGCTTTCATGTAGTCGGTGGTGGCCACGATCGGACCGGTGGTGTCCTTCAGCAGGCTGGTCACGTATGGCACGCGCTGCTCTTTGGACGGGTTCACCAGGTTCCAGCGTTCGCAATCCTGGCCTTCGCGCGCCGCCAGCGTCAGCGACGGTGCGGACCAGATGTCGGCGGCGATGTTCCAGTCGTTCTTCAACAGTTCGGCGGCGAAGATCGATTCACGCAGGATGGTGCCCGAGCCGATCAGCTGCACACGCTGGCTGGCGGCCTTGTCGCCTTCCTGCAGCAGGTACATGCCCTTCAGGATACCCTCTTCCTGGCCGGCCTTCAGGCCTGGATGAGCGTAGTTCTCGTTCATGATCGTGATGTAGTAGAACACGTCTTCCTGGTTGGTCACCATGCGGCGCAGGCCGTCATGGATGATCACTGCCAGTTCATGCGCGAACGTCGGGTCGTATGGCACGCAGTTCGGGATGGTGGCGGCAACCAGGTGGCTGTGGCCATCTTCGTGCTGCAAGCCTTCGCCGTTCAAGGTGGTACGGCCGGCGGTGCCCGCCATCAGGAAGCCGCGGGCGCGCATGTCGCCGGCCGCCCAGGCCAGGTCGCCGACGCGCTGCAGGCCGAACATCGAGTAGTACGTGAAGAATGGAATCATCACGCGGTTGTTGGTCGAGTACGACGTTGCCGCCGCGATCCACGAGCTCATGCCGCCAGCCTCGTTGATGCCTTCCTGCAGGATCTGGCCGGCCTTGTCTTCGCGGTAGTACATCACCTGGTCCTTGTCGACCGGCTCGTACAACTGGCCTTGCTGGTTGAAGATACCGATCTGGCGGAACAGGCCTTCCATGCCGAAGGTACGGGACTCGTCAACCATGATCGGCACCAGGCGCTGGCCCAGCGACTGGTCGCGCAGCAGCGCGGTGATGATACGCACGTACGCTTGCGTGGTGGAGATTTCGCGGCCTTCCGCGGTTGGCTCCAGCACGGCCTTGAACGATTCCAGCGGCGGCACCACCAGCGTTTCGTCGGCTTTCACGCGGCGCGATGGCAGGTAGCCGCCCAGCGCTTTGCGGCGCTCGTGCAGGTACTTGATTTCCGGCGCGTCGTCGGACGGCTTGTAGAACGGGATTTCCGCCAGCTTGTCGTCAGGGATAGGAATGCTGAAGCGGTCGCGCATTTCGCGGATGGCTTCGTCGTCTAGTTTCTTGGTCTGGTGCGCGGTGTTGCGCGCCTCGCCGGATTTGCCCATGCCGAAGCCCTTGACGGTCTTCACCA
>CBIHOX010000041.1:0-40093 GCA_966211685.1 uncultured Pseudoduganella sp.
GGCGCACAAGAATTCTGTTATTGGGGGGGCGGGCCCCTTTTACACCTCTGGTCCGCATTGCCAATTTTTTTTTAAAGGGGGCCAGCCACCAATTTGCTTACGGGTAAGTTAATTGATGGGCGTAAATAGAGGCTTTTTCCCGTCCTTTTCCTTCGATTGTTTCCTCGTTGCATCCCCAATAATGCAACTGTCGAAGTAAGCCCTGCGCAATGGGCGCGTGGGGCCTGCCGGAAAACAGGGGAAAAAGTCATGAACGTCAAAAAATTTACAGCACCAACATCGCGTGAAGCGCTGCGCAAGGTGCGTGAAGCGCTGGGTCCGGATGCCGTGATCCTGTCGAACCGTCCAACCGATGGCGAAGTGGAAATCCTCGCCCTGGCCAATGACGATGCGGCATCGCTGGCGTCCCCCGCACCCGATTCGCCGATGGCCCAGCCCAGCCCTTACCTCGAGCTGCCGGATACGCCGATCGAACCGTACATGGCGCCGATCCCTGCCGCGCCGGCGCCGGTCCGTCCCGCCGCGATGCGCCAGCCGGCCGCCCCGGCCATGCCGCGCGCCGCCGCACCTGCCGCCCACGCCGCCCATACGGCCCGCCCTGCACCCCAGTCCCACTACGCGATGCCCGCCGCGCCAGCCGCCCCTGCGCTGGACATGGAACGCATCACGGCCATGGTGGCCGAAGCCGTCGCCGGCGCGAAAGCCACCGCGGCAGCGGAAATGAGCACCATGATGAACGAGCTGCGCGCCATGCGCGGCATGATGGAAACCCAGCTGGCGGAAATTTCCTGGGGCTCGACCCAGCAGCGCGAACCGCAAAAAGCCGGCGTGCTGCGTGAAATGCTGGCGGCCGGCTTTTCCGCCAGCCTGGCGCGCTACCTGATCGAAAAATTGCCGGCTGGCCGCGACGCCGCCGACAGCATGCGCTGGATCAAGACTGTCCTGACCCGCAACCTGACCGCGATTGCCAACGAAGACCAGCTGATCGAGCAGGGCGGCGTGTTTGCACTAGTCGGCCCGACCGGCGTCGGCAAGACCACCAGCACCGCGAAATTGGCGGCGCGCTGCGTGATGCGCCACGGCCCGGAAAAGCTGGCGCTGATCACCACCGACGCCTACCGTATCGGCGCCCACGAACAATTGCGCATCTACGGCAAGATCCTGGGCGTGATGGTGCACTCGGTCAAGGATGAGGCCGACCTGCGCATTGCCCTGAAAGAATTGCGCAACAAGCACACCGTGCTCATCGATACGGTCGGCATGAGCCAGCGCGACCACATGGTGGCCGAACAGATCGCCATGCTGCAGGGCTCGGACGTGCCGGTGAAACGCCTGCTGTGCCTGAACGCGACCTCGACCCAGGAAACCCTGAACGAAGTGGTGCGCGCCTACCAGGGCAGCGGTCTGGTAGGCTGCATCATGACCAAGCTCGATGAAGCCGCGTCGATCGGCAATGTGCTCGACGTGGTGATCCGCCAGAAACTCAACATGTTTTACGTGTCCAACGGCCAGCGCGTGCCGGAAGACCTGCACCTGGCCGATCCGGCCCAACTGGTCGAGCGCGCTTTCCGCCTGAAACAGGGCGTGGCCGCCACCCAGTACAACGATGGCGAATTGCCGCTGCTGATGTCGGGCGCCGCTGCCCATGACATGCGTGAGGTGCATTTTGGCTAATTTCAATTTCGACCAGGCGGAAGGCCTCCGCCGCATGCTGGCGGGGCCGCAGCCCCGCATCGTGACGTTCCTGTCGGCCACGCCGCAGGATGACAAGGGTTCCATGCTGGTGAACCTGGGCGCTTCGCTGGCGCGCGCCGGCAATGACGTGCTGCTGGTCGACGCCTGCGCATCGGCGCACGGCGTGGCTTCGCGCCTGGGTGTGGACAATGGCGCCAGCCTGCTGGACGTGGCGCGCCAGGAATGCGGCTTGAACCAGGTGATCTACCAGGTGCCGCAAGGCTTTGGTGTGGTATCGATGACACGCGGCGTGCGCAGCAGCGGCCCGGTGGAAACCCGCCGCCTGGCCAAGGCGTTCGATGTACTGGCCAAGCAGACCGGCATGGTCATTGTCGACGGGGAATTCGACGGCACGGCCTTTCCCGTGCCGGTGATGGCCAGTTCCGAGATCGTGGTGCAGGTCTCGAACAGCGCCACGTCGATCACCAACGCCTATGCCATGATCAAGCGCCTGAACATGGAATTGGGCCGCCGGCCGTTCGGAATTCTTGTCACCGGCGCATCAGAGGCCGAAGCCAGGTTGGTTTACGATAATATGGCACAAGCGGCGAGTCGTTACTTGGCCGTCAACCTGGTTTCGATGGGATCGGTGCCTGCCGACGAGTATCTGCAGCGCGCCGCACGCCTCGGGCGCGCGGTGGTCGATGCATTTCCACTGGCCGGCGCATCGGTCGCGTTCCGCGAACTGGCAGGGCGCCTGGCGCTGGCCGGGTCGCACACCGGCATGGCCGGGCGGATGCACGCATAATCCGCCACCGCATGCGGGTGGACGGCCTGGGTCGTCCGCCGCGGAATGCAGAAAGAGAACAATTAAAAGAGTTTATGTACACGGTCAAAGGGAAAGCGGACAAAAATACGCTGCTGACGGAACACATGCCGTTAGTAAAGCGTCTCGCCCATCATATGAAGGCGAAACTGCCGCCCAGCGTGGAAGTGGACGACCTCGTGCAGGCCGGCATGATCGGCTTGCTCGACGCGATCAACCGCTATGAGGAAACCCACGGCGCCCAGTTCGAGACCTATGCGGTGATGCGCATCCGCGGCGCCATGCTCGACGAGCTGCGCAACAGCGACTGGCTGCCGCGCTCGATGCGGCAAGACATGCGCAAGATCGAAAATGCGATGGCGGTGCTGCAACAGCGCCTGGGCCGTCCGCCCAGCGAATCCGAAGTGGCGAAATCGCTGAAACTGTCGCTCTCGGATTACCAGGAAATGCTGTCCGAAGGCGGCGGCCACCAGCTCGTGTACTACGAGGATTTCCACGACGACGACGGCAACGACAGCTTCCTCGACCGCTATTGCTCGGACGACGACGCCGACCCGCTGCGCGCGCTGCTCGACACCGACTTCCGCCAGGCCGTGATCGACGCCATCGATGCATTGCCGCCCCGGGAAAAGATGCTGATGGGCCTGTATTACGAAGAAGAATTGAATTTGAAGGAAATCGGCGCCGTCATGGGCGTTTCTGAGTCACGCGTATCGCAATTGCATACGCAAGCGGTGGCGCGCCTGCGCGCATCGCTCCGGGAGCAGGCATGGACTGGGCCAGCATAGCCGGCATTATTCTCGGGGTGGCCGGCGTTTTGATCGGCCAAGGCATGGAAGGCGGCAAACTCAGTTCATTGTTGCAGCCGGCCGCGTTTGCCATTGTCGTGGTCGGTACCCTGGGCGCCGTGCTGTTGCAAACCCGTCCCAAGACGTTCTCGCGCGGGATGCAGATGCTGCGCTGGATCGTGGCCCCGCCGGCCGACAGCCGCGCCGCGCTGGCGCGCGACATCGCAGCCTGGAACAACGCCGCCAAGCGCGACGGCCATCTGTCGCTGGAGCGCTTCATGCTGTCATCCAAGGACAAGTTCAACGCCAAGGGCTTGCGCCTGATCGTCGACGGCATCCATCCCGACAAATTGCGCCAATTGCTCGATACGGAAATCACCGCCTATGAAACCGCGGAACGCCAGGCCGTGCGCATCTGGGAATCGGCTGCCGGCTATTCGCCCACCATCGGCATCCTGGGCGCGGTGCTGGGCCTGATCCAGGTGATGGAAAACCTGGCCGACCCGTCGCGCCTGGGGCCGGGCATCGCCATTGCGTTCGTGTCGACGATTTACGGCGTCGGGCTGGCCAACCTGTTCTTTTACCCGATCGCCAACAAGCTGAAAAACATCGTGACGCAGCAGGTGCACCAGCAGGAAATCGCGGCCGCCGTGTTTTACGACATCGCCACCGGCGACCACAGCCGCGTGATCGACGAACGCATCGCCACCCTGCTGCGCGAGCACTGACATGCAGCGCCGCGCCCGCCGCCGCTTCGACGACGAACCGGAAAACCACGAACGGTGGCTGATCTCGTATGCCGATTTCATCACCCTGCTGTTCGCGTTCTTTGTCGTGATGTATGCGATTTCCTCGGTCAATATCGGTAAATACAAGGTATTTTCCGACGCGCTCGGCGACGCCTTCGGCGGCCAGGGTTCGGCCACGCCCATCAATACCGAAGTACTGAACCTGCCGATTCCGAATCCGGCGCTGAAGCGGCGCACGGAATTGCTGCGCAAGGAAAAGGAACAGATGACGAAGCTGGCGCAGGATTTGCTGTCGACCATGGCGCCGCTGGTCAAGGAAGGCAAGGTGCGCGTGACGCAAAACAGCCGCGGCGTCAGCGTGGAAATCAATGCTTCGGTGCTGTTCGACCCGGGCCAGGCGCGCCTGACGCCGCAGTCGCGCGAAGCGCTGACGGAAGTGGCGAAGATCCTCATGAACGACCCGCATGCGGTGCAGGTGGAAGGGCACACCGACAATGTGCCGATCAGTAATGCGAACTTCCCGTCCAACTGGGAATTGTCGGCCGCCCGCGCCGGCGCCGTGGTGCGCCTGTTCATCGACGCCGGCGTGCCGCCGCCACGCATGTCGGCGGTCGGCCATGCCGACAATATTCCGGTCGCCCCCAACAGCGAAGCCGAGGGCCGCGCGCGCAACCGGCGCGTGGCGGTGACGATCTTGTCGGGGATACCGGACCCGGCGACGGAAGTGCCGACCGGGCCATGATTCGCTTGAAGTGAAATCTGGCGGGCGTTATTGGTCCGCATGCCGGATTACGGCGCCTTGCGCCTAATCCAGCCTGCACTGAAGTGCACGAAGCTTTTCGAACAATGACTGGAACGCCGCCATCGTCAAACATGGATTGAGGATCGTGAGTTTCAGCGCCACCTTGCCATCGACCGTGGTCTCCCCCAGCACCGCCACGCCTTCCTTCAGCGCCGCCAGCCGCAGCTTGCGGTTGAAGGCGTCCGGATCCTGGCCGCCGCCGGTATGGCGGAACAGCACCGTCGACAGCGCCGGTGGCGCCAGCAACTCCAGGCCGGGCGTGACTTGTACCAGTTCCGCCACGTGCCGGGTTTGCCGCAGCAGATGGTCGACCATCGCGCCCAGCGTGTCCAGGCCGACCGCGCGCATCAGCATGTAGACCTTCAATGCATCGAAGCGGCGCGTGGTGGAAATGGTTTTTTCCACCAGGTTGGGCAAGTCGTCGGTTTCCCGGTTCAGGTAATCGGCGCGGTGCAACAGGTAGCGGAAGTCGGCGCCGTCGCGCAGCAGCAGGGCGCCGCAGCTGACCGGCTGGAACCACAGCTTGTGGAAGTCGGCGATCAAGGAATCGGCCTGCTCAATGCCTTCCAGCCGGCCGCGCGCCTGGCTGGTGATCAGCGCGCCGCCGTAGGCCGCATCGACGTGGAACCACATGCCGTGGTCGGCGGCAATCGCGGCCAGGTGCGGCAAGTCGTCGATGGCGCCGTGGTCGGTGGTGCCGGCGGTGCCGACCAGGACGAACGGCAGCAGGCCGCCGTGGTCCAGCTCCTTCAAGGTGGCCAGCAACGCATCGATGCGCATGGTGCCGTCCGGATGGGCGGCCACGCGCACCACGGCCTGTTGTCCGAGCCCCATGGCCGCCGCGCCTTTTTCCAGCGTGAAGTGGCTTTTCGCGGAACCGATGATGCGCAATTTCGAGGCGTAACCGGGCAGGCCGTGGCGTTGCACGTTGTGGCCGGTGCGCTGGCGGATGTACCAGTCGCGCGCCAGCATCAGCGCCATGATGTTGCCCTGGGTGCCCCCGCTGGTGAAGACGCCGTCGGCCTTGGCGCCATAGCCGAACAGCGCGCACAATTGCCTGACCACGTGCTGCTCGACGTAGGTCGCCGCGGCCGACTGGTCCCACGAATCCATCGATGCATTGAGCGCCGCAATGAAGTTTTCCGCCGCAATGCCGGACAACAGCGGCGGCGTATGCAGGTGGGCGATGCAGTGCGGGTGTTGCACGATGATGGCATGGCGCGCGATTTCCTGCGCGACTTCGGCGATCACGGCGTCCAGCGCGCCGGCGCCGGGTTCGGCGCCATGGCCGCGCGGCGCGGCGCCGTGCCGCGGCTCGCCGCTCCAGTGCGCCGTTGCCGACAGGGCGCCGCCGTGGCGCACGGCGCCCTGCAGGCGGGCCTCGATGCGCCGTTCCAGTTCCGCCGGCGCCAGGCCGGAATAGGGCCCCGGCGCCGCTTCGAACAACCCGGCCAGCGCCTCGGCGCAGGCGGCCATCATGCCGCGGTATTGCTGCGCGCCGTCCGGCGCGGCCTGGATGAAATGTTTAGCCCAATCAGCCATGCGACGGCTCCGTGCACGCGGCCAGCGCCTTGCCGAATGCGTCGGCGGCGAAGTCGATTTGCGCGGCCGTGATGTTCAGCGGCGGCAGGAAGCGCAGGACGGCGCCGTGGCGGCCGCCTTTTTCCACGATCAGGCCGTGCTTCAGCGCGGCGCGCTGCACTTCGCCCGCCAGTTGCGGATTGGCCAGCGGATGGCCCAGCGCATCCTGCCGGCCCGGTACGGCGAATTCCACGCCCAGCATCAAGCCCTTGCCGCGCACTTCGGCGATGCACGGATAGTCGCGCTGCAGGGCGCGCAAGTGTCCGGCCAGGCGCTCGCCCATGCGCACGGCGTTGCCGGCAAGGTCGTCGCGGCGGATGATTTGCAGGGTTTTCGCGCCGGCCGCCATGGCGAGCTGGTTGCCGCGGAAGGTGCCCGCGTGTTCGCCGGGATTCCAGTTGTCGATGTCGCCGCGGAAGACCAGGCACGACAGCGGCAGCCCGCCGCCCACGGCTTTCGACATGACCAGGATGTCCGGCACCACGTCCGCGTATTCAAACGCGAAGTGGCGCCCGCTGCGCGCGATGCCGCACTGGATTTCATCGAAGATCAGCAGGATGCCCAGTTCGCTGGTAATGCGGCGCAATTCCCGCAGCCACCAGGCCGACGCCGGCAGCACGCCGCCTTCGCCCTGGATCGGTTCCACGATTACCGCGGCGGGCTTGACGATGCCGCTTTCCTGGTCGTGCAACACCGATTCCAGGTAGCGGATCGAGGCGCGCTCGCCGGCTTCGCCGCCCTGGCCGAACTTGCAGCGCAGGCTGTACGGGAAGGGGAAGAAGTGCACGTCCGGCATCAGGCCGCTGCGCCGCGCCTTGGCGTTCAGGTTGCCCATCAGCGCCAGCGAGCCATTGGTCATGCCGTGGTAGGCGCCGTGGAACGACACGATGTTGTGCCGGCCGGTGTATTGCTTGGCCAGCTTCAGCGCGGCTTCCACCGCATCGGAACCGGACGGGCCGCAAAACTGGATGCGCGCATTGGCCGACAGCGCCGGCGGCAGGAACGCCATCAATTCACGGATGAAGGCATCCTTGACCGGCGTGGTGACGTCCAGCGTCTGGAATGGCAGGTCGGCATTGATCTGTGCAATCAGTTCCTGGTTGATTTCCGGATGGTTGTGGCCCAGCGGCAGCGCGCCCGCGCCGGCCAGGCAATCGAGGTAGGACTGGCCGCTGGTGTCTTCCACCAGCGCGCCCTGGGCGCGCTTGATGGCGATGGGGAAGCGGCGCGGGTACGAGCGCACCTGCGATTCCAGGTTTTCCTGGTTGACCAGGGCGGTGTCTTTCGGGAAGGTGTAGGCGCCTGCGTCCTCCAGGGTGATGGCGTCGGGGTGGTGTTTCAGGTGGGGTTCGGCTGGTTTATTCATGATTTTGGCAATAAGGGTCCCTGCCAGGGCGGATCGGCGCCCGGCATCATTGGTGAAATCAGGGTCGGTGGTCCGCAGCGTGGGCAATGCCGGTTGTGCCGGCGGCCCGCCTTGCGGATCAGTATCTCAATCGTGGTTCATGCCGCACGCTTCAATCCCGCGCCGTTGCGCCATGGTTCGGCAATGCCGAAGTTCTGGAACACGGTCTTGGTGCCGGCCGGGTAGTGTTCGCGGCCCAGCAACTGGTTGATGATGACGGCGCTGCGGTAGCCGCCCAGGCCCAGGTCCGGCGCGGCTATGCCGTGCGTATGCATTTCACCGTTTTGCACGAAGATGTGGCCGGGCAGCTGGCCTTTGACCGTATAGCCGCGCGTGATGGCAAGCTGGCCATCGGCCTCGAATTGCAGTTGCGCGCGCAGCGGTTCCAGGCACGCCGGGAAGACGTACTGGTAGCCGGTGGCCAATACCAGCGCATCGGTTTCCACGGTAAAGCGCTCGTGCAATTCCATGTGCTGGAATTCCAGCCGCAGGCCATGGCCGTCGCGGCGGATGTGTTCGAGCTGGCTGCATGCCTGCAGCATGGCCTGGTTGGGCGCGTCGATCGAGCGCTGGTACAGGCAGTCGTAGATTTCACCGATGGTGCTGAACGAAATGCCCTTGTACCAGTGGCCCTGGCGCGCCAGGATGGCTTTGCGCTTGGCCGCCGGCAGGCTGTGGAAATGCTCGATGTAATCGGGCGAAAAATGCTCCAGGCCCAGCTTGGAATACTCCATCGGGAAAAAGCCGGTGCTGCGCGCCAGCCAGTTCAGGGCATAGCCGTGGCGCGGCTGGTCGCGCAACAGGTCGAGGAACACTTCGGCCGCGCTTTGGCCGCCGCCGACCACGGTGATGCGCCGGCGGCGTTGCAGCGTTTCCTTCACGCGCAGGTAGTCCGACGAATGCACGCAATCGGGCTGTCCATGCTGGCCCTGCGCGGCGGCCGGCCAGTGCGGCACGGTGCCCACGCCCAGCACCACGTGGCGCGCCAGGTGGCGGCTTTCCGCGCCGTCGCGGCTGTCGCGCACCGTGACGCGGTACAGGCGCTGGCCGTCGTGCTCATGCGCCTCGACCGCCGTGACCTGCGTGCTGAACCGCAGGCTGGCCAATTGTTCGCTGACCCAGCGGCAATAGCGGTTGTATTCGATGCGCGGGATCTGGAAGTGTTCGTAAAAATAAAACTGCAGCAGGCGGCCTTGCCGGTGCAGGTAATTCAGGTAGCTGTACGGGCTGGTCGGATCGGCCATCGTGACCAGGTCGGCCATGAACGGCACCTGCAAATGGCAATCGTCGATCAGCAAGCCTTCGTGCCAGTTGAAGGCGTCGCGCGCTTCGAAAAAGCGCGCTTTCAATTCTTTCACCGGCTCCAGCAGCGCGGCCAGGCCCAGGTTGAAGGGGCCGGCGCCAACACCGATGAGGTCATAAATCTGTGGGTCTGCAATCGTACTCATGGGATCCTTGATGAGGGGGAGTCTGCGCCGGCGCCCGGGTCAGGCGTTGAGCATCTGGTGGTAGGTGATGTACACCTGTTCGCGCTCATAGCCCAGCGACTCATACAGCGACTGGGCAATCGTGTTGGTGGTGGCGGTGTCCAGGGTCAGGCGCTGCATGCCGAGCGCCTTGAAGTGCTCGCTCAGGTAATTCATCAGGAAGCGCGCGTGGCCGTTGCGGCGGCTGGACTGGTCCACGTACAAATCCGACAGGTAGTAGAACGGTTTCATGGCGATCGAGCAGTACGTCGGGTACAGCTGCGAAAAGCCGATGGCCTTGCCGTCGTCGTCGAACAGCAGGAAGAATTTCGAGCGCTTCTTTTCCCAGTTGTCGCGCACGAACGCGTGGCAGGCCGGCAGGTCGCTGGCCTGTTCGTAAAAGATGCGGTAGTGGTTGAACAGGTCGGCCGCGACGGCCAGGTGTTCTTCGGTGAGTTCGGTGATGTGCATGGTGGTTTCCCGGTTAGTTGACCTGGCCGATTTCAATCTGGACGCCATTCAGGTCGCGGAAGAAGAAGGCTTGGTAGCCGCCCAGTTCCGTGGCAGTGTAAGGCTGTTGCGTGGTCGGTTCCAGGCCCAGCGCCTTGACCTTGCTGTACACCTCGTCGATGTTGTCGACCATGAAGGCCAGGTGGATGCCGCCCACGTCGTTGTGGTTGCCGACCAGGTGGCGGCCTTTCGAGCTGTGGTGCTCGATCAGCTCGAAACTGCGGTTGCCGATGCGCGCCATGCACGAGTTGTAATCGGGCTTGTTGACGCGGATGACTTCTCCCACGCCGTCGCCGGAAATGTGGACGGATTCTTCAAAGATTTCGACAGTGGTCAGCTGGCGGTAAAAGTTCAGCGTCTCTTCGATGCTCAGGACAGTGAGGCCGACGTGGTTCAGACCGGGCAAGAATGGCTTATGCATGTTGATTCAGGCTGTGGTTGATAAAGGCAATGGTTGGGTTGTCGAGAAAATCAATGAAATCGATGCGCGCGCCAAACTCGGCTTCGATATTGGCCAGCAGGCGCACGATGTGGATGGAACTGCCGCCCAGGTCGCGGAAATGCGAATGCGGGCCCAGCTGGCGCGGATCGAGTTCCAGTTCCCTGGCCCACAGGCGCGCGATGGCGTGCACGCGGTGGTCCGGCGGAGCGGTTTCGGGCGCAGGCTGCGTGGCCATTGATGCCGGCGCCAATGCCGCTGTCACCTCCGCTGTCACTGCCGCCGGCGCTGACGGATCAGGCAACAACCGCACCGGTTGCGCGCCGATGGCGGGCAGCGCCTGGTAATCGATCTTGCCGCTGACCTTGCAGGGCAGGCGCTCCAGCCACATGATCTGCTGCGGGATCTTGTAGTCGCTCAGCACCGTGGCCAGGCGCTGGCGCAGCGCGGCGGTATCGATGGGCTGCGGCGCGCCGACCCAGGCCGCCAGCACGCCTTGCGGCGTGGCCTGTACCGCGGCTTCGGCCACGCCCAGCGACAGCAGCGCGCCTTCGATTTCTTCCAGTTCGATGCGGTACCCGCGCACCTTGACCTGGCGGTCGGCACGGCCGATGAAGGTCAGTTCGCCGCGTTCGCCGCGCTCGACGATGTCGCCGGTCTTGTACAGCGGGCTGGCGTCGAGTGCCGGCACGCGGATGAATTTGCTGGCGGTGGCCGCGATGCTGTCGTCACTGGCGCCGACATAGCCGGGAGCGACCGCCACGCCGGCCACGTGCAATTCGCCGCGCGTGGCCGGGGCCAGGTGTTCATCGAGCACGTGCAGGCGCACGCCGGCAATGGCGGCGCCGATATTGGCAGGCGCTTCCTCGCCGCCCAGGCGCTTGCTGGTGACCAGCACCGTGCATTCGGTCGGCCCGTACAGGTTGTAGAAGCGCCGTCCCGGCGCCCAGGCCTGCACCGTGCGCGGGCTGCACGCTTCGCCGCCGGTCAGCAAGGTGCGGATGCCGGGGAAGCGCTGCGCATCGAGCGCGCCCAGCAGGGAAGGGGGCAGGAACGCGTGGTGCACCGCGTGGCGCGTGCAAAATTCCGCCAGCCCGGCCTCGGACAGGCGCTGCGCCTGCGTGGGAATGCACAGCGTGGCGCCCGACAGCAGCGCCGGGAAAATATCGAGCACCGATGCGTCGAAATTGATGGTCGAGTATTGCAGCGCATGGACACCCGGCGCCAGCGCGAATTCCGCGCGGGCCCAGTCCACCAGGTTCAACAGGTTGGCATGCGTGACGCCGACGCCTTTCGGCCGGCCGGTGGAGCCGGACGTGAAGATGGTGTAGCACAGGTCGGTCGGGATGGCGCGGGCGGCGCGGGACGCTGCGGCAAGCGTGGCGGCGGATGCGCCGGCAGCCGCAAACACGGCTTTGCCGGATGCGGCAGGCGAAGCCGCAGCAGTAACCGGCGCCGTCGTCCCGGCGTGGCCGGCTGCGCCGCGCGCATCGGCTGGCCGTGCGGCCGGCGCGGCGGTTCCGCGCGCGGCGCCGCCGCCATGCGCGGCCAGGGCGTCCGGCGCCAGCACTGCCGCTCCGCTCACTCCGGCCACGGCCGCTTGCGGCGACACGATCAGGCGGCAGCCGCTGGTGCGCACGATGTGTTCCCGGATGTCGCGCGGCAGCGCCGGGTCGACCGGCACGTAGCCGGCGCCGGTGGCGAGGATGCCGAACATGGCCACGTACAGCGCGGCGCTTTTATCCATGCCGATACCGATGGTGTCGCCCGGCCCGGCGCGCCGGCCCAGGGTGGACAGGTACCAGCCGTCGATGGCTTCGGCCGCCCGCAGCGCCTGCTCATATAGCGCGCCATAGCTGACGCATTCGGCATCCGACAGCAGCGCCGTGGCGGCGGGATGGGCATGGGCCACCGCGTGGAAGCGGCTGAAAACAGTCGTGGCGTTATTCGAGGCGGAATTCATGGCAGGCTCCCTTCGGCCGACAGCCGCGTCAGCACGCACGCGCCCCACTGGTATGGGCCGGTGCTGAACAGCATGACGTTGTCGCCATCGCGCACGTCGCGCGACGCGGTCAGGTGGTGCAGGTTGATGATGTTGTCGGCGCTGAAGCAGTGCGCGTGGGAGCCTATGTTGCCGGTAAAGGCCTGGTGCGCACCCAGCTTCGCCAGCTGGCAATACAGGCGGCTGACCGTGTGCGAATAATTGTTCGTGACGAGGAACGCCACGTCGGACGACGTGACGCCGGCCGCGTCATAGGCCTGCTTGAACATGCGCGCAATGCAGCGCATTTCACTGTCCATCGAGGGCTGGCGGATTTGCCGGCTGTCGGCCAGGTTCACCACGTTGCCGAGCAAGCGGTAGTCCATGCGCTGCGGCGTGGCGCTGACCATGCAGGCCGCGGCCGCGTCGCCCGTCACATACGGAAAATCCGTGCCCGCGCCATACAGGCGCTGCAACTTGCCGCCGGCCTGGTCGAACGCCAGCAGCAGGATATGGCGGCACTGGCCGCTGGCCACCATGGCGGCGGCCAGGCGCGCGGCCCAGTGGAAGCCGCCGCAGCCGGTCATCCCCAGCTGGTAGTGGGCCGCGTGGCCCAGGTCCAGCTGCGCCAGCAGGTCGCCCAGCCAGGCGCCTTCCAGGTTGTCGGCCGCATCGAGTCCGGTCGACAGCAGGAACACGGCGTCGACCTGCTGCGGCGCCAGCCCTGCCGCGTCCAGCGACTGGCGCGCGGCGTCGCGGGCCAGGTCGAGGATATCGCCTTCATGCAGCGGGAAGCGGTCGGCCCCATGCGCAGCCTGGCGCAATTGCGCGCAAATGGCGCTGTCGGCAACGCCGCGCTCGATCGGCACGAATTCGCCGGCCACGTAGGCCGTGGCGCCGAGGTAGACGGGGTGGGTCATGGCCATTCAATCCTTCCAGAACAGCGGATGGCGCACCGTGACTTTCAACAGTGGCGCGCGCTGTTCCCAGATACCCTTGAACCCCTGCGGCAGCACGAAGATGTCACCGGCCTGGTAGCTGCGGCTGGCGCCGCCTTCATCGGTGACGGTGACCTGGCCGCGGATCAGGTGGATGACTTCGGTTTCCGGCCAGCCGCGCACCTGCAGTTTCACGGGATCGATTTCACACACTTCGATCGCGGCCTCGCCGGTTTTCAGCGTGTACGGAACATGGCAGCGGTACGAGAAATGCGTGCCGTCCAGCACTTGGTAATGCGGGTCGCTGTCCGGCGCCTGCGTGGTTTTCACGCCGGCGGGAACGCCTTTTTCAATCGGGACCGTGCCGGTTGGCGCGGCCGGTTGCGCATGGGCGCCCGTGGCCAGTGCGGTCAGCACGGCAGGCAGTACAGCGGCGGCAACGCGGTTCACAATGCGGTTCATATGTTTCTCCAGGATGAGCTCCGCCGCAGCCCGCGCAGGGCTGTAACGAAGCCGCCCGCATCGTCTGCGGGGGATTACTGACGGAATGGCTATGTCATTGGCTATCGTGGACGGGTGCTGTAGGGCGGATTAGACGGCGAAGCCGGCGTAATCCGCCTTTGCATGCATACCGGCACTCATACAACGGCGGATTACGGCGTTCCGCCTAATCCGCCCTACAGCCGCCCGTGCGGGTCATCCACGATTCCTGCTCAGATCGCTTTTGACAGCGATACGATTGCGGTGGTGCGGGCCGGATCGCTGCGCTGGCCATTGTTGGTCAGCGAGCCATACCGGTCGAATGCATCGGGCTTGCTGGTGGCGCTGGCGGCAAGGCCCACGCTCCAGCCGGAACCGAGGTCGCCCGTCACGCCCAGCTTGCCGTAGTTCCAGCTGATGTCGCGGCTGTGCGGGATCACCTGGCGGCCCACGGTGGCTTGCACGTTCCATGCGGCGTTCAGCGGCCACGTATAGCTGGCTTCCAGGTTGTACGAACCCTTCGAGCTGCCGGTCAGCCCGGCGCGCGGGTGTTCGCCGTTGAAGACGCCGTCGACGCCGGAATTGTTGACGTTCCAGCCATAGAACTTGGTCGGGATATAACCGGCGCGCACGTTCAAGGCGCCAAGGGTGGCGCCGGCATACAGTTCCACCGTATGCGGCGCGGAATCGTCAAAGGCCGGCGTGAACGACGCCTTGTTGAAATTCGAACCGGGGTAATACGCATAGACACCGCCCACATCGATGGCGGCGCCGCCCACCGTGGCTTTGTAGCCCAGGCTGAAATCGGTTTCCAGGGTGCCGTTCGGCACGAATTGCGACGCCACGTTGGAAGCGAAGAAACCGGCATACGCGCCGCTGGCGTGGTCGGCCGTCACGCTCAATTGCGCCGCCGGCTTGCCCCAGGTCTGGGACAGGCCGCGCCAGATGTAATCGGACGCGATGGCGGCCTGGCCGGTCATGGTGAAACCGTGGCTGGCGGTGTCCGCGGCGTGGGCCGCGCAGGAGAGGCAAGTCAATACGCCCAACAGGAATGCGGGTACAGCGCGGCCGGAGCGGCCGTTCAAAGCGTGAGTCATCAGGAGTTCCATCCGTGCCGGTTACCGCGCGGACGGATGACGTCAAGCGGGTAACTTTTTATTTGTAAGTGATTTTTTTAACAACATTGAAAATATAGCATAGCTGTTATATGAGGTATACCGCTATTTAACAATAATATGAATTCGGCAAGCCCAAATGCGTATGCCAAAAAAAACCGGCGCGAAGCCGGTTTCGATGGGGAGAACGAGCACGTCAGCCTGCAACAAACCCCCGCCGCACCGCCGTGCTGGTGGTTTGCCCCGTCGGCCCATACATGTTCGGCGCCGGGCTTTGCGGGCGCAGCGCCTGCAGCGCGCCTTGCGTATGGTTCAGGTGCTTGTTGATCAGGGTGCCGTTAATGCGGTTCAGTTCCTTGGCTTCGCGGGTCTGTTCCAGCACGTGTTGCCAGAATTGCTGCGCCCCGGCGTCGCCGCTGGCGGCCAGCCAGGCTTCCATGCCGGCTTCCTCGGGTTTGTATCCTGCCGCGCCCAGCGCGCTGTGGCGCTGGCTGGCCAGCACGGCCATGTCATTGACCAGGGCGTTCTTGGCCGGGGTGAGGGCGGTCAACGCATCGATATCGGCGGAAATCAGGCACTGCTGTTCCTGTTTCAACACTTCCAGCAGGGAAGTGATGACGCGCTGCTCTTCGCGCAGGCTGTCCATCGGCGATACCGTATGCATGTGAGACCTATCGTTTACGTGAGTGCAGCAAATCTTTTACTGTTTCCAGCAATCCATCCGCCACTTTTTCGGAATTGACCTGGAACTTGCCACTGGCAATGGCTTCCTTGATCCGGTCGACTTTTTGCGTATCGAACACGCCGCTGCTGCCGCTGGCGCCGCTGGCGGCCAGCGCCTGGCCTTGCGAGGACAGGCGGACGCTATCGGTCGCGACCGGCGAGGTCGCGGCTTTTTCCGCACTGCGCGCATTATTTGCCGACGCCGGGGACGACGGTAAGCCTGGCGTGCCCTTGAGTGTGTCGTTAATTTTCACAGCATCATCCTCATCTGGTTGGAGTGTGACACTCCGGGGTATGAGTCTCTAACGGCACAACTTGAAGAAACTTTAGCTTACTTGTAAGCAATTTTTTCACTGTAGTTGGTTGATCAAAACGCCACTTCCACCACTCCGCCGGCGCGGGCGATGCCGCTCACCTGCGTGCCGCCGGCGGTGCGCACCGCCACCATTTGTCCTTCCGAGGCGGTCGCCACGGCCCGTGCTTCGGACGAGACGCGGAAGCTGGCATTGCCCGACACGAGTTTCACCAGCTGGCCCGATTGCACCACCGGCTTGCTGCGCAGCGTGTCGAGCCGCATCGGGGTGCCGGCAGCCAGCGAGACATTGCTGCTGCGGCCGATCACTTGGCCGATGTCGGTAGCCACGCCGGCCGGCAAGGTGGTCAAGTCGCCACGCACCATGGCCAGTTGCGTCGCTTCGATGGGCTGGCCCTGCGCCAGCGGCACCGCGCTGGCCACGTAGTCGGCCTGTACCGAGACATTGGCTTGAATATACACCGTCCATGCCGACGGGGACGCACACCGTACGCCCACCGTGGTCTTGCCCCAGGCGCGCGCGCCCGGCATGAAGAACGCTTGCGGCTGCGGGCAGGCGGCCAGCGACATGCGCTGGTCGATCGGCCCAACCGCCACGCTGACCTGGCCGGCCATGCCGGCTACCTGGCTTTGCAGGAATTGTTCGACGGTCAATTTCAGTTGCGTCAAGTCCTGGCGCGCCGGCTGCTGGGCAAACGCCGTGGAGCAGGCCAGGGACAGGGTGGCAATCACAACAGGCAGGGTAGACAGGGAAGGAAATTTCATGGCGGAACCTCGTGGAATGATGCCATGATAGGTCGCGCGCGCCATTCCCAAGCCTTGAATAAGGCCGCAAAACCCGGCCTTATCGTTCGATCGTAATGGATGGCAACTGCGTAAGATGGCTCCCATCACTGATGGAGAATCCGCGATGTTAGGGAAACTGGACGATTACCTGCGCTTCAATGAGACGGCACTGAGCCTGCGCTCGCAGCGCCAGACCGTGCTGGCGTCGAACATTGCGAACGCCGACACGCCCAACTATAAAGCGCGCGATTTCGATTTCGGCGCGGCGCTGAAAGGGGCGATGGACAAGAATGGCGCGCAGCAGCCATTGAAGACCACGGCGCCGAAACATTATCCGACGCCGGCCCAGGCCGGCATGCTGCTGCCTGACGGCACCGCGCTGCAATACCGCGGCACCGTGCAGGGCGCGGTCGACGGCAATACCGTCGACATGGACGTGGAGCGCAACCAGTTTGCCGACAATGCGCTGCGCTATGAAGCCGGCATCACGCTGATCAATTCGCAGCTCAAAGGCTTGATGACGGCAATCCAGGGAGGCCAGTAATCATGTCGCTGTTTAATATCTTCAATGTGTCCGGCTCGGCCATGAGCGCCCAGGCGCAGCGGCTGAACGTGGTGGCGTCCAACCTGGCCAATGCCGACAGCGCGACCAGCGCCAGTGGCGAAGCCTACCGCGCCAAGCAGGTGGTGTTCGAGGCGCAGCCGTCGCAAAGCAACGGCGCCGCCACCAGCGTGAAAGTGCAGCGCGTGATCGAAGACCCGTCGCCATTGAAGCAGGTGTATGACCCCAAGCACCCGCTGGCCGATGAAAAAGGCTATGTCTCGATGCCGAACGTGAACGTGGTCGATGAAATGGTCAACATGCTGTCCGCGTCGCGCTCGTACCAGACCAACGTGGAAACCATGAACGCCGCCAAGACCATGTTGCTGAAAACGCTGACGATCGGCCAGGGCTGATCATAAAAACAAGACTGGATAACAAATCATGAGCGTAACGAACACTGCCGCCGCGGCGGGCCCGTCCGAAGCACTGCTGAATGCGGTCAACCCCAAGAAAAACAAGACCACTGACGCGGTCAATGCCGAGCAGGACAAATTCATGACCCTGCTGGTCACGCAGTTGAAGAACCAGGACCCGATGAACCCGCTGGACAATGCCGCCGTGACCAGCCAGTTCGCGCAATTGTCCACCGTGACCGGCGTGAACAAATTGAATGACACGCTGGAATCGCTGAAGGCCAGCTATAAATCGTCGGAAAACCTGCAGGCCACCAGCCTGATCAACCATGGCGTGCTGTCTGCCGGCAAGACCATCAATGTCAGCGAAGGCAAGGGCATCTACGGCATCGACCTGGCCACGCCGGCCGACAGTGTCGAAGTGAAAATCTTCAGCCCGGCAGGCAAGCTGGTGAAGACGGTCAACCTCGGCGCCTCCGAAGCCGGTTCCGCACCGCTGGCATGGGACGGCAAGATGGATGACGGCGCCGCGGCGCCCGATGGCCGCTACAGTTTCAGCGTCACCGCCAAGCGCGGCGGCGAAGTGTTGAAGGACGCCACCGCGCTGTCGTTCAATGTGATTCAAAGCGTGTCGACCGGCTCGGCCGGCGTGAAGCTGAACCTGCCTTCGGGCGCGCAGCTGACGATGAGCGACATTAAACAGATCCTGTAAAGCTTCATGTCTGCCGGCGGAGCGTTTCCGCCGTGCGAGCAGGCTTGTAACCAACCACCCAACCACCAGGGGATATCATGTTCCAGCAAGGACTTTCCGGCTTGAATGCCGCAGCAAAAACGCTCGACGTTATCGGCAACAACATCGCCAACTCGGCCACGGTGGGGTTCAAGCAGTCCCAGGCGCAGTTTGCCGACCTGTACGCGAACTCGCTGAACGGTGTTTCGGGCAACAATGCCGGTATCGGTGTATCGGTGTCGCGCCTGGCGCAGCAATTCACGCAGGGCAATATTGAAACCACCAATAATCCGCTGGATATTTCCATCAATGGCGGCGGTTTCTTCCGGCTGACCACGCCGACCGGGGCGGTGCAATATAGCCGTAACGGCCAGTTCTTGCTGGATAAGAATGGCTATGTCACGAATGCGCAAGGCAATTTCCTGTCCGGCTACCAGGCCAACAAGGATGGCGTGATCCTGCAGGGCGCGCCTGATCCCATCAAGATTGACTCGTCCGACCTGGTGCCGGTGGCCACCACCAAGGCCAACTTTGAGTTGAACCTGGATTCGCGCAGCCAGGTGCCGGCCAAGGTGCCGTTCGATGCACTGGACCCGCTGACCTATAACAAGCAGACCGTGCTGGACGTGTTCGACAGCCTGGGCAATCCGCACGTGCTGTCGACTTACTATGTGAAAACCGCCGCCAATACCTGGGACGTGTATACCGGCAGCGATGGCCGCGAGCGTTCGGTGGCGCTGATTGCGGCCGCCACCAATACCGATGGCGCCGTGCAGCAGGCTCGCACCGATTACCAGGCCGCGCTGCTGACGGGTGACGCGGCGACCATTGCCGCCGCCAACCATGCGTTTGCCGACGCCGCCGGCGCCGCCATGATGCAGGCGTTGACGGACTTGCCCACCACGCTGAACTCGCCGACGATGACCATCACGCAAAAGATGATCGACGACCTGGCCGCCACGTTCACCGTGCCGACCCACCTGGGCGATATTGTCGGCACCAATCCCGATGAAATCTTGGAAAAGATGTCCAATGCGGTGAGCGCGCCGGCTGTCAAGGTGTCGACGCTGGTGTTCGACAACCAGGGGGCGCTGAGCACCACGGCCATGACCAACCTGGATCCGCTCAACACGCTGCCGTTCACGATCACCTTGCCGGTGTTCCCGGACACTGGCGCGATCAAGCCGCTGTCGATCCAGACCAACTTCGTCGGTACCACCCAATACGGCATCAGCACCAGTGAAAAAGCGTCCACGCAGGATGGCTACTCGTCCGGCCACCTGGAGCGTTTCGCGGCCGGCGCCGATGGCGTGATCCTGGGCCAGTACAGCAACGGTAAATCGCGTCCGCTGGGGCAGATCGTGCTGGCCAACTTCACCAGCGTCGACGGCTTGACCCCGCTCGGTAACAATGCCTGGGTGGAAAGTTCCGCGTCCGGCTCGCCGCAGATCGGCGCGCCCAATACCGGTACGCTGGGTTCGCTGCGCTCGTCGTCGGTGGAATCGTCCAACGTCGACCTGACCGCCGAACTGGTCAACATGATCACGGCGCAGCGCGTCTACCAGGCCAATGCGCAGACCATCAAGACGCAAGACCAGGTCTTGCAAACCCTCGTGAACCTGCGTTAATGACCGAGGACTGACGACGAAAGGGGGAAGCCATGGACAAGCTGATCTACACCGCCATGACCGGCGCGCGCCATTTGCTGGAACAGCAGGCCACCGTGTCGAACAACCTGGCCAACATCAGCACCACGGGCTTCCGCGCCCAGCTCGATTCATTCCGCGCGGTGCCGGTGCAATCGGATGGCTTGCCGACCCGTACTTTCGTGGTCGACAACACGGTGGGCTCGGACTTTCGCGCCGGCCCCATCATGACCACCGGCCGCGCGCTCGACGTGGCGGTGCGCGGCGAGGGCTGGATTGCCGTGCAGGCCGCGGACGGTTCCGAAGCCTATACCCGCAACGGCAGCCTGAAAATCAGTGAAAACGGCTTGTTGCAAACCACCAGCGGCCAGACTGTCCAGGGCGAGGGCGGGCCGATTGCGATTCCGCCGGATTCCGATATCGCCATTGCCGGCGACGGCACCGTCAGCGTCATCAGCACCGGGCAAACCCAGCCCGGTCCCGCCAATATCCTGGGCCGCATCAAGCTGGTCAATCCACCCGCGCAGGAATTGGCGCGCGGCGCCGATGGCTTGTTCCGCCAGGGCTCCGGCCAGCCGGCCGATTTCGATCCCCGCGTCAGCCTGGTCAGCGGGGCCGTGGAAGGCAGCAACGTCAGCGCGGTCGATTCCATGGTCAACATGATCCAGCTTGGGCGCGCGTTTGAAATGCAGATGAGCCTTTTGAAGAATGCCGAGAATAACGCGGCGAAAGCCACCCAGCTCATCGCTTTGACTTGACGGTCCTCACCTCATAATGGCGTTGTGGTAAAGCCCACTTAAGTCGCCAATGAGGGAGAGAGATCATGATACGTTCGCTGTGGATCGCCAAGACCGGCATGGAAGCGCAGCAGACGCAAATGGACACGGTTGCCAACAACCTGGCCAACGTCAGCACCAACGGCTTCAAGAAATCCCGCGCCGTGTTCGAAGATTTGCTGTACCAAAACATACGGCAACCGGGTGCGCAATCGTCGCAACAAACCAATCTCCCGTCCGGCATGCAGGTCGGCACCGGTGTGCGTCCGGTTGCCATCGAACGCATCTTCACCCAGGGTAATCCCCAAGCCACCGGCAACGATAAAGACTTGATGGTCAACGGTAACGGTTTCTTCAACGTGCTGTTGCCGGACGGGACCACCGCCTATACGCGCGACGGGTCGTTCCAGCGTGATTCCAACGGCCAGATGGTGACGTCGAGCGGGTTCGTGCTGCAGCCGGCCATCACCATTCCCATCAATGCACAAAGCATCACGGTCGGCCGTGACGGCACCGTGTCGGTGACCCTGCCGGGCCAGACCGCAGCGCAGCAGATCGGCAGCATCCAGCTGTCCACCTTCATCAACCCGGCCGGCCTGGAGTCGAAAGGCGAAAACCTGTACGTCGAAACCGGCGCATCGGGCGCGGCGCAGGCCAATACGCCGGGCACCAACGGCACCGGCGTGATCCTGCAGGGGTACGTGGAAACCTCGAACGTCAACGTGGTCGAGGAAATGGTCAACATGATCCAGACCCAGCGCGCCTACGAAATCAACAGCAAGGCCATCACCACGTCGGACCAGATGCTGGCGAAACTGTCGCAACTGTAAGAGGCTGCCATGACCAAGACCTTGATTGCCGTTGCCGCCATGCTGGCGCTGAGCGCCTGCGGCACCACCCCGACTTCCATCGTGCAGCAGCCGACCACGGCGCGGCCATTGACCATGGCGCAAATGCAGGCGCCGACCAATGGCGCGATCTTCCAGGCGCAATCGTACCGGCCGCACTTCGAAGACCGCCGTGCGCGCCAGGTGGGCGACATCATCAACATCGTCATCACGGAAAAAACCGCCGCGGTGAAAGCCGGCGCCACCTCGGGCAGCAAATCCGGCAGCCTGGACTTCACGACGCCGGGCCCGCTGGTGGGCAACCTGGGCGCCAATGTCTCGGCCAGCGGTTCCAGCAAGTTCGCCGATGCCGACAACCAGAGCGCCAGCAATACCTTCACCGGCAACATGGGCGTGACGGTGGTCGAAGTGCTGTCGAACGGTAACCTGATCGTGGCCGGTGAAAAACAGATCGCCATGAACAAGGGCACTGAATTCATCCGCTTCTCCGGCATGATCAACCCGGATTCGATCACCACCGGCAATACCGTGCTGTCGACGGCGGTGGCCGACGCCCGCGTGGAATACCGCACCAACAGCAAGATCGACCGCGCGGAAATGAATTCCATGGTGTCGCGCTTCTTCCTCAGCCTGCTGCCATTCTGACCATGAACACCATCATTAAACAATGTGTGGCACGGCTTGCAGGCCGGATTGGCGCACCGCGCGCCATCCGGCAAGCGCCGCCCGTAACGCAAGCATGGCGGATCGCGATCCGCCCTACAGCCATCGCTGCCATGATGGCGGTCGTCCTGGCCACGCTGGTTGCGCCGGCCGCGCACGCGGAACGCATCAAAGACCTGGCCAATATCGCCGGCGTGCGCAGCAACCAGTTGATGGGCTATGGCCTCGTCATCGGCCTCGACGGCACTGGCGACCAGACCACGCAAACGCCGTTCACGGTGCAGACCATTGCCTCGATGCTGCAGCAAATGGGCATTACCTTGCCGTCGGCTTCCAGCCTGCAATTGAAAAACGTGGCGGCCGTCATGGTGACGGCGTCGCTGCCGCCGTTTGCCCAGCCGGGCCAGTTGCTGGACGTGACGGTGTCGTCGATGGGTAATGCGAAAAGCCTGCGCGGCGGCACCTTGCTGATGACGCCCTTGAAAGGCGCCGATGGCCAGGTGTACGGCATGGCGCAGGGCAATATCCTGGTGGGCGGCGTGGGCGCGCAATCGGGCGGCAGTTCGGTGGTGGTCAACCATTTGTCGGTCGGCCGTATTTCCGGCGGCGCCACGGTGGAACGCGCGGTGGCGTCGAACGTGGGTGAAAACAACATGATCCGCCTGGAATTGAAGGATACCGATTTCGCCACCGTCAGCCGGGTGGTGGAAGCCATCAACGACAAATACGGCGCCGGCATTGCCTATGCGCTCGATGGCCGCGTGATCCGCGTGCAGGCGCCGTCGTCGTCTGACTTGCGCGTCTCGTTCATCGGCGCACTGGAAGCGCTGGAAGTCAGCCCGGCGAAGCAGGCCGCCAAGGTCATCATGAATGCGCGCACCGGTTCGGTGGTGATGAACCAGGCCGTGACGCTGGAAACCTGCGCGATCTCGCACGGCAACCTGTCGGTGTCGGTCAGCGCCGATCCGCAGGTCAGCCAGCCGAACGCCTTGTCGGCCGGGCAGACCGTGGTCACGCAAAACAGCCAGATCGACATCAAGAAGGACAGCGGCAAGGTCATGCTGGTCAATGGCGGCGCGTCGCTGGCCGACGTCGTGAAAGCGCTGAACGCGATCGGCGCCACGCCACAGGATTTGCTGGCCATCCTGCAAGCCATGAAGAGCGCGGGCGCCCTGCGCGCCGAACTGGAAATCATCTGAGGCTGCCATGATCCGTCAAAGTCCCGTTGCTACCGACCTGTCCGCTTCACTGGCGTCCGATGTCAAGGGCATGGGCGGGCTGCGCCAGCAAGCCAAGGAAGGTTCGCCGGAAGCCTTGAAAGGCGCGGCGAAACAATTCGAAGCCATGTTCCTCAACATGGTGATGAAAAGCATGCGCGACGCCTCGCCGCAAGACGGCATGATGGACAGCCAGCAAACCAAGACCTTCACCGCCATGCTGGACCAGCAGACCAGCCAGAACCTGGCCAACAAGGGCGTGGGCCTGGCGGACGTGCTGGTGCGCCAGTTGTCGCAAACGCAAAACATGCAGGCGCTGAAACTCGGCGATGAAAGCGCCCTGACGGGCTACGATGGCACGTCCGCGCTGGCCGCGCAGCGCCTGCAAAAAGCACTGGAAACCGTGGGCGGCGCCAGCGCGAAGGCCGCGTTGACGCCGGAACAGGAAGCCGCGCGCGCCGGCCAGGCGCCGCACGTACGCGCATTCCAGGACAAGCTGGGCAGCCATGCCGACGAAGCATCGAAGACCACCGGCATCCCTGCCAAGTTCATGCTGGGCCAGGCCGCGCTGGAATCGGGCTGGGGCCGCCGTGAAATCAAGGGCCGCGATGGCACCAACAGCCATAACCTGTTTGGCATCAAGGCCGGTCCGGACTGGAAGGGCAAGACCGTGCAGGCCGTCACCACGGAATATGTGAATGGCGTGGCGCAGCGCCGGGTCGAAAAGTTCCGCGCCTATGACAGCTATGCGGACAGTTTCAAGGATTACGCAAGATTATTGAGCAACAACCCGCGCTATGAAAAAGTGCTGGCCAACGCCGGGGACGCCACCAAGTTCGCGCAAGGCTTGCAGCGCGCCGGCTATGCCACGGACCCGAATTATGCGGCCAAGCTGACCAACATCATCAAGCGTTCGCTGGTGTAAGGTTGGCAACATTGCCCTGGCAGTGGCCGGAAAATTGCCTCGATAGCCACGACCGCGACGGCGAATTTCAAGTTTTGGCGCAGCCTGCCGTAGACTACACAGATCAAGCAAAAAAGCACACTTCATCATGAGTATCCTGAGCGTAGGTAAAACAGGTTTAATGGCGGCGCAGATCGGTCTGTCTACGACCGGGCACAACATTGCCAATGCCAACGTGGAAGGTTACAGCCGCCAGACGGTATTGCAGGGTAATGCCCAGCCGGAAGCCACAGGGGGCTTCTTCCTCGGCACCGGTACCACGGTGACGGCCATCGTGCGCCAGTATGATGATTTCCTGAATAAAACCCTGATGAATGCCCAGTCGACCCAGGCTGAGCAAAACGGCTATTTTTCGCAAATCAGCCAGATTGATAACTTGCTGGCCGATTCCACGTCGGGCTTGACGCCGGCGCTGCAGGATTTCTTCAAGGGGGTACAGGACGCCGCCTCCAATCCTGCCACGGATGCGTCGCGCAGTGCGCTGCTGTCGACCGCCAATACCCTGGCCGGCCGCTTCCACAGCATGAGCGAGCGCCTGACGGAAATTGGCGAGGGCGTCAACGCGGAAGTGTCGACCACGGTTAGCCAGATCAATTCGTATGGCGCCAAGATTGCACAGTTGAATAACGATATCGCCGGCTTGTCCACCGACGCGTCGCGCATGCCGAACGATTTGCTGGACCAGCGCGACCAGTTGATCCGGGAATTGAACAAGCTGGTCAAAGTCAATGTGGAAAAGGGCGCCAGTAGTACCCTGACGGTGTCGATCGGCACGGGCCAGCCGCTGGTCATTGGCAACCGCAGTTATCAACTGGCCACGCAAACGTCGCTGTCGGATGTCAATAAGCTGTCAATTGGTTATGTGGCCGGTGACAAGGTCTCCACGCTGCCGGATACCGCACTGACTGGCGGCGGCACGCTGGGCGCCTTGCTGAAGTTCCGTAGCGAATCGCTGGAGCAGGCCCAGGCACAACTGGGGCAGGTGGCGGCCGGTATCGCCGCCGCATTCAATGCCCAGCACAAATTGGGACAGGACCGCAATGGCGACATTGGCGGTAATTTTTTCAAGGATATCGAAGTCGGTGTGGGTATCGACATCCGTAACTCGCCCCTGAGTACGGCAAAAGTCACGGGCATCGTCAAGGATGCCAGTGCGCTGACCACCAGCACTTACGATTTGAATTACGACGGCACCAACCTGTACCTGAAGCGCCAATCGGATGGACAGTCCACGTTGATCACACCGTTCCCACAAACGGAACCGCAAGTCATCGACGGTGTGGAATACACCATTACCGGTATTCCACAGCAAGGCGACCACTTTGAAATCAAACCGACCTTCAATGCGGCGTCGTCCATCAGTGTGGCGCTGAGCGATGTCGGCAAGATTGCCTTGGCCGCTCCCATCACGACCAATGCGCCGCTGGCCAACACCGGCAATGGCAAGATCAGCGCCGGCGTAGTGGATGCGGATTTTCTTGATCCAGCCAATACGCTGAACGGCACCGTCACCCTGGCCTATGACCAGGCCGGCGGCGGTTTCACAGGTTTCCCTGCCACGCAGGACGTGGTGGTCAAGGGCGTCAATGGCACGTCCACGACTTATGCGGCCGGCACCACGCCGATACCGTATACCGAAGGCGACACGTTCACGTTCGGCGGCATCAGCGTGGCCATTACCGGCACGCCCGGGAACAACGATACGTTTTCCATCACCGCCCCGAACGCGGGCGGCACCAAGGACAACCGCAATGGCGCGCTGCTGGCCGCCCTGCAAACCAAGAACGTTTTAAATAACGGCAAAACCACGTTCCAGAGCGGTTATGCCGCCATGGTCAATGCGGTCGGCAACAAGGCGCGCGAAGTGCAGATTGGCGGGCTGGCTGCCGATTCCGCGGCCGAACAGGCTACCAATGCCTACCAGAGCGTGGTCGGCGTCAACCTCGACGAGGAAGCGGCGGAATTGCTGCGTTACCAGCAAGCCTACCAGGCGGCCGGCAAAGTCATGCAGATTGCCAGCCAGCTGTTCGACGTGCTGGTCTCGCTGGGCCGCTAAGGAGTACGTACCATGATCATGCGCATCAGCACCAAGACGATTTTCGACCACGGCAAGAACCAGCTGGCGTCGTTGCAGACGAATATGTCGAAGATCCAGCAGCAACTGGCCACGGGACGCAAGAACCTGGCGCCGTCGGACGATCCGATCGCCACCGCGCGGGCGCTGGAAATCACGCAATCGCAATCGGTCAATACGCAACTGGTGACCAACCGCCAGAACGCCCGCTCGTCACTGTCGCAGGAAGAAGTCGCGCTGGCGTCCACTACGTCGCTGCTGCAGGACATCAAGACCCTGGCGGTGAATGCAGGCAATGGTTCGATGACGAACCAGGACCGCGAAATGGTTGCCGTGGAACTGGAAGCCCGCATGGCCGACTTGCTGGGCGTGGCCAACACCGCCGACGGCGCCGGCGGTTACCTGTTTTCCGGCTACAAGGACAGCGTGCCGTTCGCCCGCACGTCGACCGGCGCGGTTTACCAGGGCGACCAGGGCGAACGCACCTTGCAGGTCGGTTCCACCCGCACCCTGGCCATCAGCGATTCCGGTTCGTCGATCTTTGAAAACAATGTCACGGGCAATGGCACGTTCCAGACCGGCGCCGATCCCGCCAACGTGACGCGCGGCGGCAGCGGCATCATTTCGCCGGGCTCGGTCACCAACGCCACCGCCATCACCGACCACCAGTACGAAATCAATTTCAGCGTGACGCCCGGTTCGCCCGGCATTCCCGCCGTGACGACCTACACGGTGATGGATTTGACCTTGAACCAGCCGGTACCGGCGGCGCCGAATCCGCCGGACCCGATTCCGTACAAGAGCGGCGAAACCATTGCGTTCGACGGGCTGCAATTTGAAATCCACGGCAATCCGGCCGACCTCGATAAATTCACGGTCAACCCCAGCAACAAGAAATCCGTATTTGAAACCATCCAGGACGTCATCACGGCGCTGCGCTCCGATGCGACCGGCGAGGTGGGGCAGGCCAAGTTGAACAACCTGCTCAATACCGCCAACGCCAACATCGATAACGCGATCGACAACGTGCTGTCGGTGCGCGCGTCGGTGGGCGCGCGCCTGAAGGAAATGGATTACCTCGACAGCGCGGGCGAGGATTTGAATATCCAATATGCGGCCACGCTGTCGGACTTGCAGGACGTCGACACCATCACGGCCATCTCGAACTTCACACAACAGCAAATCAGCCTGGAAGCGGCGCAAAAGTCGTACAAGACCTTGACGAGCCTGTCGCTGTTCAATTTCATCGGCTGACCGCTGTCACAACTGATGCAAAAGCCCGGGGCGCTGGAAGGCGCCCCGGGCTTTTTGGCGTGCGCGGTGGCCGTGGCGGCGCCGGGCAGTCAGTTTGCGGGCGAAAAAAACGGGGCCATCGGCCCCGTTTCCTTATTTCGCAGCCAGGATGCCCGGCGGCGGTTCGCGCCGCTTCAAGTCGTCCGCCAGGCTGGCGGGCGCGCTGTTGTGGCTGCCGGCTTGCTGGTCGGCGAAGTTGCGCAATTCGCGCGCCAGCTGGTCGACGCCGGTCGCCAGTGCAGCGGCCCCGGTTGCGGGCGAGGCCGGATCATTCCACGCCAGGCCGCCTGCCTGCGCACCGGATGCCGCGTCGAAACCGGACATGGCCTGCGTCAGCGTGCTGACCTGCTCGCGCAGCGACGCGGCGCCATCGTTGCGGCTGGTGGCGTACCACACGTCGGCCACGCCTTGTACCCGGCCATCGGTGGTGACGTAACTGCCGCGCATGCCGATCCAGTTGCCGGCGTCTTTTTCGCTGACGTTGCGCGCACTGGTGGCGATGCCGGCCACGCCCGCGTCGGCCAGCGATTTCAGCTCACCGGCCTGGCTGACGCCATCGGCATTGCCATCGACCCACATGCGCAAATCACCGTACGCCGCGTCGCGCGCATCGATGACGCCGTCGGCATTGCCGTCCAGCTCGGCCAGGGCGGCAAAGCCGTCGCTGGCGCGCTGGCCATTGGCCAGCCGTGTCGAAGTGCCGAACAATTCGCCGCCATCGTTGATGACGCCGTCATGGTTGCGGTCCAGGGCCAGCAAGCCATCGCCCTTGGCGGCCCAACCCGTCTGCACGGCCTGGCCGGTGGCAAACAGGTCGAAGCGCACGCCGGTGTCGCTGGACAGCGTTTCGATGCCGTCGCCATCGAGGTCGAACTGCAACGGGCTGCCCAGTGGCGACGCGTCTTTCTGTTCGGTCGTCAGCACGGCCAGTTGCGCCTCCGTGAACGATTTCACCTGGGTCGAATTGAACCCGGCAAATTCCGCCACCGTCATGTTGACCAGCTGGTCGGTCGTCAGCGCGGCAATCTGCGCGGCCTTCAGCGCGCGGATCTGCATGGTCGACAGCAGACCGATGCGGTCGGTGCCGATGGCGGCAATCTGCGTCGACGTCAACAGCGCCACCTGCGTGGATTTCAGCGCCTGGAAGTCCGCCACTTCCATGGCGTTCAACTGCAAGGTCGACAAGGCATTCAGGGCGCGCGCCGACAGCGCGTTCAACTGCGCGCTGGTCAGCATGGCGATTTGCGCCGTGTTGAAGGCGGCAATCACTTGCGTGCTCAGGGCCGCGGCCTGGTGCGTGCGCAGCGAATCGATCTGGTCCGCGTTCAATACCGACGCCTGCAGGGTGCTCAGCGCGGCAATCTGCGTCACCGACAACGGCGCCAGGCTGCTGAACGCGCCCAGCTGCGTGGTCGACAGCGCGGCAATTTGCGACGTGCTCATGCCAAGGATGGCGCGCGTGCCCAGCGACGCCAGCTGGTCGTTGGTCATCGCGCCAATCTGTTGCGACTTGAAGGCGGCCACTTGCGTGGTCGACAGCGCGGCAATGTCGTCCAGTTCCATGGCGACGATTTGCGCGGTCGACAGGTTCGCCAGCGCGGCGGCCGACAGCGCCCGTACCTGCACCGTGGACAGGCCGGCAACCTGGCTGGTGGTCAGCGCGCCCACCTGGCGCGACGACAGGCCGGCGATCTGCGTCGAACGCAGCGATTCCATATGGGCCTGGTCGAGCGATGTCAGTTGCAAGGTGGTCAGCGCATTCAGCTGGGTGGTAGTGAGCGTGGCCAGCGATTCCAGCGCGGCCAGCTGGCTGGTGCCCAGCGCGCCGATTTGCGCGGTTTTCAATGCCGCCAGTTGCTGTGACGTCAGCGCGGCCACCTGGGTGGCGGTCAGGCTGCCGATCAAATCGGTGCGCAGCGACGTCACCTGGACCGACGTCATGGCCGCCAGGTCGGCCGCATCCATCGCGGCCATCTGCAAGGTCGACAGGCCGGCCAGCGCGGACGCGGTCAGCGAACGCACCTGGCCTGAACTCAGTGCGGCGATTTGCGCCGAATTCAGCCATGACAGCTGGCGGCTCGACAGCGCGGCGAATTGCGCCGTGCGGATGGTTTCCAGCTGGGTAACGCCTATCGAGCTCAACTGGTCGCTGGACAGCGCGCCCAGCTGCGTCAAGCCAAACCCTGCCAAGCTGGTCAGGGCGCCCAGCTGTGCGCTCGACAGGGCGCGCATCTGGCCCGTGGTCAGCACTGCCAACTGGGACGAAGTGAGCAAGCCCATCTGGTCGGTCGACAGCGACTGGATCTGGTCGGTCGCCAGGCTGATGAACTGGACCGTGGTCAAGGCTTGCAGGCTGTCGCCCGACATGGCGCGCAATTGCGTGGTGGTCAAGCCATCCAGCGCTTTCGACGACAGTGCCCGGATTTGCTGGGTATTGAGCAAGCCGATTTGCGCGGTGGTCAGCACCGACAGTTGCAGGCTGTTCAGGCCGGCAATCTGTACCGAGCGCAAGGTGCTCAGGCGGTTCTGGTCCAGCGACGTCAGTTGCATCGTAGTCAGCGCATTCAGTTGCGACGAGGTCAGGCCGCTCAGTGAATCGAGCGCGGCCAGCTGGCTGGTGCCCAGCGCACTGATTTGCGAGGTTTTCAGCGCCGCCAATTGCTGCGACTTCAGCGCGCCGACCTGGATACTGGTCAAGCTGCCGATCAGGTCGGTATTCAGAGCCGCCACTTGCGCCGTGGTCATGGCGCCCAGGTCTTCGGCTTCGAACGATGCCATTTGCAGGGTCGACAAGCCGGCCAGCGCGGCGGCCGACAGCGAGCGCACCTGGCCCGAACTGAGCGCGGCGATTTGCGCCGAGTTCAGCCACGACAGCTGGCGGCTCGACAGCGCGGCAAATTGCGCGGTGCGGATGGTTTCCAGCTGGCTGGCGCCGATCGAGCTCAATTGGTCGCTGGTCAACGCGCCCAGCTGCGTCAAGCCAAAGCCTTCCAGGCTGGACAGGGCGCCCAGCTGGGCGCTCGACAGCGCGCGCATCTGGCCGGTGGTCAGCACCGCCAGTTGTGCCGACGTCAGCAAGCCCATCTGGTCAGTCGACAGCGCCTGGATCTGCTCGGTCGACAGGCTGATGAACTGGCCCGTGGCCAGCGCCTGCAGGGTATCGGCCGTCATGGCGCGCAATTGCGTCGTGGTCAAGCCATCCAGCGCTTTCGACGACAGGGCGCGGATTTGCTGCGTTTCGAGCATGCCGATTTGCGCCGTGGTCAGCCACGACAGTTGCAGGCTGTTCAGGCCGGCAATCTGCGTGGTGCGCAGGGTGCCCAGGTGGGCCGCGTCGAGCGACGTCAATTGCGTGCTGGACAGGCCGGACAATTGTTTGGTGGTGAAACCTTGCAGGCTCGACAGGGCCGCCAGGTGGGCCGTGCCCAGTGCCGACATTTGCTGGCTGGTCAGCACGCTCAACTGGGTGGATTTCAGCGCGCCCAGTTCGTCAACCGTCAGCGCGGCAACCTGGTCGGTGCGCAAGGCAATGACCTGGGTGCTCAGCAACGCCGCCAGGTCCTCGACTTCCAGGTTGGCGATCTGGTACGTGTTGAGCGCGGCCACGGCGTCGGCATCGATGGCGCGCCATTGTGCGGTATTGAGCGCCGCCAGCTGGTAAGTCGTCATGGACGCGATCTGGCGCGTGGTCATGGCGGCCAGTTGCGCGCTGCGCAATTGCGCCAGCTTGGTGGCGTCCAGTGTAGCGATGCGTTCGGTTGGCAAGACCGCCACCTGCGCCGGCGACATGAACACCAGCGAATCGAGCAGGTTGAACTGGGTCGACGACAGCGCCGCCATCTGTGCGGTGCTCAGTGCGCCAAGTTGCATGGAATCCAGCGCTTCCAGCTGCGTCAGGCTCAACGACGCCATCTGCGCCGTGGTCAGCGCGCGGATTTGCGACGTCCGGAACGCACCGAGGTCTTCGGCTTCCAGCGCGGCGATTTGCGCGGTGCTCAGCGCGGCAATGGCGCGGCTGGACAGCGCGCGCGCCTGCAACGTGGTCAAGCCGGCGATTTGCGCGGTATTGAGCACGCCGACCTGGGCCGAACTCAATTGCGCAATGCCGATCGACGACAGCGCGGCAAACTGGCTGGCGGCCAGCACCGACAATTGCGCCGTGCTCAGCACCGCCACCTGGTACGAGCGCAGGGCAGCCAGGTCGGCTTCTTCCATCGCGCCGAATTGCGTGCTGGTCAGCGCGGCAATGGCGCGCGTCGACAGTGACTGGAACTGTTTGGTGTCCAGCGCGGCTACTTGCGCCGTGTTCAATGCCTGCCACTGTGCCGTGGTCAGCGCGCCCAGCTGGACGGAGGTCAGCGTGGCCAGGCGGTCGCCGCTCATGGATGCCAGCTGGCTGGACGTCAAGGCGGCAATTTGCGTGCTGGCCAGGCCGGCCAGCGAGCTCAGCGAACCCAGTTGCGCGGTATTGAGGACACCGATCTGCGCCGACGTCAGGTTGCGCACCGCGGCGCTCGACATGCTGCCGATCTGGTCGGTGGTCAGCGCCGCCAGTTGCGCGCTGGTGAAGGCGCGGATTTGCATCGACGTCAGCGCGGCCAGGTCTTCCGCTTCGATTTTCGCGATTTGCGTGGCGGTCAGGTTGGCCAACACGCGTGTCGTGAGGGCGGCGAACTGTTTGCTGGTCAGGCCGGCAATTTGCGCCGTGGTCATGGCGGCCGCCTGCATCGAATTGAGCGCGGCGATTTGCTGCGTACTGAGCAGGATCAGGTCGTCCACCGACATCGCGGCAATCCGCGCCGACGTCATGGCGCCGATCATTTGCGTGGTGTAGTCGGCAATGCGGCCCAGCGAGGCCATTTGCGTGTCCGACAGCGCGGCCAGCTGGGCCGGCGTCAGCGCGGCGATGCTGGTGCTGGTCATCACGCGCAATTGCGCGGTGGTCATGGCGGCAATTTGCGCCGTGCCGAAGCTGGAAATCTGGCGCGAATTGAGCGCCGGGATATCGTCCACTTCGATCGCGGCCACCTGGTCGGTCGTCAGGGCCTGGATCGCCTTGATGGCCAGCGAACGGATCTGGTTGCTGCTCAGCAGGACGATTTGCGCCGACGTCAGCCCCGCCATCTGTTTCGTGCCCATGCCGGCCACCTGCACGGTGGTCAGCGATTGCAGGTCGAGGTCGGCCAGGGTCTGGATCTGGTCGCTGGTGAGCATGCCCACTTGCGCCGAGGTCAGGCTGGTCAGCGTCGACAGGGCGGCGAGCTGGTCGGACGACAGCGCCGTCAATGCCGCCGAGCTCATGGCGGCGATTTCGCGCGTGGTGAGTTCGCCCAGCTGGGTCTGCGTCAGGGCTTGCCCGAATGCGCTCGACAGGCTGGCCATCTGCACCGTGGCCATGGCGGCAATGTCTTCGTTCTCGATTGCCGCCACCTGGTCCGCCGTCAGCGCGTTCAACAGGTTTTTCTGCAGCGACGCCACTTGCAGCGTGGTCAGCGCGGCAATCTGGTCCGTCGTCAGGAAGGCGATCTGGTCCGACGTGAAGGCGTTCAACTGGTTCACGCGCAGCGCCGCCATTTGCGCCAGCGTGATCGACTGGATCTGCGCTTGCGACATGCCGGTGATTTGCGTGGTGCTGACCGAGCCCAGCGTCGACAGCGCGGCAATCTGGTCGGCTGTCATGGCGTTGAGCTGGCGCGAACTCAGCGCGGCGATTTGCTGCGACGTGAAACTGGCCAGTTGCGATACCGTCAGCGCCGCCACCTGGTCGGTGGTGAAGGAGGCGATCTGGCGCGTCAGCATGATGGCGATATCGCCGTCTTCAATGGCGGCCACCTGCTCGGCGCTCAGCGCGGCCAGGGTCGACGTCGACAAGCTGCGGATTTGCGCGGTATCGAAAGTGGCAATGTGCTGCGTGGTCAGGGCGCCCACTTGCAGGCTGGTCAGGCCGGCAATCTGGTTGCTCTTCAGCGTAGTGATCTTGTCCAGCGCAAGCAGGCCGATCTGGGTCGGCGTCAGCGACGCCAGTTGCCGGCTCGACAGCGGGGCCAGCGACGACAGCGCATCGAGCTTGGCTTGCGTCAGCGACGCGATCTGCAGGGTGGTCAGGCCGGCCAGTTCCTGTGTGGTCAGGTTGCTGAACTGGTCGGCGGTCAGCGCTTCGATCTGGTCGGTCGACAGCGACGCCAGCTGCGCGGTGCGCAGCGCCACCAGGTCCGTCACTTCAATGAACGGGATCTGGTCGGTGGTCAGCGCCGCCATTTGTTTGGTGGTCAGCGCGGCAAATTGCTGGGTGGTCAGCGCGGCGATCTGGCTGCTGCTCAATACCTGCAATTGCGCGCTGGTCAGCGCGGCAACCTGGTTGGTGCGCAAGGTGGCCAGCGTGGCGTCGGCCAGCGACGCGATCTTGTCCGTGCCAAGCGCGGCAATGGCGGCCGTGGTGAACGATGCAATCGACGTCAGCGCCGCCAGCTGGTCGGTCGACATGGCCGCTTTCTGTTCCGCCGTCAGGCCCGCCAGTTGCGAGGTGGTCAGGTTGCCGATTTGTACCGTGGTCAGCGCCTGGATCTGGCTGGTCGACAGCTTGTTCAGCTGGCTCGAGCGCATGGCCACCAGGTCATTGATTTCAATGGCCTGCAACTGGTCGGAATTGAACGCCTGCAGCGCGGTGGAGTTCAGCGCCTGCACCTGGCTTTCCGACAGCCCGGCCACCTGCTCGGTGGTGAGCGCGGCGGCTTGCTGCGATTGCAGCGCGGCGATCTGCGAGGTTTTCAAGGTCGCCAGGTCGGCCAGGCTGATGCCGGCAATCACGTCCGACGACAGCACCGCCAGCTGGCGCGTGGTCAGCGCGGCCAGGCTGGCCAGGGCATTCAACTGGTCGGTGGACAGGGCGGCCACCTGTTCGGCCGTCAGGCCGGCGATCAGCGCCGTGCCCAGCGAAGGCAACTGGTCGGTGGTCAGCGCGGCGATCTTGTCGGTGGTCAGCGACGCCAACTGGCGCGACGACATGGCCGCCAGGTCGGCCGCTTCGATCACGGCCATCATCGACGCGGCCAGGCCGGCCAGCGCGGTGGTCGACAGCGCGCGCATTTGCGCGCCGGACAAGGCAATCAACTGATCCGAGGTAAACGCCGACAGCTGGTCGCCCGTCAGCGCGGCCACCTGGCTGGTCTTCAGCGTGGCAATGCTGTCGGTGCTGAAGGCGGCGATCTGGTCGCTGGTCATGGCGCCCAGCTGGCGCGACGTCAGCGCCGCCAGCGATGGCAGCGCGGCCAGTTGCATGGTCGACAGCGCGCCGATTTGCAGGGTGGTGAGGGCCGCTTCGGCCGCGGTCGACAGCGCGGCGACCTGGTC
This sequence comes from uncultured Pseudoduganella sp., assembly GCA_966211685.1. Classification (GTDB taxonomy): domain Bacteria; phylum Pseudomonadota; class Gammaproteobacteria; order Burkholderiales; family Burkholderiaceae_D; genus Rugamonas. The sequence continues at coordinate 35,095 of CBIHOX010000041.1, forward strand.
GGTGGTCAGCGCGGCAATCTGTTCATTGGTCAGGCGCGCCAGCTGGGTCGTCAGCAGCGCCGCGATATCGCGGGTTTCCAGCAGCGGGATCTGGTCCGTGGTGAGCGCCTGCAGCGCGGCCGAATTGAAGCCCTGCATCTGGCGCGTGGTCAGCGCGGCCAGCTGGTCGCTGTTGAGCATGACCACCTGGTCCGGCGTCAGCGCGCCGACCTGGCTGCTGGTCAGGGTCACGAGGTTGCGCGTCGACAGGCCGGCAATCTGGTCCGACGTCAAGGCGGCAATCTGGCGGCTCGTCATGCCGGCCAGTGTGCTCAGCGCTTCGAGCTGTTCCGTGGTCAGCGCCGCCACCTGGCTGGTGGCAAAGGCGGAAATCGCGGTACTGTTCAGTGCATTGAACTGGTCGGTGGTCAGGGCCGCGATCTGGTCGGCGGTCAGTTTGGAAATCTGCTGGGTACGCAGCGCGGCAATATCGATGGTTTCGATCTGGCCGATTTGCGTGGTGGACAGGCGTGACAGGAACCCGGTCGGCATGCCGGCAAACTGGCTGGCGGAAAAGCCGATGATCTGGTCGCTGGTCAGGCTGGCAACCTGTTCGTCGGTCAGGGCATTGAGCTGGCTGCTGCTGAAGCCGGCCACGTCCTGGGTTTCCAGCGCGATGATCTGGTCACTGGTCAAGCCGCGCAATTGCGCCGACGTGAATACCGCCACCGTGGATAGCGCAATCAACTGGTCGCTGCTCAGGGCGGCGATTTGCGCCGTGGTGAAGGCGCGCAAGTCGACCGATTCAAAGGCCGCCATCTGGTCGGTGGTCAGCGCCATCAACTGGGCATTGGTCAGCGCCGTCACCTGGCGCGACGTCAGCGCGACGATATCGCGCGTTTCCATCGCGCTGATCTGGTCCGTGGTGAGGCTGGCGATCGTACTCGTGCGCAGTGTCGCCACTTGCGCCGTAGTCAGCGCAATGATCTGGTCGGTGGTAACGGCGGCCAGTTGCGCGTCCGAGATGGCGGCCAGTTGCGCCGTCGTCAACCCGGGAATGTCATCGGTCTCGATGGCGGCGATCTGCTCGGTCGTCAACAGCGCCAGCGAGGCAGGCAGCATGCTGTTCAATTGACGGCTGGTCAGCGCGACGATATGGTCGGTGGTCAGCGCCGGCACTTGCAGCGACGTCAGCGCGCCGAGCTGGCTGGAATTGAGGGCGGCAATCGCGTCGGTCGACAGGGTATTGATTTGCAGCGTATCGAGCGCGGCCAGCGTGCCGCGGTTGATGGCGGCAATCTGCTGGGTGTTCAGCACTGCCAGCTGGTCGCTGGTCAAGCCCATCACTTGCAGCGACGTGATGGCGCCGACCTGCGTTGCCGTCAGCGCCATGATGGCGTCGGTGGACAGGCCGGCCAGTTGCTGCGATTGCAGCGACGCCAGTTGCGCGGTCTTCAGCGCCGCGATATCCACGGTTTCCATGGCCGCCAGCTGGGCCGTGCCCAGCGCGCGCAACTGGGCTGAGCTCAGCACCGATACCTGCAGCGTGGTCAGGGCCGGCATCTGGTCGCTGGTCAGTGCAGCCAGGTCATCAGTTGCCATCGCAGCAATGTGCAGCGTCGTAAACGCCGGCAACTGATCGGTCGTCAACACCGCCACCTGTTCCGTGGTCAGATCGCGGATTTCCTCGGTCGTGAAGGAAATCAGCTGATCCGTCGTGAACGCGACGATCTGATCAGTTGAAAATGAGGGGACGATGGAACTCATGAGTTTTTTCTCCTGGGCGGCTCAACCATGATACACCAGGACTTTCTCCATGGAAATCAATTGATTGCACGTGCTGCTTATTTACTGGGCGACCGCCGGACGTGGACGATTAAGGGGCGGCACTGTTTGTGGCTCACGCGCAACCCAGGTGCGCGGCAATTCCCTGACTTTTTCGATTCCCTGCAGGAACAGGTTTTCCAGGGGCGTTCCCAGGTAAGGCAAGGTTGTCGCCACAACAATGAAACCGATGCCCAGGGTGATGGGGAAACCGATCCCGAACAAATTCAATTGCGGCGCCGCGCGCGTCAACACGCCCAGCGCCACGTTGGCAATCAGCAGGGCCGCCACGATCGGTAACGATAATTGCAACCCTGCACTGAAGATCCGAGCGCCCCAATCGGCCACGCGCTTGAAGCCGCCGCCATGGATGGGGACACCGGACACTGGCAGCGTATGGAAACTTTCCGCCAGCGCGGACAGCAACACCAGATGCGCGTTAACAGAAATAAATGCCATTGTAGCAACCAGGGCAAGAAATTGGCTGATGGCCGATGATCGTCCCTGGGTATTCGGGTCAAAAAACGACGCGAACCCCAGGCCCATGGTCAGGCTGCTGATTTCACCGGCCATTTCAATCGAGGAAAACACGATCCGCATCGTGAAGCCCATGGCCACGCCCACCAGCATTTCCTGCACCAGGATCAGCAAACCGGCGTACGACATCGGGTCGGCGGCCGGCAGCTTGGGCACGTTGGGGGCAATCACCAGGGCCAGCGCCACACCGAGCGAAGCTTTTACCGTAGTAGGAACACTGCGGTTGCCCAGCACGGGAGCGGCGGTGATCAGCCCCAGGATGCGCGCAAGCGGCCACAGCAGCGAAGCAATCCATGTATTGATATCGGCGCTGGACAGCGTGATCATGAGGCTGCCAGGAAACTTTTTTCTGTCATGGACGGATTAGCCGACCAGGGCGGGGATGCCCGTGAAGACCTGGCGCATGTAGTCGAGCAAGACCGACAGCATCCACGGCCCGGCCACCACCAGTGCGACAAAGATGCCGACCAGCTTGGGAATGAACGACAAGGTGGCTTCGTTGATTTGCGTGGCGGCCTGGAAAATTGAAATCACCAGGCCGATCACGAGCGCCACCAGCAACAGCGGCGCCGCCACCATCAGGGTGACTTCCATGGCCTGGCGGCCCATCGTCAATACGCTTTCCGGTGTCATTTCCCGTCTCTTTCAATCTTGCAGCAGGCATTGCCGCAATGCTTGGCGGATTACGCGCGTTGCGCTAATCCGCCCTACAGTTTCCCGTAGGGCGGATTAGCCGCAGGCGTAATCCGCCATGCTTGCCCGGCTTAATAAAAACTCTGCGCCAGCGAACCCAGCAGCAATTGCCAGCCATCCACCAGCACGAACAGCATCAGCTTGAACGGCAGGGAAATCACGGCGGGCGACATCATCATCATCCCCATCGACATCAGTACCGAGGCCACCACCATGTCGATGATGAGGAAGGGAATGAAGATGGCGAAGCCGATCTGGAACGCGGTTTTCAATTCACTGGTGACAAACGCCGGCACCAGCACTTTCAGCGGCACGTCTTCCGGGCCCTGCAGCGCCGGCGTGCGTGACAGCTTGACGAACAGCGCCAGGTCGGACTGGCGCGTCTGCTTCAGCATGAACGATTTCAACGGCGCGCCGCCGCGTTCCAGCGCTTCCTGCATGGTGATCTTGTTTTCCTGCAGCGGCAGGTAGGCGTCCACGTAGATCTTGTCCAGCACCGGGCTCATGACGAACAGCGTCAGGAACAGCGCCAGCCCCACCATGACCTGGTTGGGCGGCGCCGATTGCGTGCCCATGGCCTGGCGCAACAGCGACAGCACGATGATAATCCGCGTAAAACCCGTCATCATCAGCAACACGGCCGGGATGAAGGTCAGCGCCGTCATCAGGATCAGCGTTTGCAGCGACAAGCCATAATTGGTTGCGCCGCCACCGGCCGGCGTGCTGGTGAACGCGGGAATGGTCGGCTCGGCGGCCGCCAGCAGCGGCAGCACCGCCAGGGCGCCCGCCAGCAGGCGCTTCGCGGTGGTTGCCGTCAGGCCGCGCTTATTTGCCATGACGTTTTTCGATGGTCTGTTTGAACCATTCAGCGAAATTCGCAGTGGGCAGCGCCTGCCCCGTCTGTCCGGGCAATTGCAATGCCGGTTCGCCTTCCTGGCGCGGCATGGTGGCCAGCGCATTCATGCGGCCCGGCGACGCGCCGACCACGATCCATTGTTCGCCCACTTCCACCACCAGGATACGTTCGCGCGCGCCCACGCTGAGCGCGCCCACGAGTTTCACGTTGGCGTTGCCGGTTACGGTTTTCGGGCCATAGCGCTTCAACAGCCAGGCCAGGCCGACCAGGATGGCCAGCACGATGATCAGGGAAAACATGGTTTGCAGGATGCTGCCGCCGGCCGTCGGCGCCCGCATTGCGCCCCGCGCCCATGGACCGGCTCCCGCCACCCCCGCCGGCGTGTAGGGGGTTGGGGCCGCGGCGGGGGGTGGCCTGGCGGCGGGGGCAGTATCGGTGGCAGTGGCGCCGCCGGCAGCGGCATCGGCAGCGGTTGCGGCAGGGCCGGCGGCAGCCGCCGGGGCCGTCGTGGTAAGGGCGGGCATGGCTGCCGGTCCCGCTGCAGCCGTTGCCGGGGCCGCAGGCGCTGCCGGGCCGGGCGCCGCCGCGCCGGAAATCGCACCGGACGCGGTTTGCGCCGCCATCACAGGCCAGGCGGGGGCGGCCAGCGCGCACGCCAGTGCCAGTGCCGCCAGGCCGCGTGGCGGCTGGCGCACGGGCAGGCCGGCGTGGCGGAGACGACTGCAATCGGCTGTGTGCGTCATTTATTCAATTTTCTAATGCGTTCCGATGGCGTAATGATGTCGGTCAAACGGATACCGAACTTGTCATTCACCACCACCACCTCGCCCTGGGCAATCAGGCAGCCGTTGACCAGCACGTCCATGGGTTCGCCCGCCAGGCCGTCCAGTTCCACCACCGAACCCTGCGCCAATTGCAGCAGGTTCTTGATGGCGATCTTGGTGCGGCCCAATTCCACCGTCAATTGCACCGGGATATCGAGGATGAAATCGATATCGTTGTGGGTCTCGGTTTTCGACGGCTGCTTGGAAAAGTCCTTGAACACGGCCGCCTGGGCGGCTTGCTGGTTGGCCAGCGCTTCGGCTTCGGCCTTGGCCTGTTCGGCGATCG
>CBIHOX010000042.1:0-39883 GCA_966211685.1 uncultured Pseudoduganella sp.
GACGATGCGCTGGCCATTGCCGCCACCATGGGCATCCCGGCGCAGAATTTCGTGGCCGGCGACAGCAAGGGCAATATCGGCTGGACCATTGCCGGCGCACTGCCGAAGCGCGCGCAACCCGGCTCCGCCTCGACCTTCCCGCTGACAAGCGAGACCGCGTCGGCGGGCTGGCAGGGCTTGCTGCCGCCAGCCGCCTATCCGCAAGTGCGCAACCCGGCCGGTGGCCAGATCAGCACCGCCAACAGCCGCCAATTGCTGGGCCCCGGCGGGCAATTGCTCGGCGACGGTGGCTTCGACCTCGGCGCGCGCGCGCGCCAGGTGCGCGACAGCGTGGCGGCGCTGGGCGCCAAGACCGACGAACAGGGCGTCTACAGCGTCGCGCTGGACGACCGCGCACTGTTCATGGCCACGTGGCGCGACCGCGCGCTGGCCGTGCTCGACGACCAGGCCGTGGCCGGTCATCCGCGGCGCCAGGAAGCAAAAGCGCTGCTGGAAAAAAGCTGGAGCGGGCGCGCCAGCGTGGACTCCGTGGGCTACCGCATTGCCCGCACGTTCATGTGGTCGCTGTATGAAAACCTCTACGGCGGCGCCAACGTGGAACTGGCCAGGCTGGGCGACAAGACCGACATGATGGCCGCCTCGACGCGCTGGCCCGCCGTGGTGGCGCGCCTGCTGGACGAACAGCCGGCCGGCTGGCTGCCGCCGCAATACGCCAGCTGGAAAGACGTGCAGCTGGCGGCGCTGGACCGCGCGGTGGGGGAATTGACCAGGGACGGCAAGAAGCTGGCCGACGCCACGTGGGGCGCGCGCAACCAGCAGAATATCGTGCACCCGATCGCCAATGCCGTCCCGGCGCTGCGCCGCTGGCTGTCGGCGCCGGCCGACGCGATGCCGGGCGACGCCCACATGCCGCGCGTGGCCGGACCGAAATTCGGCCAGTCCGAACGCATGGTGGTTTCACCGGGGCACGAGGAGCGCGGCATCTTCAACATGCCGGGCGGGCAGAGCGGCCATCCACTGTCGCCGTATTTCCTCAGCGGCCACCAGGATTGGGCCGGCGGCAAGGCCACGCCTTTATTGCCGGGCCAGACCGTACACCTGCTTACATTTATCAAATAGCGGTGCATAATGACTAAATCATAAGATTGTGGGAGGGGAGCCGTCATGATCAATGATTTCGCCAGCGCGTCGAAAGCGTGCATGGAATTCCTGCGCCAGCGGCTGGGTTTCCAGCTGTGGATGGTGACCCGCACCGAGGGCGACGACTGGATCGTGCTGTCGGCGGACGACCAGGGCTATGGCGTCAAGCCTGGCCAGGTGTTCCGCTGGAGCGATTCGTTCTGTTCGCGCATGGTGCAGGGCCTGGGACCGCATGTGGCGCCCGATTGCCGCCAGGTGGAAGCCTATGCCACGGCGCCGATCGCGCAACAGGTCGACGTCGGCGCCTATGTCGGCCTGCCGCTGCGGCGCGCCGACGGTTCGCTGTTCGGCACCCTGTGCGCGATCGATCCGCACCCGCAGCCGCCCGGCATCGTGCAGGAACAGCCGATGCTGCAACTGATGGTGGAAATGCTGAGCGGCCTGCTCAACGCCGAACTGGCCGCCGCCGATGCGCGCCGCCGCGCCGAGCGCGCCGAACTGGAAGCCACGCGCGACGAGTTGACGGGACTGTACAACCGGCGCGGCTGGAGCATGCTGCTGTCGCGCGAAGAGGAACGGTGCGCGCGGTATGGCCACCCGGCCTGCGTGGTGTCGATCGACCTCGATGAATTAAAGCTCACCAACGATACCCAGGGCCACGCGGCCGGCGACGCGCTGCTGGTGCGCGCCGCGCAGGTGCTGGCGTCGCTGACGCGCAGTTCGGACGTCATTGCCCGGCTGGGCGGCGACGAATTCGCGATGCTGCTGGTCGAGTGCGATTACTATGATGCGCAAGTGCTGTTGCAGCGCATGCAAGCCAAGATGGCGCTGCATGACGTCAAGGCCTCGACCGGCATGGCCATGCGCAAGCCGGGCTACGACCTGCACGAAGCGTTCGCGCTGGCCGATGCGGAAATGTACCGGTCCAAGCGCTCGCGCAAGCTGTTGAATTAGGCGCCGGCTGATTAAACGGCGCTTGCCGCTGCCGCACGGTCCGCCTGGCCTGGCTGCCCCGGTTGTTCAACCGATGCCCGCCGCGCCGGCGCGGCGTTGCGGTCCAGGCCGAACAGCGGCCGCAGCAGCGGCACGCGCCGCACCGCTTCAAAGATGGCGAAGCTGGTGGCCAGCGTCATCACGATCAGCAGCACGGCTTCCAGCACCGGCCCGTGGTGGGCCGGCTTGATCAATTGCGTGAAGACGATGATCAGCGTCTGGTGCAGGATGTACACGGGAAACACGGCTTGCGTCAGATAGCGCCGCTTGGCGCTGTCGAATTGCAGGTGGCGGTGGCCGAAGCCGCAGACCGCCAGGATCGCGCTCCACTGCACCAGTGCATACAGCACGCGCTGGCCGTCGCGCCACAGGCCCACCGCTTCCGGCGGCATGTGTTCGGTGATCGCATAGTACGACATCAGGAACGCCCAGCCGCCCAGCGCGGCGCCCAGCGCGCCGAAGCGCACCTGTTCCACGCGCTGCCAGAACGCGCCCTGGAAGGCCGTCATCGCGCCCAGCAGGAAGATCGGGAAATACGTGGCGTGGTTGTGCCAGTCGACCACCAGGTTGTGCGTGTGCGGGAAGCGCGTCAGCAGCGCCAGGCGGCCAATTGCCAGCACGGCGACAGGCGCCAGCACCAGCGTCCATCCGGACAGCCGGGCGGCGGTGGCCTGTGACAGCCGCTGCCAGCGCTCCTGCCCCAGCACGGCCACCAGCGCGGCCAGCAACAGGCAATAGACCCACAGGTAGGGCAGGAACCACAGGTGGTTCCAGGTCGGCAAATCCAGGCAATCGGTACTTCGGCAAAAACCGTGGTACGCCTGCACGTACAGTTTCATGAAGTCCAGGTAGCTGCCCTGGTACGCGACTTTTTCCACTACTTCGAAATACGGCTGCGGCGGCACGATGACGAACATGCCGAACACCAGCGGCACCAGCAGGCGCGCGCTGCGCTGTCGCGCGAAGGCCGCGGGGCCGGCCTTGTTGAGCAGGAATGCCGCGGCCACGCCGGACACCAGGAACAGCAGGCTCATACGCCACGGCGACGACAGCATCATGAACGCTTCGATGGTGTCGCTGGCGTGAGGGCTCTTCACGTGCCAGTCCCAATTCACGTAATACATGCCGGTGTGGTACAGCACCAGCAGGAAAAAGGCGGCGATGCGGATCCAGTCGAGGAAGTACTGGCGTTGCGGCTGAGGGGTCATGGCGGTCGTCCGGTCTGGTTGCAATACCGGCAGCGTAGCGGGGCGGGCGGGGCGGCGCGAGCGAAATGGGGCGAAGCGGGGGCGTGGCGGGGTGAAATGGAGTTGGCCGGGGTGGCGGGCGCCGCCGGCGCCAACCGCAACCTGTCATGGCACGGTGCGATGCGGGCCGGTACGGCGCCTGGCGGCCTGGGCGGCCTTGGCGGAATCAGGGGCCGGGCATTGCTCCGGCGCCTGGCAGCGGATCAGGTCCGGCCTTGGCGCCCGGCCAGCCCATCCAGCACGGCGGCCTTGTGCTGGCGGCTCAGCGGGACACGGCTGCCGTCCTCCAGCAGCAACTCGCCGTCGCCCTTGTCGTCCACCGCCACGCTGGCCACGCATGCCAGGCGCACGGCGGCGCGGCGGTGGCAGCGCAGGAAGGCGGGGCCCAGGCTGTCCAGCAGGCCGGACAGGGTTTGCCGCAACAGCGGGCTGCCGGCGGGCGTGTGCAGCACCACGTAATTGTCGGCGGTTTCCAGCCACATGATGTCGGCGGTGCGCACCACGCGCGTGACGCCGCGCTCCGTCACCAGCAATTGCCGCACGGGCTGGCCGGCCAGCGCGGGCGACGAGGACGGGGCCGGCGCCGTCGAAGCCGACGCGGACGAGGGGGCGCCGCCCAAAGCCGCGCCTGTAACGCCAGCGGGGGCGGGTGCGCCGTCCGGCGCCGACGGCAAGGCAGCGCCAGCCTTTGCCGCACCAGCCGCCGCCGTGGCCGCCGTCGCTGCGGCAGTCGCCGTCGTGGCGGCTGTATCGGCTGTATCGGCTGTATCGGCTGTATCGGCTGTAGCGGCGGCCAGGCGCCGCGCGGCCAGCCGCTCGCGCACGCGCTGCACGGCGCGCCGCAACCGTTCGACATCGTAGGGTTTCAACAGGTAATCGACCGCGCACGCATCGAAGGCGCGCACCGCGTATTCATCGTAGGCGGTCACGAACACCACCAGCGGCGCCGGCGCCGGCAGCGATGCGGCCACGTCGAAGCCGCCGACTTCGGGCATCTGGATATCGAGGAACAGCACGTCGGGCGCAAAGCTGGCGGCCAGTTGCAGCGCTTCGACGCCGTCGCGGGCTTGTTCGATGGCGTCGATGCCGACCTCGCGCGCCAGCAGGCGGTGCAATTTGTCCCGGGCGGGACGCTCATCGTCGACGATCAGCACGCGCATGGCAATCGCATTTCCGCCCGCACGCCGGCAGGCTCCAGTTGCACCAGTTTCAAGGTCGCGGCATCGCCATGCAGCGCGGCCAGGCGCGCGCGCAGGTTGCGCAAGCCGACGCCGCCGCCCGGCAGGCTGGCGGCGGCATGGATTCGCGCGCCTGCCCCGTCCAGCCGCCCGCTGTCGTCTTCCACGCGCAGCACCAGGTCGCCGCCATCGCGCAGTGCGGCCACGGTGATGCGCACCGTCCGGCGGCGCTTTTCCACCGTATGCTTGAACACATTTTCCAGCAATGGTTGCAGGCTCATGGGCGGCACCGGGCAGGCCAGCACACTGTCATCGATGTGCCACGCGATGTGCACGCGGTCGGTGAAGCGCTCGCACATCAATAATGCATAGCCGCGCAGCAGCTTGACTTCTTCCGCCAGCGGCGCCTGCTGGCGGCCGCCGTGCTCCAGCGTGGCGCGCAGCATGTCGGACAGGCGCACCAGCAGCGTGTCGGCGCGGTCGGCGTCGCTGTGGATCAGCGAAGAAATCGTGTTCAGGGCGTTGAACAGGAAATGCGGCTGCATCTGCTGCGTCAATTGCTGCAACTGTGCCTGGCGCAGCAGGGTGGCGGCGTGTTCGGCCCGCACTTTCTCTTCCATCAGCGCGCGGTAGGACAGCAGGCCGAACTGGATCACCACGAAGATGCCGAAGAACACGGAAATCTTGATGTCTTCATACAGGAAGGTTTCAGCCCAGCCGCCGTGCCGGTAGGTGTCGCCCATCAAGCGGTACACGGCGTGGCGGATGGAAAACGCGACCGGCACGAACAGGGTCCAGTACACCAGCGCCCATGGCAACTGGCGCGCGAACCAGCGCAGCGGCTGGCCCAGCAGGTGGTCGTGGCGGCGGGTGCAGCCGCGCTGTACCCTCAGCAGGATGGTGAGGGTCAGCGCGGACGAACCTTCCCACAGCACGGGTTTCCACAGGCCGGTTTCGCCGTCGCGCAGCATGTCGAACACGGCCGTGACGATCATCAGCACCCAGAACAGCAGCCACGCGGCCAGCACGGCATAAAAAGTGCGGCGGCTGTCCATGGCGGTCAGCGGAAGCGCGCCTCGGACAAGTCGACTTCGCGCACCAGCTTGCGCGAAATCTCATCCGAGATGTGGCCGTGGCGGGCCAGGTTGTAGATAGCCTTGCGCTCGGCCGCCAGCGCCGCCACGCGCAGCGCTTTTTCCGCATTGTCGATCTTGCGGTAGCGGCGGCCCTCGTCATGTTCGCTGTGTTCCTCCAGCCGGTGCTTATACAGGGCGATGACGCGGCTGGCCGCCTGCGGATACAGGTCGGCGTCCGGGCTGGTGGACATCAGTTCGATCTGCGCGCGTTCGATGGCGGCGATGGCGGCGTTGGCCGCCACTTCGCGGGCGCGGTCTTCCTCCTGCTGCTCGTACGGTTCTTCAGGAAAATCCATGCCGGCCAGCAGGCGCGGCAAGCCGATGCTGGCCGCCGCCAGCGAAATCAGGATCACGGCGCTGGCCAGGAAAATCGTCAAGTCGCGCGCCGGGAATTCCCGGCCGTTTTCCAGCACCAGCGGCAGCGTCATGACGCCGGCCAGCGTGATGGCGCCGCGCACGCCTGCCAGCGAAGTGGCCAGCAGCAGGCGCCAGTGCGGCCGTTCGGCGGTTTCGCCGGCACGGTTTTTCCGGTACAGCGTGAGGCGCAGGGTGGCCCACACCCAGATGAAGCGCAGCGCCATCAGGCCGAAACTGATGGAAAACGCGTACAGCACCAGCCACCATGGATTCACATGGCCGACGTCTTCCAGCGAGGCCCTGGCGCCTTTCAAAATATGCGGCAATTGTTCGCCCAGCAGCACGAACATCACGCCGTTCAGCGAAAATTGCACGGTATCCCAGACCGCCGAGCGCTGGATGCGGGTGGCGGCGTGCGCGTGGCCGCTCAATTCCACGTAACTCATCGCGATGCCGGCCGCCACCGCGGCCAGGATGCCCGATGCATGCACGTGCTCGGCCGCCAGGTAGGCGCCGAACGGCATCAGCAGGTTGACCAGGATGGGCGAGCCGGGCGGCTCGCCGAAGTGCCGGGTCAGCCAGCGTTGCAGCCACGTGATGGCGGCCGTCACCGTGACGCCCATGGAAATGCCGCCCGCCACCAGCCAGACGAACGTCATGGCGGCGGTGGTGAACGAAAACGCGCCGGTGGTGGCGGCCAGCACGGCAAAGCGGAAGCACACCAGGCCGCTGGCATCGTTCAGCAGCGATTCGCCTTCCAGAATGTGCATCAGGCGCTTGGGGATCGGGGTGCGCGAGGCGATGGCCGACACCGCGACCGGATCGGTGGGCGAGACGATCGCGGCCAGCGCAAACGCGACCGGCAACGGCATGGCGGGAATCAGCAGGTGGATCAGCAGGCCGGCGCCGATCACGGTAAAGATGACCAGGCCGAACGCCAGTTCCAGGATCACGGCCTTGTCGCGCAGCAGGCCGGTCTTGGGGATGCGCCAGCCATCGAGGAACAGCAGCGGCGGCAGGAACAGCAGGAAAAAGAATTCCGGGTCCATGGCGATGCCGTGCGTGGAAAACGCGGCAATCACGAAGCCCAGGCCGATCTGCACCAGCGGCAGCGGCACGCCGACCGGCAGCAGCCGCACCAGGTAGGCGCTGGCCACGACGGCCAGCAGCATGGCCAGGACTGTTTCTATTGCATCCATTTCTGTGTCGTACCGGAAAAGAAGCCTGCATTATAAAGGCAGCAAGCTTGCCGGCTGCCAAACGCCTGTCCCTCTGGTAATTTTCTTCGGAGGCTGGCATAATACGGCCTCCCAAGCGGGAGTAGCTCAGTTGGTAGAGCGCAACCTTGCCAAGGTTGAGGTCGAGAGTTCGAGACTCTTCTCCCGCTCCAGAATGATAGAAAGGCAGCCTTTGCGGCTGCCTTTTTGCTTTTTAGTCACCGCGCGGCCATCCTGGTGTTGTGCGCGCGCTTCTCATCCATGTGCTCTACGAGTGAAATGTTCCGTAACGTAAGGCAATCTCGTTATACTGGAGCCCAATCGGTTTCAGTACCTGACAGTCCCGACGGAGAACTTACACATGAATTCAGTTCAACAAGAAATTGACGAACGCAGTAACTTAACCAATTCCAACAAGTTTGAACTGTTGCTGTTCCGCCTGGGCTGCGATGCCAATGGCGAGCATTCGGAGCTGTATGGCATCAACGTCTTCAAGATCCGCGAAATCGTCGCAATGCCGGAAGTGACGGCGGTGGCGGGGTCTTCGCCCCACATGCTGGGCGTGGTGAACCTGCGTGGCCAGATCATTTCCGTGATGGATTTGCCGGGCATCGTGGGCGTGAAGCCGAAGACCGGCCTGAACATCATGCTGGTGACGGAATTTGCCCGCACCACGCAAGCGTTTGCCGTGGAATCCGTCGATGAAATCGTGCGCCTCGACTGGGGCCAGGTGTTGTCGGCCGAAGGCAGCACCGCCGGCGGCATGGTGACCTCGATCGCCCGCCTGGACGGCGATGTCAACAATACCCGCCTGGCGCAAGTGCTGGACGTGGAAACCATCTTGCGCAAGATGATCCCGACCGAGGGCAAGGACGTGGACCCGGAAACCATCGGGCCGAAACTGTTGCTCAAGCCGGGCACCATCATCCTCGCGGCCGACGATTCCGTGGTGGCGCGCAGCCTGATCGAGCAGGGCTTGAACGCCATGGGCGCGCCATACGTGATGACCAAGTCCGGCAAGGAAGCCTGGGACAAGCTCAACCATATTGCAGATGGTTGCAAGGCCGAAGGCATCAGCATCGACGAGCGTGTGGCGCTGATCCTGACCGACCTGGAAATGCCGGAAATGGACGGCTTCACCTTGACCCGCCTGGTCAAGCAGGATGCGCGCTTCTCCAAGATCCCGGTGGTGATCCATTCTTCCCTGTCCGGCAAGACCAACGAAGACCACGTGCGCGGCGTGGGCGCCGATGCCTACGTGGCGAAATTCGTGGCCGAAGACCTGGCCGACACCATCCGCAAAGTACTCCACAAATAACTCGTCACTTGCCAATAAAAAGCGGCGCGCCCCCCGGCCCGCCGCTTTTTTTCACCCCGGTGCCAGGCGTGCAATGATGCGTTGCATTTCGCGGGAATCCGCCATAGGCCCCGCCAATTCAAGCTGTCCGTAAAATCCCGGGAAATTCCGCGGCGGGAAATTCCAACCGGGGCCGCCCGCGTCCAGAGGGGCGGGGCGTGCCGGGAATGCACGAATGCACGCCTGGCCCCAGGGGGCTATCATGGGGTGTGTTCAACCGTGATGGGAGATGGCCGTGGCTGCGAAGAAGATCCTGTTGTTGACTGGCGATTTTGCGGAAGACTATGAGACGATGGTGCCGTTCCAGGCGCTGTCGATGGTGGGGCACACGGTGCACGCGGTGTGTCCGGGGAAGAAGGGGGGCGAGAAGGTCAAGACCGCCATCCACGATTTCGAGGGCGACCAGACGTATTCGGAAAAGCCGGGCCACCAGTTCGCGCTCAACGCGGACTTCGACCAGGCCGGGGCCGCCGCATACGATGCGCTGGTGGTGGCCGGAGGACGGGCGCCGGAATACCTGCGGCTCAACAGTGAAGTCATTGCGCTGGTGCGCGACTTCGCCCAGGCCGGCAAGCCGATTGCCGCGATTTGCCATGGCGCGCAATTGCTGGCGGCGGCCGATGTCATCCGCGGCAAGAAAATCTCCGCCTATCCGGCCTGCGCGCCCGAAGTCAGGCTGGCCGGGGGCGAATATGCCGACATCGCGATCGACGGCGCCGTCACCGACGGCCAGTTCGTCACCGCGCCGGCCTGGCCCGCGCACCCGCAATGGCTGGCGCAGCTGCTGCAAAAACTCGGCACGGAAATCCGGCCCTGATCGGCCCTGACCAGCCGTGATCCGCGCAGTCAGTCCTGGCTGGACAGGTTGCGCGCATGGAAGCGCAGGTGGTCTTCCATATACGTCGAGATGAAAAAGTAGCCGTGGTCATAGCCCGCGTGCCGCCGCAATCGCAGCGGCTGCGCGGCGGCGCGGCAGGCTTCCTCGAAGGCTTCCGGGTACAGCTGTTCGGCCAGGAACTTGTCCGCCAGGCCCTGGTCGATCAGGATCCCCTGCGGGAACGGCGTGCGCCGCGACGCCATCAGCGCGGCCGCGTCATGGGCCAGCCACGCGCTTTCGTCACTGCCCAGGTAACCGCTGAACGCCTTGCGCCCCCACGGACAGCGCGCCGGCGCGGCGATCGGTGCGAAGGCCGAGACCGAGCGGAACAGGTCCGGCCGTTTCAGGGCGATGGTCAGCGCGCCGTGGCCGCCCATCGAATGGCCGAAGATGCCGACGCGGGTATCGTCGACCGGCAACTCGCGCGCCACCAGGTCGCGCAATTCCAGGATATGGCTGTACATGCGGTAGTGCGGGCGCCACGGCGCTTCGGTCGCATCGATGTAAAAGCCCGCGCCCACGCCGAAGTCCCAGGCGTCGGTCTCGCCCGGCACCCCCGCGCCGCGCGGGCTAGTGTCGGGCGCGATCAGCACCATGCCCAGTTCGGCCGCCACCCGCTGCGCGCCGCCCTTGATGGCGAACGTCTCTTCGGTGCAGGTCAGGCCGGCCAGGTAAAACAGCGCCGGCAGGCGCGCGCCGTCCGCGTGCGGCGGGATGAACGCGGCAAAGCGCATCGGCAAGCCGATGGCTGCGCTGTCGCACCGGTAGAAGCGCTGCGCGCCGCCAAAGCACGCGTGTTCGTTCAACAGTTGAAGCATGTTTTTCCCTTCAAGATCGATGCAGTTGGCAGCGATTTTACAAGGACATACCCGCCAACGGTGCGACACGATTACTTTCTATCACCTAAAGTGCAGTCAGTTTTTTGCAAGGAGGGAACATGCCAGATATCCTGGTTTTGTCCGCCGAGCTTGCATGGCCGTTTGCAATCGCGCTGGCCTGGCTGGCTGGCGAATTCATACACCGCTGGACCAATGTGCCGCGCATCAGCGTCTATGGCCTGGTGGGTTTCGCTGTCGCGCAAGCTTTTCCGGACCTGTATATCAGCGACAGTTCCAGTCCCGTCACATTGCTGGCCAATGTGGCGTTCGGCCTGATCCTGTTCGAATTCGGTTACCGCATCAACCTGCACTGGCTGCGCATCAATCCATGGATCGCGCTGACCGGCCTGGCCGAATCCGCGGCCACGTTCGCCGCCGTGTATTTCATCTGCCACGCCGCCGGCATGCCGCCGCTGACGTGCGCGCTGCTGGCCTCGCTGGCCATGTCGACGTCGCCTGCCGGCGTGCTGCGCGTCATCAACGAGCAAAACAGTTCGGGCCAGGTGACCGAACGCGTGCTGCACCTGGTGGCCATCAATTGCGTGTTGGCAGTGTTCGTGTTCAAGGTGGTGGTCGGCGTGTGGGTGTTCCAGACGTCCGGCAGCCTGGCGCAGGCCGTGTCGCACAGCGCCTTTGAATTGCTGGCGTCGGCCGTGCTGGGCGCCGTGGTCGGCGTGATCGTGCCGGCCGTGCTGCGCCAGCTGGGGCAGGTCGGGCGTGAAGGCTCGGTGGCGTTCGCGCTGGCCGTGGTGTCGCTGGTGGCCATCGCGCACGCGGCCAACCTGTCGCCGGTGCTGGCCACGCTGACGTTCGGCCTGATGGCGCGCCACCGCCGCGTCGTCATCACGCGCACCGAGCGCAATTTCGGCGCCATCGGCGAATTGCTGACCGTGCTGCTGTTCGTGTTCGCCGTCACCACGCTGGACTGGGAGCGCGTGGTGACCGGCGCCGGCCTGGCGCTGGTGCTGCTGCTGGCGCGTTTCGTCGTGAAGATCGGCGCCGTGGCGGTGTTCGCGCACCCCGGCGGCGTCTCGTGGCGCAAGGGCGCGCTGACCGGCGTGGCGCTGGCGCCGATGTCCGTGTTTGTCATCCTGCTGCTGGAGCAGACCAAGTACATGGGCATCGTGCTGGTCGACGAACTGGCCGCGCTGGCCGCCATGACCTTGTTCATGGAAGTGCTGGGCCCCGTCATCACGCAATACGCGCTGGTCTGGGCAAGAGAAACACCGCATCAGGAGGGATAAATGCCACTCGAACCATTCAGTCTGTCCAAGCCGCTGACCATGGGCGTCGAGCTGGAACTGCAATTGATCGGCAATTCGGATTTCGACCTGACGGCGTCCAGTCCGGACTTGCTGCACCTGCTGGCGCGCAAGCCGTTCCCCGGCAACGTCACGCCGGAAATCACCGAGAGCATGATCGAGATTAACACCGACGTGCACACCAATTTCACGGAACTGGCCGCCCAGTTGCGGCTGACCCGCGACACGCTGGTGCAAGCCTGCGAGACGCTGAACATCGGCATCTGCGGCGGCGGCACGCACCCGTTCCAGCGCTGGTCGGAACGGCGCATCTTTGCCAAGCCGCGCTTCCGCGAAGTGTCGGCGCTGTATGGCTACCTGGCCAAGCAGTTCACGATCTTCGGCCAGCACGTGCACATCGGCTGCGGCAATGGCGACGATGCGCTGTTCCTGCTGCATTCGCTGTCGCGCTACGTGCCGCACTTCATCGCGCTGTCGGCTTCGTCGCCGTTCGTACAGGGCAACGACACGCTGTTCAATTCCGCGCGCCTGAATTCCGTGTTCGCCTTCCCCATGAGCGGGCGCGCGCCGTTCCTGTTGTCGTGGGATGAATTCGAGCACAGTTATTTCTCGAAGATGGAGCATACCGGCGTCATCAAGAGCATGAAGGACTTTTACTGGGACATCCGCCCCAAGCCGGAATACGGCACCATTGAATTGCGCGTGTGCGACACGCCGCTGACGGTGGAGCGCGCGGCGGCGCTGGCGTGCTACCTGCAGGCGCTGTGCCGCTACCTGCTGGAGCGCCACGAACCGATGCCGGCCGAGGACGATTACCTGGTCTACAACTACAACCGCTTCCAGGCTTGCCGCTTCGGCCTCGACGGCGCCATCGTGCACCCGAAGACGTATGAAAACCTGTCGCTGCGCGAAGACATCCTGACCACCCTGCGCAAGATGGCGCCCCATGCGGAAGCGCTGGGCGGCATGGCGGCGCTGGACCACCTGACCGCCGTCACGCACATGGGCAGCGACGCGCACTTCCTGCGCGACCAGTTTGCCGCCAGCGGCAGCGTGGAAGGCGTGGTCGACGCGGCCATCCGCCGCTTCCGCGACTAGGCCACGTTCGGCCGGGCCCCGCGCGGGGGCGGCCGCGCCAGGACGCATCGCCTGTACCTGCCGCCGGCCGTTCCCCGATCAAAACCGCGTCTCGCGCGCCACCCGCAGGAAACTGTCGAGGATGGGCGTGCAGTCGAGCAGTTCCACGCCGCCCGCGCGGTGGAATTCCGGGTGCCATTGCAGGCCCATGACGAACGGCGCCTTGGTATAGCGGATCGCTTCCACCATGCCGTCGGGGTGGGAGCGCGCTTCCACGCTCATGTCGCGCCCCAGGTCCTTGACGGCCTGGTGGTGGATGGAATTGACCAGCGCGTGTCCGGTTGGCGCTTTCAGCATGGCCGCCAGCGACGAACCTTCGGGAAAACTGATCTGGTGGCGGTGGCGGTCGTAGTCGTCGTGCACGTGCGCCATCGCGTCGGGCACGTCGGTGGCGATGTCCTGGTACAGCGAACCGCCAAACGCCACGTTCAGCAATTGGCAGCCGCGGCAAATGCCCAGCACGGGCTTGCCGGCCTGGATGAATTCGTGCAGCAATTCCAGTTCATAGCGGTCGCGCGCCGGGTCGCCGCTCCATTCGGGGCGGGTCGGGGTTTCCGCATAGCTTTGCGGCGAGACGTCGGCGCCGCCCTGCAGCACCAGCCCGTCGAGGTGCTCGGCATAATGGCGCAGGCGGATGTTCGAGGGATGGATCAAGCCCTCGGTATTGACGGTGGGGATCATGAACACCAGCACGTCGCGCGTCATGACCCAGTGCGCGATGGATTCTTCCAGGTATTGCAGGTTCTTGCTGCGCAGCCCCTTGGCGCCCGATTCCGGGTGAAAGATGCGGGCGGAAATGCCGATCCGCAGCGGCCGCTGCATGACCCGGCTGGCCAGCGACGCGGCAACCCGGCGGTAGCGCGCGGCAATCACGCGGCCCCACAGGCTGAAGATGGTCTCACCGGGATCGAGGTAGCGGGGATTGCCGTTGCGGTCGCGCTGGCGGCGGTCCGTGCGGCGTTTTTCTTCGTCAGTCATGCACGCTCCTGTGATTCGATTGTGAGCGTTGTAGCACAGCGCTGTCCGGCAAGTCGCCAGTGTGACCGCAGGAAATTCCGGCGGGAGGCGGTCAACCCAGGCCGAAATATTGTTCATGCAAATCGGCCAGGCGCACGTCGCACGCCGGCTGCGACAGCACGACTTTGCCGCTGTGCATCAGGTGCACGTGGTCGGCAATCGCCACCGCCCGCTCGGTGTGCTGTTCCACCAGCACGATGGTCAAGCCTTCCTGCCGCAATTGCGCCAGGATGCCGAACAGTTCATCGACCACCACCGGGGCCAGGCCCAGCGATGGTTCATCGACCAGCAACACCTTCGGGTCGCCCATCAGGCCGCGCGCCAGCACCAGCATTTGCGCTTCGCCACCGGACAGCGAACCGGCCGGCTGGCGCCGCCGCCCGCGCAATTTCGGGAACATCGCATACGCCGCGTCGAGCCGCCGCACGGCGTGGGCGCGCTGCGCCGGTGGATAGGCGCCGACCAGCAGGTTTTCTTCCACCGTCATGGCGTCGAACAGCATGCGGCCTTCCGGGATCAGCGCCACGCCGGCCTGCGCCAGCCGCCACGTGGGTGTCCGGTCGATGCGCCGGCCGCCGAGCGTCACGCTGCCGGCCGACAATGGCAGCAAGCCCATGACGGCGCGCAGCAAGGTGGTCTTGCCGGCGCCATTGGGACCGATGATGGCGGTCAGCCGGCCCGCGGGGGCCGACAGCGAGACGTCCCACAGCACGTTGATGGGACCATAGCCGGCGCGCACGCCCTGGACCGCCAATGTGTCAGCCATGCCGGGCTCCCGCCGCATCCATGCCGCCGGTGGCGCCGGCCGGTCCCGCTGCCGCAGCCGGAGCCGCCGCCGCAACCGCCGGAGCTGCCGCCGTGTCGGCGGCGTCCGTCGCCCCCGCCGTACCTGGCGAGGGCGCCGTGCCTGCCGTGGGCGGCGCACCGATGGCCTCCGCCGTGCCGGTATAGCACGCCACCACGGCCGGCTCGCGCAGCACCAGTTCGGGCGGCCCCTGGGCGATCAGGCGCCCCGAATCGAGCACCGCGACGCGCGGGCACAGGGCGCGGATGGCGGCGATGTCATGCTCGATGACGATGATGGCCATGCCGAATTGCCGGTGCAGGCCCTGCAGCATGGCAATGAAGCGCTGCCGGCCCGCGGTTTCCAGTCCGGCCAGCACTTCATCGAGCAGCAGCAGGCGCGGATTGGTGGCCAGCGCCTTGGCCACTTCCAGCGCCTTCAGTTCGGCCAGGGGGAGACTGGATGCGGCGTCCGCGCCGGCGCGGTGCGCCAGCCCCGTCATCCGCAGGATCGCGTCGAGCAGCGCGGGGTCGAGGGCGCCCGCCCCGTAGCGCTGCGCCACCACCAGGTTTTCCCGCACCGTCAGCCCGTGCAGCGGCTGCGGCGCCTGGAACGTGCGGCCAATGCCGAGGCGGGCGCGCTGATGCATCGGCATGCGCGTGATGTCCTGGCCGTGCAGGCGCACCTTGCCGCCGGTGGCGCGCACCAGGCCGGACACCGCGTTGAACAGCGTGGTCTTGCCGGCGCCGTTCGGGCCGATCAGGCCCAGCACTTCACCTTCGTGCACGGACAGGGTCACGCCTTCCAGCGCGGCGAGGCCGCCGAAGCACACGCGCAAGCGATCCAGTTCAAGCATGGCCGTCTCCGCGGCGCAGGGCATGGCGCACGCCGCGCAGCGCGCGTGCGGCCAGCGGCAGCAGGCCGGACGGGCTGGCCAGGATCATGGCCACCAGCAGCACGCCCAGCAGGAACTGATGACCGACCGGCAGCCACTCCTTGAACAGCAGCTGGTCGGCCAGCGACACCGCCAACGCGCCCACCACGGGCCCGGCCAGCGTGCGGTAGCCGCCAAAGATCGCCGCCACGATGGGCAAGGTGACCCACGCGCTGCCGAATGCATAATCCGGTTCCAGGAAGCCGATGTAATGCGCGTTGAAGGCGCCGATCGCGCCCGCCATGGCGGCCGACACCAGCAGCATGGCGCCCTTGAGCAGTGTGCTGTTCACGCCGAGCACCCGGGTGGCGTCTTCGCTGTCGTGCATGGCGCGCAGCGCCAGGCCGGCATGGCTGGCGCGGATCGCGCGGTAGGCCAGCGCGAACCCCACCACCAGCAGGCCCGCCAGCAGGCAGGCCGACGCCTTCGGCGCCAGTCCCGGCAACACCGGCAGCGGCGCGATGCCGGCCAGCCCCGCCGCGCCGCGCGTGAGCGACGTCCACTCGGTGGCGGCGATGCGGAAGATGTGGGCATAAGCCAGGATGGCCAGCGCGAAGTAGGGGCCGCGCAGGCGCAGCGCAGGCAGCATGACCAGCGCGCTGGCCGCCGCCCCCAGCGCGCCGAGCGCGATGCCCAGCGCCGGCGGCACGCCCAGCTTCAGGGTGCACAGCGCGGAAACATAGGCGCCGGCGCCGGCAAACGCGGAATGGCCGAAGCTGACCATGCCGCCCAGGTTGCCCAGCAGCGCCCACGACAGCGCCACGCCGCCCGTCAGCAGCGCGGCTATCGTGATGCTCATGACGTAGGGATTGCCGCCCCACGCCAGCACGGTGACGGCCAGCGCGGCCAGCGCCAGGGCCGCCATGGCCCCCGGCATGCCCGCGTGGCGCCGCGCGGCGCTCATCCGCGCCTCCGCGCCGCGCCGAACAGGCCGTTGGGCATGACGAACAGCACCAGCAGGAACAGCACCATGCCGGTCAATTCCTGCAGCGCCGAACTGGCCAGGGTCACGGTGAGCGCTTCGCACACGCCCAGCAGGATGGCTGCCGCCAGCACGCCCGGAATCGAACCGAGTCCGGCGAGCACCGTGATGATGAACGCCTTGACCGTCAGCGCGCCGCCGAACGCGGGCTGGATCACGCCGTAGCAGTACAACGCCACGCCGGCAAAGGCGGCCAGTGCGCCGGCCAGCATGAACGACAGCAGTTCCGTGCGGCCCGGTGGGATTCCCATCAGCATGGCGGCGTCGCGGTTGGCCGCCACGGCGCGCAGCGCGCGGCCGTGCCAGCTGTGCGCCAGCCACCACCACAGCGCGCCCAGCAGCGCCAGGCTGGCGCCAAACGACAGCGCTTCGCTGTGCATGCTGTATAGCGGTCCCAGCACCAGCGCATCCTGCAGCCAGGCCGACCCGGTGCTGTGCACGTCCGCGTTCCACAGCAGCAGGAAGCCATTGGTGAGGATCACGGCAAAGCCGAACGTCAGCAGCAGCGAATTGATGGCGCGGTCGGCATGGATGCGCGACACGGTCCAGTGCATGCAGGCCGCCGTCGCGCACACGGCGGGCAGCGCCAGCACGATGGCCGCCAGCGGATGCCAGCCCAGCGCCGATTCCGCGCTGTAGGCAATGTAGGCGGCCATCAAGACCAGTTCGCCGTGCGCCAGGTTGATGATTTTCATGGCGCCGAACACCAGCGCCAGCCCCAGCGCGATCAGCGCATACGAGCCGCCCTGCAGCAGTCCGGAATACAGCGCCTGGAGCAGCAGTTCAATCATGGGACGCCATCGTCACCACGGCACGCCCGGATAGACCTTGGCGCCGGTGGCGTGCTGCCTGGGCCACACGATCACGACTTTCCTGTCCTGGTGCTGCCCCATGCGGTGCACGAAATGCGGGTTGTCGCCATTGGCGGAAAACTGCACGCGCCCGATCAGCGTGTCGCGGTCGGTCTTGCGCAATTCCTCGGCAATGCCGCCCTTGGCCAGCGTGCCCTTGTCGGCCGCGCGCGCGATGGCTTCGAACAGCAGCATGCCCTGCACGTAGCCGAACTGGCCCAGGTAATCGGGCTCCTTGCGGTACAGGTGGCGGTAGCCGTCGGCAAACGCCTTGCCTTCGGGACTGTCGAACGTGGCCGGGTAGGGCAGCAGCGCGGTGCCGTACACATAGGGCATCAGGTCGGGAAATTCCGCCGCCATCTTGGGCGTGGCCAGCGACCACACGCCCACCATGGCCTTGACGGCCGGCTTGAGCACGCGGGCGGCGCGCAGGATGCCGACGTAATCGTTTTCATAGCCGGCCATCAGGATCACGTCGGGCCGGTCCTGCAGGCGGATCTTGTTGACGATGGGCTTGAAGTCGGTGATGGCCGGGTCGAACGAATGCAGTTCCGCGCGCACGCCTGCCGCGCCCAGCGCTTTTTGCACCGACATGGCGAGATCGGTGGTGGCGTCCTTGGTGGAATACACGAGGGACACGGATTTCGCACCCATGTCCGTGATCAGGCCCAGCACGGCGCGTTCATAGCCGGCCGTGTTATTGATGCGGAAAAAATTCCTGCGGCCGGCCGACACCAGGCTGTCGTCCACGCCGCCGGACGTCATGTACACCAGTCCCAGCCGGTTGGCCGCTTCGGCGGCGGGGGCGATATTGTTCGAGCCATAACCGCCCGTGATGGCCACCACGCCCTGGCTGGCCAGTTTTTCCACCGCCGCGATGGCCTTGGCCGGCGTCGATTCGTCGTCCATGCTGAGCAGCTTGATGCGGTGCCGCCCATTGGTCTTGTTGAACACCTCGGCCGCCACCGCCACGCCTTCGTGCATGCCGTTGCCGACGCGCGCCAGCGCCCCGGTCAGCGGCAATTCCGCGCCGACCAGGAATTCCGCGGCATGCGCGGGAAAGCCGGCCAGGCAGGCGGCGGCCAGCAGGGGTTGGCGGAGCAGGCGGGAAAGGGTACTGCGCGTCGTCATGGATTCCTTGTCATCAGTTTTCCCGGCCCAGGTTGCAATTGATTTGCCGCACCAGCCGCACCAGCCGGGGGCCGAGTTCGTCTTCGAGGCGTTCGCGCGGCAACAGGTACGATGGGCCGCCGCAATTAAACGCCATTAACTGTTCGCCGCCGATGCCGGCCACCGGCACCCCGACCGCGTGCACGTCGCCCTGCCATTCGCCGGCCGACATGCAAAAGCCGCGCTCCTGGTAGTCGCGCAGCGCTTGTTCCACGCCGGAGCGCACCAGCGGCCAGTTGTTCGGGTCGCGCTGGCGCACCTGGTCGAGGATCTGGCCGCGTTCGGCGTCCGGCAGCACGCACAGCAGCGCCTTGCCCATGGCCGTGGTTGCCAGCGGGATGCGCGCACCCACGTCCAGGCGCAGCGTGATGTGCGAACTGCTGCGGCACGTTTCCACGTACACCATGCTGAGGCGGTCGCGCGTGCCCAGCGACACGGTGGCTTGCGCATGTTCGGCCAGTTCCTGCATCAGCGGCCGCGCCATAGTACGCATGTCCAGCGACGACAGCATGCGGTAACCCAGTGCCAGCACCCCGGCGCCCAGTTGGTATTTGCCGTCCGATTCCGAATAATGCAGGTAGCCCAGGCGCGTCAGGGTATACGTGAGGCGGGTGATCGTGGGTTTGGGCATGCCGGTGCGGCGCGCCAGGTCGGCGTTGCTGAGCGACAGGTCGGCCGGGCCGAAACAGCGCAACAATTCCAGCCCGCGCGCCAGCGCATTGACGAACTGGCGGTCCTTGCCACTGTCATCGCCGGCCTGTAATTCCTCTTGCCTTTGGTCCTGCCCATCGTGTTGCATGGCGCGCCCCCCGGAGTCGTCCCTGGGAAGTGTGAAGGATGTGCTTACTTTTTGTCAATGATCGGATCAGCCACGCGGTGTTTGCTGTCGCATCGCCACCAAGGCGATGGCATCGGCCTCGTCGACTTGCGGGAAGGCGCGGTAAAACTGGCCCACCGCGCGGAAATCGTCCGGCGCATGCAGGCACACCACGCGGTCGGCCAGCGGCGCGATGGCCGCCAGCGCATCGGGCGACGCGACCGGGACTGCGGCGATCAATCCCAGCGGCAATGCGCAACGCGTCGCGCGCAGGGCGGCCGCCATCGTCGCGCCCGTGGCCAGGCCATCGTCCACCACGACCACCGGACGCGCCAGCGGCGCCAGCGGCGCGCGGCCGGCGCTGAACAATTGGCGCCGGCGCCGCAGCATGGCCAACTGGCGCGCGCTTTCCTCGCGCACCCAGGCGGAATCCGGATCGGCGTCCGCCGCCAGTTGCCGGTTGCCATGTTCATCGATGGCGCCGATCGCATATTCGGGATTGAACGCCGCGCCCAGCTTGTGCACCAGCACCACGTCCAGGTCGCCCTGCAGGGCATCGGCAATCACGGCGCCCATCGGCACGGCGCCGCGGGGAATCGCCAGCACCAGCGGATGGATGAGGCCCAGCGGCAGCAATTGCGCGGCCAGCTGGCGGGCCGCGTCGAGCCGGTCGTCAAACAAGGCAGGAGTCGATGAGGAAAACATAAGGCCTCCCAGGTAAAGGCCCATGCAACCAGCTTGGCGCGCGGAGTGGCGCACGGCAGGCGGTTTCTGCCTTTGTCCTGTACAGTTTTTCCTTGCTTCGGGATTACCCCTGCGTTAACCTTGCGGCAACATGAAAGGAGGCGCCATGCCCGATGACTCGCAGGCCGATCCGCTGAAGCTGGGCGCACTGCTGGCCGCCACCGCGGCGCGCGATGCGCAGGCGTTCCGCGCGCTGTACGACGCCACGTCGGCGCGCCTGTTCGGCTATGCGCTGCGCCTGCTGCGCAAGCGGGAATTGGCGGAAGAGGCGCTGCAGGAAGGATTTGTCGCAATCTGGCACAACGCGGCCGGCTACAATGGGGCCCTGGCGGCGCCGATGACGTGGATGGCCACCGTGGTGCGCAACAAGGCGCTCGACATCCTGCGCCGCGCCGACGCCGCGGTCGATGGCGTTGCCGAACCGCTCGACGCCGGCATCCTGGAACGGCTGGAGGACGTGGCCGCCACCCCCGCCGAGAGGCTGCAGCTGAGCAGCGAAGCGCAGGCGCTCGCGCGCTGCCTGGCGCGCCTGGAAGGCTCGCACCGGCAAGCCGTGGGACTGGCGTTCTTCCACGACCTGTCGCACAGCGAAGTGGCGCGGCAACTGGCGCTGCCGGTCGGCACCGTGAAAACCTGGATACGGCGCAGCCTCGATAAGCTGAAAACCTGCCTGTCGCGCGGAGTGCTGTCATGAATATCCGCGACCATGCCACGCTGCGTGAACGGCTGGCTGCCGAATATGTCTTGGGCACACTGAGAGGGGGCGCGCGCCGCCGCTTCGAAGGCTGGCTGCGGCGCGATGCGGCGTTGCGCCGGGTGGTCGACGAATGGCAGGCCCGCCTGGTGCCGCTGGCGGAACTGGCCGGCCCGGTGACGGCGCCGCCTGCCGTCTGGCAGGGTATCGAACAGCGTTTGCGGCTGGCGCCCGCGCCGGCCGCGGCGGACTGGACAGGCTGGCCGCAGTGGATGATGCGCCTGGGCGAATCGCTGGCATTCTGGCGCGGCCTGAGCCTGGCCTCCGGCGCCGTGGCGGCCGTGCTGGCGGTAACGGTGGCGCTGCGCTCGCCGGAGGCGCCGCCGCATGCCGTCGACCACGTGGCCACGCTGGTCGACAGCCAGGCGCAAGCCGCGCTGGTGCTGACCGCCGACACCGCGCAGCGCACGCTGGCCGTGCGGGTGGTGACGGGCGCGCCGGTGGCGGACGACAAGACCCTGCAATTGTGGGCCATCACGAAGGCCGGGAAGCCGCGTTCGCTGGGCGTCCTGCCGCAAGGCGGCCGCGCCGCGCTGGCGCTGACCGCGGCCGCCATCGGCGACGACGTGGCGCTGCTGGCGGTCAGCCTGGAGCCCAAGGGGGGCTCGCCGGACCCGCATGGGCCGACCGGACCGGTACTGTATAAGGGGACGTGGGTGAAAGTGATGTGATGCTGAGCTGGACGTCGAATGCGCGCTCGGCCAGCCAGACCGTGGCCAGCAGCGCAATCGCCAGCGAGCCGCCTTGCAGCGCCAGCCGCCGGTACCACGGGCTGGTGCGCACGTGGTAAGCCAGCGGTACCCACAGGGCGACAATCGCCAATTGTCCCGCTTCCACGCCGAAATTGAAGCCGGCCAGCGCCACCGCCCGTGCACCGGCCGGCAAGCCCAGGTCGGCGAGCACACCGGCAAAGCCGAAACCGTGCAGTAGGCCGAAACCGCACGCCAGCAGCCAGCGACGCCCGTGCACCAGCGGGAACACATTGTTCAGGGCGGCGGCAATCACGGATGCGGCGATGGCCGATTCCACCCAGCGCGAAGGCGGCGACATGAATCCCAGCGCGGCGGCGCTGAGCGTGACGGAGTGCGCCACGGTGAACGCGGTAACGGTTTTCACGACGTCGGCCAGCGCGGGCCGCCATGCCGGGGCGGGGCGCCAGCCGTGCGCGCCACGGGCCAGCACGGCCGGCAGCAACAGCGACAGCAAAAATAAAATGTGGTCATAGCCGATCCAGATATGCCAGGCGCCGTGCGCGACGTAAGCGGCAAATTCGCGCCATGGCGCGGCCGTGGCCAGCGCGATGGCCTGTTCCGGCTGGTCGGCGCCGAAGATCGCCGTGCGTACGGCGCCGCCGTGTTCCAGCCGCAGCAGGCCCTTGTGCTGCGGGTCGATGTCGGCAAAGGCGCGGTAGGCGATCCGCAACACGCGCGGCGCTGCGGCGCATGTTGCGGAAAAACGCAGCACCGTATACGCGCCGTCGGTATGGTGCTCGACCTGCTGCATGGCGCCGCCGGGCGTCATGGGCGTCATGGGCGTGATGGGGCAAGCCGCGCCGCCATCGGCCAGTTGCAGGCGCGCCAGCGCATACGCCGCGATCGCGCCGTGGCGTGCGCGCAGCTCGTCCCAGGTCAGGCGCCCGTCGCCATCGCCGTCCAGGCCGATCGCGTCGTCCAGGTCGCGCAATGCGATATCCCACTGGCCGTCGATGCGCTGGCCGTCCACGCGCAGCGTGAGGTAGCTGTCGCTGGGCTTGTGGGCCAGGGCGGGCGGGGCGCTGCAGCACAGCAGCAACGCCAGCATCGAAGTCAGCACCGAAGCCAGCGACGAAGCCAGCGACGAACCTTGCTGCGGCGCCAGCAATGGCGCCAGCCACCGGGCGAACCGGCCGGCCGGCCGCGCGCGGCCGTTGCGCGGGACCGGGGTGCTCGACGTTGGCCGCGCAGTCATGTTCCGCTCCCCGCGCCGGGCAGCGCGCGCCCCAGGCGTTCCGCCAGCAGCGCCAGCGACTGGTCTTGGGTGCCGGTGCGCGCCAGCCATTGCAGCACGGGCGTGGCGGCCGCCGTGTCGCGCGCCGCCAGCGCGGACTGCAGTACGATGCGCGCGTCGGCCGGTTCCTTCTGGACCGACCAGTTTTCCAGCGCCAGCGCCAGCGCGGCGCGGGCGTCGCCCTGCAGGTGCAGCATGAACATGGCTTGTTCGCGCTGGTGCACGCGGTCGCCCCGGCGCAGCGCCGCCTCGAAGCGGGCCGCCAGTTCCGCGCTGTCGGCGCGCAGGCGCTGCGCCTGGCCCAGCTGCCGCAGGGCCAGCGCACGGCGCAGCAACAGCGCATCGCTGCGGGCGTGGCGCTCGACCAGCGCCAGCGCATCGGCTGGACGGCCGCGCGCCAGCAGGAAATCGGCAACCGCGGCCAGCAGGTAGGTGTCGTCGGGCGCGGTCGCCAGCGCGGCGCGGTAGCGGGTTTCCGCGCTGGCGGCGTCGCCGCGCCGCTCCGCCAGTTCGGCCCACAGGGTTTGCGCCCAGGCCAGTTCGTCGGCCGTAATGCCGCCGGCCCGGGCCAGCGCGATGCCCAGCAAGCGTTCGCTGGAGGCCAGCTGGGGCGCCGAGCGCGCCGCGCCGGCCAGGCAGGCGGCCGTGGCCAGTTCTCCGGCCAGCGTGGCCAGGCGCGCGCAACTGGCGGTGGCGGCCGCATGGTCGCCGGTGACGGATAACACCGTGGCGCGCGTCAGCCAGGCTTGCGCGTTGGAAGGATCGGCGCGGGTAATGGCGTCGAGGTCGGCCAGCGCTTCGCGGTACCGGTGCCCGGTCTGCAACAGCGTCGCGCGCAGCAGGCGGATGGCGCCGGGCGGCGCCGGCTCGTGCCACCATGGCGCCAGGGCCGCCTGGGCGTGCCCATAGTGGCGGGGATCGGCCTGGGCGCGGCCCAGCGCGATATGGCGCTGCGCCAGTTGCGCGGCCAGCGCCGCGTTGCGGGGATCGGCGGCCAGTTGCAGGTGCATGGTCCGCAGCGCCTGTTGCTGCGGATCGGTGCGGCGTGGCAGCGTCATGATGACGTCGGCGCCGGACGCCGGCGTATAGGGGGCCGCCTTGGCCGGCAGCGCGGCGGCCAGCAGGGACAGGAAAAACGTCAGGCACGGCGCGGGATGCGGTGCTGAACGCGGCATCGATCGCAACATCGATCGTGGCACCGATCGCGGCATCCGTCGCGGCATCCATCGCGGCATCCATCGCGGCATCAATAGCGGCATCAAGCGCCGCACCAGGCGCGGCAGCGGCAGGCAAGGCGGCAGGTTCAACGTGTGCATAGTGCATTCCATGGATAAAGCGCGCGGCGTCGGACGCCGCGCGCGGGAGTACGGCACGGCCAGTACGGCACGGCCAGTACGGCACGGCCAGTGCGGCACGGGCCGGGCTACTCGACTTTTTCCGGCTCCGTGTTGTCCGGTTCCGTCACGGCGATAGCCGCGATGTCGGCCGGCTCCTTGTCGTCCGGGGCCATGCCGATGGCGCCTTGCACGGCCTTGAAGAACGCGTCGAGCATGGGGGCCGGCGGGGTGACCACTGGTGGCGTGGCCGCGTCGTGGCTGGAGCCGCCGTTGCAGGCGGCCAGCGCCAGCAGGGCGGCGGCGCACAGGATGCGATGGGCTGTCATGGCAGGCCTCCTTTCAGCGTTGCGGCGAACCGGCCAGCGGCGTCTTCAGGTAAGGGAAGGCCGCCGTGAAGTAACTGTCGTCGAGGTAGGCGCCATCGGTGAAGCGGATCGCGCCCGCCGGCGCATCGCCCGGCGCGCAACCGAGGTTCAGCGTGCACAGCTTGCCCATCACCACGCGCAATGCGATGTCGACCACGTCGTCGCCCGGCCGGCGGCCGTTGGGGAAGCCTGCGTTGTCGCCATCGATCACGCCCAGCCGCTTTTGCGAGCCCATCGCGACCGGTGCGATCGTGGTATTCAGGCGCAGCATTTCCGAAGGCGTCACCGACGCCGGCTGGTTCAACCCCTTGACGCCGGTAAGGAAGGCCGCCACCAGGTCGTTGCGGGGAAAGTTGGTGGGCGCCTTGGCGCCGGCCGACCCGTACAGCACTTCCACCAGCGCCGGCAGCGTGGGGTTGGTGACGTAGTCGGCGAATTGTGCGTCGGCCGATGGCTTGCTGTGGTTGAAGCGGTCCTTGTCCTTCAGGCCGATCACCACTTCATTGACCAGCGGCATGCCCAGGCGCGACACCTGGGTCCACGCGCCGCCCTCCCTGGACGCGCCGGCCGTGGCCGACGGAGCGGGATTCAACAGGCGGCCCTGGCGCAGGCTGGCGGTGGTCCAGCCGCCGATGACAGGGTCGCCGCCCGTGCCGGTCAGGCAGGTTGCCGCCACTTCGAGCGCGATGGTGGTGACGTTCTTGTCGGCCAGGTCGTCGCGCGCGGCGCGCTCGGCGTTGGCGGAGAATTCCACGGCCGGGGCCTTGATGTTGATGAGGTCAAACGTTTCGCCCAGGTTCACGGCAAACGGATCCTTGCGCTGGCCGACGAACATGCGGGCCGGCTTCGCGCAGCCGGGAATAGTCACCTCATAGAGGTGCTTGCCGGCATAGGCCGCGTAATTCGGGATGGCCTTGTTGCCGATGTTGTCGAGCGGCTTGTCGAACGTGGCCGCGCCACCGCTGGCATTGGTCACGGCGCTGCGCGCACCGCCGCGCCGGTCGCCGCGCACCACGTTGACCGTGTAGGTTTCGCGCACGTTGGCCCCAGCCGCGTTGACGTCGGCCACCGCGCCGCCATTGATCACCAGTGGAATCGACACTTTCTTGCCACCCACGGTCAATTGCGCATCCTTGTTGCTGTTGTTGAAACGGAACTGGA
Organism: uncultured Pseudoduganella sp.; assembly: GCA_966211685.1. Classification (GTDB taxonomy): domain Bacteria; phylum Pseudomonadota; class Gammaproteobacteria; order Burkholderiales; family Burkholderiaceae_D; genus Rugamonas. The sequence goes on from CBIHOX010000042.1 coordinate 25,682, forward strand.
ACGTGATGTCTTCCTTCGCATCGCCATTGTTGTCGATGTGGATTTCATACAGCGCGTCCGGGTCCAGCTGGAAGTAATTCGGGCCGCCATAGGCATCCTGCAGCGGCGCATAGTTGGCAATCAGCGTGATGTAGTCGGCGCGGCCCGGCTCGTAGCTGCGGAACATGTAAAAGTCGGTGGCGTCGGTTTTCGGGTGCCGCGTGATGAATGGCGCTTCGCGGTGGCTCGAGGCCGCCGCCTGTGGCGCCATGACAGCGGCGGCCAACTGGACGGAGAACTGGGCCAGCAGCGCGGCCCGTACATGCAATCTCATCATAACTACCCTCCATTGGTGTCAGTGGTGTGAAGTACTGCACCGGCATATACGCGCGCCGCGCGCGCCCGGATTCAAAAAACGCAAAATTATTTTTTTCGCCAGCCGCGCGAAAAAATTCCGCTGAAATTTCCCTTCTGGCATTGCCTTAAAAAAAGGCACGCGGCATCATCGAAACTCTTTGCCAGAAACAATTTCCGGAGTGAATCACCGACATGATTGCCGCCATCCGACGCCTTGCCGCCGCCCTGGCCACCTTGTCCGCTGTCCCTGCCTGGGCAGCCTTGCCGGTGACGCAATTGAATGAGGAAGTGATCCGGGTTCCGGCCGGCCCGTCGCAGGCGGTGGCCCTGGAAACCACGCTGTACAAGCCGGATGGCCCCGGGCCATTCCCGCTGCTGGTGATTAACCACGGCAAGGCGCCCGGCGATCCGAAACTGCAGTCGCGCGACCGCTTCGTCTACATGGCCAGCGCGTTCGTGCGCCGCGGCTATGCCGTGATGGTGCCGATGCGCACGGGTTTTTCGAATTCCACCGGCAAATACGTGGAACACGGCTGCAACATGACAGCCAATGGCTATACGCAAGCCAATGACGTGCGCGACGTGATCCGCTATGCCAGCCGGCAGGGCTGGGTCGATGCGAACCATATCGTGGTGGCCGGCCAGTCGTATGGCGGCCTGGCCACGATGGCGCTGGCCACGCAAGCCATACCCGGCGTGCGCGGCGTGATGAATTTCGCCGGCGGCTTGAAAATGGTGGGCGGAAATTGCGACTGGCAGGAAGCGCTGGTGCGGGCCTTTGGCGAATATGGCCGGCGCGGCAAGGTGGCCAGCCTGTGGATGTATGGCGCCAACGACCAGTATTTTCCGCCCGCGCTGGCCGGCCGCATGCATCAGGCTTACACCGGGGCCGGCGGGCGCGCGGAGCTGGTGGCGTTCGGCCCGTTCAAGCGCGACGCGCACACCATGCTGGCCAGCCGCGACGGCGAAGCCGTGTGGCTGCCACAGGCGGCCCGGTTCCTTGAACGGATCGGCATGCCGTTCAGCGAGCGCTATGCGCTGGCCGACCCGGGCGCGCAGCCGCCCAGCCATTACGCATCGCTGGACGACGTGTCGGCCCTGCCTTACCTGGCCGACAATGGCCGCGCCGCCTACAAGGATTTCCTGAGCCGCCAGATGCCGCGCGCGTTTGCCGTGTCGTCCAGCGGCGCCTGGGGTTGGGCCGAAGAGGGCGAAGATCCGCGCCGCAACGCGCTGGCCGCGTGCCAGTCCAAGAGCGCGCAGCCGTGCCAGCTGTACACGGTGGACGACGCCGTGGTGTGGCAAGGGGCGGGCCGCACGGATTGAACGTGCGCCACGGCCGCCGGCTGCTATGATGGCGCCATGTGCGGACGCTTCGATCAAAACGATATCGCGCGGCGCTTTGTCGCCGCCTTTGGCTGGGCCGATGCGGCCATCCGCAGCGAGGCCATGCCGACCGTCAATGCCGCCCCCGGCACCTACCGCCCGGTCCTGCACATGGAAGACGGGCAACTGGTGGTCGACGACTTGTACTGGGGCTACCGGGCCCGCTGGGCCGCCGAGAAATTGCCGATTGCATACAACGCGCGTCTGGAAAAACTCACCAACAATTACTGGGGCCGCCTGCTGAAGACCGGGCGCGCCGTGGTGCCGGCCTATGGCTGGTATGAATGGACCGGCGAAAAGGGCCATCGCCAGCCATGGCACATCCACCGCAAGGACCGCGCCCCGATTTTCATGCTGGCGCTGGCCAACTTCGGGCCGTTCAAGGAACACAAAGCTGAAGCCGGCTTCGTGCTGGTGACGGCCGATGCATCGGGCGGCATGGTCGATATCCACGACCGCCGCCCGGTCTGCCTGGACGCGGCCGATGCGGCCACGTGGCTGGACCCGGATCTCTCGACCGAACAGGCGGAAACGCTGGCCCGCTCGATGGCGCTGGGGCCTGGGATGTTCGAGTGGTACAAGGTCAGCCCGGCATTGAACCGGGCCGGCAATGACGGGGAAGCGCTGATCGCGCCGCTGGACGGGTGAGGCCGCGCGGCGAAGCGACGGCCGCCAGCCCCACGCGACGTCACGCCTTGGCGGCGCTGCGCTTGATGTTCAATTCCAGTTGCTCCATGTTGTGCTGCACCAGCTGGAGCTGCGTGTGGTAATCGACGATGAAGCGGTAAATATCGCGGCCCCGCTCGTCGAAATTCCTGCTTTTTAACTTCATATGGGAGATGGCGCCAATGATGGTGGGGCCGTTGATCATGGCCATGCTTTGGGAAATCATGGCGTTGCTCTCGCGCTGCAGCGCGTAAATGCCGGAATAGCGTTGCAGTTCCTTGGGTTCCATCCAGCTGGCCGCCTGGCTGGCCACGGCCACTTCCCAGGCTTCGCGCTGGAATGTCGGGATGGAAACCGCGATTTTTAAATCCTCGTCCAGCCGTTGCTTGAGCTGTGGCTTGATGGCTTGTTCATAGTCGGTCTTGGCCTGGCCGGTCTTGCTGGCGGATTCTTCCAGCACGCCTTCGACAAAATCTTGCAGGGCCGCGATCTTTTTCAATTGCGGCTTGTTTTGTTCTATGTTTTCCCGCAAGTCTTTCAGGGTCGCGCCGACTTCCGCTTCGATACGCTCCGCCGCCTGGTGCGCCTGGTGCTTGTGGTGCCAGGCGGTGGCCGCGTGTTCCAGCCCCAATGCCGTCAAGATACTGATGACGATCATCGTGTATTCGGCGCTGAAGGCCTTCAATGACGCCAAGGCGCCTTTTTTTGGTAATTCCGCATGCATGGTGACATCCTGATTGTTGCCGCTCAACAATGAGCGGCAACAATCTTACATGAAATGCATGCAAAATAAGTAATGATGTATCGAAAAAACAAGGCCGCCGTTGCGGCGGCCCCACGGCCGGGCGGAACGATTCAATACTTCGCGGGCTGAGTGGCGGCCGGCAGTGAGTTGCGGATGAAATCGCGCAAGTCGTCGGTGGATTTCGCCAGGTCTTGCGAGCGCAGGTACATCATGTGGCCGCTGCGGTAGCCTTCGAAACGCAGGCGGTCGCGCAATTTGCCGCTCGGGTCCAGTTGCCACATCGTGTATTTCGCGTCGAAATACGTGGTGGCGCCATCGTAATAGCCCGATTGCACCATGACCTTCAGGTACGGATTCATGGCCATGGCCTTGCGCAGGTTCTCGCCCGTGGTGTCGCCCTTGTTGTCCCACGGGTGCACCGATCCGAACATGTTGTACTTGATGTCGGTCTTGTATTGCAACACGTCGCGCAGGTAATGGTTGATGGCCGGGGTGAATGAATGCAGCCACGACGTCAATTCCGCGTTGTAGTCGACCGCGTTGCCGGCGTCGGCCCTGTCGATGCCCTTGTAGCGCGAATCGAGGCGGCCCACCGTATAGCCCTGGTCGCGCAGCAATTCTTTCCAGAAAAAGCCGGTGGGAATCACGAGGTTGTGCTGCAAGACCGCCTGTTCGCTGATGCCGGCGTAGCGCGCCACTTTGGCGGCCATCCGCGCCTTCTTTTGCGCATCGAGGAAGCCGCCGCGCGCCAGCGCCGGCATCAGTTCATCGACCGTGAACGCTTCGGCTTCCGGCAGCACGTCCTTCAAATCCCTGGCTTGCAGATCGGCCGGCAGTTTTTTCTGGTACCACGCGGTGGCCGTGTAATAGGGCAGGTTCAGCGCATCGCCGACCGCGCCGTCGCGCTTGATGCCCAGCTCGGTCGGCGACACCAGGATCACGCCGTTCAGGAACATCCACTGCGCGTTCTGCAATTCCAGCGCCAGGCCGGCCACGCGCGTGGTGCCGTAGCTTTCTCCGATCAGGTATTTCGGCGAGGTCCAGCGCCCTTCGCGCGACACGAACGTATTGAGCCATTCGGCTAGGTAGGCCACGTCGGCGTTGACGCCGAAGAATGTGGCGCGGTCGGCCTTGGGGTCGAGGATGCGGGAAAATCCCGTGTTGACCGGGTCGATGAACACGATATCGGCCACGTCGAGGATGGAATGCGGGTTGTCGCGCACGCCGTACGGTTGCAGCGGATAGCCTTCGTCATCGATGTTGAGCATTTTCGGCCCGGTATAGGCCACGTGCATCCAGACGGAGGCCGAGCCGGGGCCGCCGTTGAACGACATCACCAGCGGGCGCCGGCCCTTGTCGGCCACGTCGCTGCGCTGGTAATACGTGTAAAACAGCGAGGCGATGACCTTGCCGTCCTTGTCCCACACCGGCTGCGTGCCGGCCGTGACCTTATAGGGCACGACCTTGCCCTTGATGGTCACTTGCGCGTTCTTCGTCACGGCCGACTCGGCCTTCAGGGCGCGCTCGGCCGGCGCCGGCGCGGCCTTGGCGTCCGCCTTCGTGTCGGCTTTGTCTGCTTTGTCGGCTTTCGGGTCGGGCCGGGTGTCCTGCGCATGGGCCGTGGTGAGGGCCAGCATCAGGGAAACAACAGGGGCAAGGCGGGCGAACGGTTTCATCGGCGGGCGGCTCCAGTGGTGAGGCGCGTAGTATTTCATAACAGAAATGCGCTGGGATGCCGATTTACAAAGCCGATACATTTCCGCCATGCCGTGCGCCCAGGCGGTATCGCGTCGTCCATCGCCTGGCCCCTCATGCCCAGCCGTGGCGGCGTCACTGCCGCCATTGCCGTGTGTTGCCATGTGTTGCCATGTGTTGCCATGTATTGCCATCGCGCGCCAGACCGGTTTCGCTCCCGCTGATCCGGGTTTCGTCGCATGCCGGTGGTTGCGCGGCGGCGCCGCTGCCAAAGTAGCGCCATCGCAACCCACCATACGGAGCACACCATGCTGCAGCAAATCGTTTCCCATACCCCAGCGTACGTCTGGGCCATCCTGGCCTTTCTTGCTGTGCGCGGCGTGGCCGCCAGCCGCGAACGGGTGGCGACGTACCGCAGCCTGTTCATCATGCCGGCCGTGATGCTGGGCCTGGCGCTGGCCAGCGTGGCGGGCCGCTTCGATGGCGGCGCCGTGCTGGCGCTGGCGTGGCTGGCGGCGATGGCGACCGGCGCGGCGCTGGCCTGGCGCCTGGCCGGCGGCCAGGTGATGGCGGTGGACCGCGCGGCCGGCACGGTGCGCCTGCGCGGCAGCTGGACGCCGCTGGCGCTGATGCTGGCTGTGTTTGTCGCCAGGTATGCGGTGGCCGCCGCCATGGCCATGCGCCCCGCGCTGGCCCAGGACGCGGGCTTCGCCATCGCCGCCTGCGCGCTGTTCGGCCTGTTCAGCGGCATCTTCATGGGCCGCCTGCTGCGCTGCGTGGCGGCGTGCCGTGGCGGTTTTGCGCCGGTGGCGCGCGCTGCCTGAGGGCGGCAGCCGCTAGACTGGCTCCCGCAAGCCTTGAAACTTTGCAAAGACGGGAGGATGAATGGCGGACTGGACGGAATGGATCGGGTGGCTGCAATGGCCGGCCATGGGCGCTTCGCTGCTGGCGGCCTGGCTGGTGGCGTCCACCGCGGCCAAGCGGCGCAAGACGGGGTTTTGGGTGTTTTTGGCCAGTAACGCCATGTGGATCGCGTGGGGCTGGCAAGACAGCGCGTGGGCGCTGGTGGCGCTCAATGGATGCCTGGCCGCCACCAATGTGCGCGGCATCGTCAAGAATGACGCCGCAGAACAGCGCTCCTGAGGCGGCAATTCTGTTACATTGGCGGCATTTTCAAACGACAAGAAGATCCGCCATGGAACCCCAAGTCCCCGACAACCTGCACATCGTCTGTCCTCATTGCGACGCCGTCAACCGGGTGCCCGCCGTCAAGCTGACCCATACGCCCGCATGTGGGGCCTGCCACCGTGAACTGTTCACCGGCAAGCCGGTGGACTTGAGCAGCGCGCGTTTCGACAAGCACATCAGCCGGGGCGATTTGCCGGTGCTGGTGGATTTCTGGGCGCCATGGTGCGGTCCGTGCCGCCAGATGGCCCCGTTCTTCGAGCAGGCCGCCATGGGGCTGGAACCGATGTACCGCGTGGTCAAGGTCAATACCGAGGAAGCGCAAGACCTGGCCGCGCGCTATGCGATCCGCAGCATCCCGACCCTGGCGCTGTTCAAGGATGGGCGGGAAGTGGCGCGCCAGCCGGGCGCGATGGATGCGCGCAACATCATGACGTGGGCGCAGCAGGCCAACCGCGGCGCCTGACGACGGGCCGGGCGGCCGCCCTAGCATATCTACATCAAAAATGCATCTTTGCAACATCCCTGGAGCAACATGGATGCTTGTAAGCAACACTTAACCCCATCTGCACGTATTCCCGTGTAACATGCAATCGCTTGCGGCGGTCCGGCCTGCAGCCCGGCCGCCGGTATGATGCCTGCGTATCACGTGTCGTCACGCGGGCAAATTGCAGGGCCGCCAGCTTTCCGCACACCCTGAAAGAATGGTTATGGTCACGAGGTTGCATTCATTGCGGGCCGGTTCGCTGGTGCTCGCCATCGCTGCCGGCGCAGTCGCGCGGGGCGCGGCTGCTGTTCCCATTCCTCCCGAAAAAATCAATCCCGACAGCAGCAGCGCGGAACTGGCGGTCCTGCCGCTGGAGCAATTGCTGGAATTACAGGTGGTGACGTCGGCGTCGCGCTTCGCGCAAGCCATTGCCGATGCGCCCTCGGCGGTGGTTGTGCTGACCGCGCAGGATATCCGCGACCACGGCTGGCGCACGCTCGGCGATGCGCTGGCGTCGCTGCCGGGCCTGTACGTCACCAACGACCGCAATTATGCATACGTCGGCGCGCGCGGCTTCCTGCGCCCCGGCGATTACGACAGCCGCTTCCTGCTGCTGATCGATGGCGTGCGCACCAACGACGCCGTGTACGACCAGGCGCTGGTGGGTACCGACGGCATCCTGGACATGGACCTGGTGCAGCGCATCGAATATGTGCCGGGTCCGGGATCGGCGGTATATGGCGCCAATGCGCTGTTTGGCGTCATCAACATCATCACGCAGACCGGCAGCGGCAAGGCCGGCGCGCAGGCGGCGGTGTCGGCCGCCAGTTTCGGCGAACGGCGGTTGCGCGTCACCCAGGGCTGGCATGGCCAGAATGGCGCCGACCTGCTGCTGTCGGCCAGCGCCTATGCGCGCCGCGGCCAGGACCTGTACTTCCCGGAATTCGACACCCCGGACCAAAACCATGGCGTGGCGCGCGGCCTCGATTACGACCGCAGCCACAGCCTGTACGCCAAGGGCGCGTATGGCGGCTGGACCGTGTCCGGCGCCTACGTGGCGCGCACCAAGGGTATCCCGACCGGGTCGTTCGGCGCGGTCTTCAACCTGCCCAACTACACGCGCGACACGCAAAGCTTCGTGCGCGCCGCCTATGGCGCGGACATCGCGCCGGGCCTGGCGCTGTCGGTCCAGGCGCACTGGGGGCGGGCCGACTATTTCGGCGTCGGAAGCTATCCCGACGCCGCCGGCCTGCCGCAGGCAAGCGGCGACGGCGACCACGCTGCCTGGTATGGCGCGTCGGCGCAGCTGACGTGGAGCACCCTGCCGGCGCAGAAAATCGTGGCCGGCGTGGATTGGCAGCGCAACCGCAGGCGCGACCAGTTCAACTATGAATTGCCATACAACGTGCTGCTGGACGATCACCGCGCCGACACCCGCGCCGGGCTGTACGTCGAGGATGAGGTGCGGCTGGCGCCAGGCTGGATCCTCAACGCCGGCATCCGCTTCGACCGCGACGGCACCACCGGCGCCAACAGCAATCCGCGCGTGGCGCTGATCTGGCATGCCAACGCAGACGACACCGCCAAGCTGATTTACGGCACCGCGTACCGGGCGCCCAACGCCTACGAACTGTATTACGCCTTCCCCGGGGAAGGCGGGATGCTGCCCAATCCGGGCCTTCAGGCCGAACATATCGCCACCCGGGAACTGATCCTCGAACACCGCTACGGCGATCCCGGCTTCGCGCGCCTGTCGCTGTTCCGCTACAGTACGCGCGACCTGGTGGCGCAGCAGCTGACCGATGACGGCATGCTGCAATTCCGGAACACCGACCATGCCACCGCCAGCGGCGCCGAATTGTCGGTCGAACGCCAGGTGGCGCACGGCGTGCGCCTGCGCGCCAGCCATTCGTGGCAGCGGGTGCGCGACAGCGCCGGCGCCCCGCTGGTCAATTCGCCGCGACGGCTGTTCAAGGTCAACGCCGCCCTGCCGGTGCTCGGCTACCGCGCCCGCCTGGCCGGCGAACTGCACTGCATGTCGGCGCGCCGCACCGAACACGCCACGGTGGGCGGCTACTGCGGGGCCAACGCCACGCTGGGCGCGATCCGGCTGGCGCAGCATGCCGACCTGTCCTTCAGTGTCTACAACCTGTTCGACGCGCGCTACGCCGATCCGGCCGGCGCCGCGTTCCGCCAGGAAGCGCTGCCGCGCCAGAGCCGCACGCTGGCGCTCAAGCTGGTGGGAGGTTTTTGATGACGATGGCCATCCGGCGCCCGCCCGCCGCCGCGCGCATGCGCGCGCCGGCCGTGCTGCGCGCGCCCGGATGGCGGGCCGGCGCGCCGGCGCCCGTGTCGTCCGCCATGTCTTCCATGGTGGCGCCGGTGGCGGCGTGCGCGGCGGCGATTGCGCTGGCGCTGCTGTCGCCTGCCAGCCACGCCCAGGCGCCGGTGCAGGGCGGGGCGCTGAAGGCGGCGTATATTTACAATATCGCGCTGTTTACCACGTGGCCGGGGACGGCGGCGCCGGACCGGCCGTTCGCGGTATGCGCCAAGCCAACCCATGCCTTGTGGGAAAGCTTGCGTAAACTGGAAGGCAAGCCGGTCAACGGCCGGCCGTGGACGCTGTATGATGCGGCCAGCGCGCCCAAGGTGTGCGACATCACGGTGCTGCCGGCCGAGGCGGCTCCGAGCCGCGCACCCGAACCGGCGGCGACGCTGTTCGTGGTCGACGGCAGCATGGCCGGCAAGTACCCGGGCGCCGTGACGCTGGTGGACGAGGAAGAGCACGTACGCTTCGATATCGACACGCGAGAAGCGGCGCGCATGGGATTGAAATTCAGCTCGCGCCTGCTGCGGCTGGCGAGGAATGTGCTTTGAAAGTAGCCAACCAAAAAGAAGCCCTGCAACTGACGTCGATCCTCGGCGCCGGGCAGATGCTGGCCGCTTCCACCGCCGTGGTGGTGGCGTGCTGCATCCTGCTGGTGTACCAGCTGCTGTCGCAGCGGCAGGCGCTGGTGACGGAAAGCCATGTGCAGGCCGCCATCGTGGCCGACAATATTTCCGCGTCGCTGATGTTCCATGACCGCGAGGCGGCGGCCGACATGCTGCGCTCGTTCCGCTCCGCGCCGAACCTGCTGCAGGTGGCGGTGTACGACGCCAGCGGCGAGCTGTTTTCCGAATACAGCCTGGAGGGGCATGAAGCGCCGCGCAAGCTGGCGCCGGCCGGCGACGCCGCCTTCGACGTGGTGCGCGTCACGTCCGACATCGGCTACAAGGATGCGCGGCTGGGCAAGGTGGTGCTGGTCAACAGCACCCAGGGCATCCGCGACATGATGGTGCGCTATGTCGGCCTGATGCTGGCCGCCTCGGTCGGCGCGCTGTTCGTGGCGCAGCAATTGATCCGCAAGACGCGCGCGCGGGTGGCGCAGGCCGAGCGCGAGCTCGACAACCTGGCCCATACCGACGCCGTCACCGGGCTGGCCAACCGGCGCGCCAACTACCGCATCCTGGAACAGAAACTGGCGCAGCAGCCGGGATCCGGCGGCAGCGTGGCGCTGCTGCTGATCGACCTCGACAATTTCAAGGTGGTCAACGACACGGCCGGCCACCATGCCGGCGATGAATTGCTGCGCAAGGTCGCGGCCCGGCTGCAGGCGCTGGTGCGCGACAGCGACGTGGTGGCGCGCATCGGCGGCGATGAATTCGCCGTGGTGCTGGCGCCGGTGCCGCAGCGCGACACGGCGCGCGCGCTGGCGTCCAGCCTGACCGAGGCGCTGCGCCAGCCTGTCAATGTCGAAGGCAGCGACATCTTCGCCACCGCCAGCGTCGGCATGTGCCTGTACCCGGACGATGCCGCCACGCGCGAGGAACTGGTGACCGGGGCCGACACGGCCCTGTACCACGCGAAAAGGACCGGCCGCAACCGGCTCGCCGAGTACGTGCCGGAAATGACCTTGCGCACGCAGCGCCGCATCCGCCTGGAGCGGGAATTGCGGCGCGCCCTGGAAACCGGCGGGCTGGAAGTGCATTACCAGCCGCAGTTCGACTGCGGCACCGAGCAGTTGATGGGGGCTGAAGCGCTGATGCGCTGGCGCCATCCGGAGCAGGGATTCATTTCGCCGGCCGAATTCATTCCCGTCGCCGAAGACAGCGGCCTGATCGTCGCGCTCGGCGAATGGGTCTTGCTGCAGGCTTGCGCCGAGGGCGCGCGCTGGGTACGCACGGCCGAGGAAGCCGGCGTACCGCCCCCCAGCGTGGCCGTCAACGTCTCGGCGCGCCAACTGCGCGAAAAAGGCTTCCTCGACGTGGTGATGCGCACCCTGGCCGTGACCGGCCTGCCGGCCACGCAGCTGGAACTGGAGCTGACCGAGAGCATGTTGATGGAAGACGTCGAATCGGCCGTGCAATTCATGCGCGAAGCGCGCGCCCAGGGCGTGCGCCTGTCGATCGACGATTTCGGCACCGGCTACTCGTCGCTGGCGTATTTGCAATCGTTCCCGATCAACCAGTTGAAGATCGACCGCAGCTTTACCAGGTCGCTGCCGGACGACGGCACCACCATCGTCAGCGCCGTGATTTCACTGGCGCGCGACTTCCAGTTGGCCGTGGTGGCGGAAGGCGTGGAAAGCCGCGAACAGCTGGAATGGCTGCGGCGCGCCGGCTGCACCTACGCGCAGGGCTACTTGCTGGGCAAGCCGATGCCGCCGGAAGCGCTGCGCCAGCTGATCGAAGCGCAGCGCCAGCCCGTGCATTGAGCCGGCGGCCGGCTGCGCCGCATATGCGCCACACCGGGGCAGCGCGCCTGCCCGGCAATCCGGGGCAGCCGTGCTGGCGGACGGTCGCAGGCAAGGGTCAGCCGGGCTTCTGCCAGGTTGCACGCAAACCGCGGACGCGTATCTGGCCATTGCCTCGCAATTACCGGGCAATTACCTGGCAATGACACGGCATTCATGCGCAGCGGGCTGCCGCTGCGTCCCCGCTAATCGCATCGATGACCGGCGCCGCCAGCAGCCGGCCACGCCGCTGCAGGCCCCATGCCGCGCGCAGGTCGCGTGGCGGGCAATCGCGCAGCGCCTGCGCCAGCGCTTCGTGCAGCGGGACCGCGTCGTCCCAGATGGCTGCCAGGCCGCCCATGCGCAGGCAGTTTTCCGGGCCCGGCGCGAATACCGGATGCGCCTGCGCCAATTGTTCCAGGCGCGCCAGCGGCACCTTGATGATGCGCGCCATGGCCGGCAGCGCCATCACGCGGATCGCCGCGTGCGGCAGCGCATAGCAGGCGTCGGCCATCAGACCGCTGGTGACGAAGCCGCCGGACAGCGCCTGGCCGTACACCAGCGCGACGATGCGGTGCCCGCGGCGGCGCGCCAGGTCCAATGCCTTGCCCAGGTGCGCCATGTAGCCGTGTATGCCCAGCATTTCATCGCGGTGGCGCAGGCGCTGGCCCTGGGTATCGACCAGCAGGACGATGGGCCGGCCCGGGTGGGCGCTCATCGTGTCGAGCACCGCCCGCGCTTGCGCCAGAGCGATTTCCACACCGATCGGCGTGTGCCCGCAAGTGCCGATCACGGCCACCGGCTGCCCGCCGGCGCTGGCGCCGCCGCACAGGAAGGCGCCGCGCTGCACGATGCGGTGCCCGTCGGGGAACAGGCGGGCGGCGACGGGGCGCCAGTTGTCCGGGGCGGTTCCGGTGTCGCGGCCAAGGTCGCCGGCGCCGCCTGTGCAGCCAGCGCCGGCGGCGCCAGCAGTATCGCCGGTGCGATCGGTGTTGCCGCAGCCGGCAGCGCCGCTGGCGCCTGCCGCACCAGTGTCCGCGGCGATGCCGGTCGCGTTCATGGCGCCGGCGTGGCCATCGTTGCCGGCGCCCGCGGGGAATGGCGCGTCGCCGCCGTGTGCGGCGGCGTGCTCCGCAATGGTCCCGGCCATGGCGTTGAAGGCGGCCACCGGCATGGCCGGTATGGCGTCGGCGTCAGGCACTCCCAGCGCTTGCCAGATCTCGAGCGGGTCGCGCAGGTGGCCGAAGCGGGCCAGCCGGCTGGCCAGCAGCGCGTGTTCCTGTTCCAGCAGGGCCGGAGTCAGTGCGGCGCCGCCGCGCCCATCCGCCACACCGGCGGCCATGGCCGCCAGCGTCGCGGCGCGGAACGCGGCCACGTCGTCGTCGACCAGCGCGTGGCAATCGCCAAGCAGCCGCCGGTGCTTGCCGCCCGCGGTACGCCAGACCAGCGCGCGGTCGGCGGCGTCGAATTCTTCCTTCCCCTGCGCGCTTTCGATGACTTCCGGGCCGGACATGGCCAGCCGCCCGTGCTCCGACATGATGACCGCGTTGCAGCAGCGCGCCACGATGCCCATGCCGCCAAAGGCGCCGTTGGCGCCGCCCACCAGTGCGATGACCGGGATGCCGGCCGCGCGCACGTCCAATACGGCGCGCAACACTTCGGCCACGCCGACCAGCCCCGCGTTGGCTTCATGCAGGCGCACGCCGCCGGAATCGGCCAGCAGCAGCACCGCCCGCGGCCGTTCCGCCACGGCGCGGCGCAGCAAACCGGTGATTTTCGCGCCATGCACTTCCCCGATGGCCCCGCCCATGAACGCGCCATCCTGGGCCGCGATGAAAACCGGCATGCCGCCGATGCGCGCGCGGCCGACCGCCACGCCGTCATCGAAGGCCGTGGGGGCGCCAAGCAGCGCCAGGTAGGGGCTGGCGCCTTGCCGCGCCGGCGTGGCGAATTCGTCGAACGTGGCCGCGTCGGCCAGCAGGGCGATCCGTTCGCGCGCAGTCGCTTGCAGGTAGCTGGTCCCGTCCATGGGGGCACTCCGGTGGTCAAAGGCCGTAGCGTAGCATGGCGCGCCGCGGCCCCGCCAGCCAGCCGGGGCCTGGCGGCCCGTGGCGCCGCTAATCGCCATGCGCCGGGCGTCAGCCGCTAGCCGCCCTGGTGCATTGCTTCGAGTATGTCGCGCACGCGCTGCAGCGCCGGGTCGATATCGAGCGTATCGATGGCGCCATAGCCCAGCATCAAGCCTTCGACAGGCGGCTGGTCGCAATAGAATTTTCCGAGCGTGTACAAGCCGACGTCGGCCCGCCGCGCCATGCGCAGCAGCTGGTCCATGTCGACGGGCCGGCGGCAGTGCGCCGCCATGTGAAAGCCCGCGGTGGCCGGCAGCAGCTTGAACCAAGGCGCGAGCCACTGCGCGAACCCGGCGTGCAGGCGCTCGCGCCGCTGCGCATAAACCGCATGGCAGCGGCGGATGTGCCTCAGCAGCGAACCTTCCGCGATGAACCGGGCCAGCGCGTGCTGCGGCAACGCCGCCGTGTGCCAGTCACTGTAATGCTTGGCGTTCTGCACTGCGTTCAGCAGCGCGTCCGGCGCCACCATGAAACCGATGCGCAATTCTGGCGCCAGCACCTTGGAAAACGTGCCGACATACGCGACGATGCCTTGCCGGTCCATGCTTTGCAGGGAATCGGTGGGCCTGCCTTCGTAGCGGAAGGCGCTGTCGTAATCGTCTTCGATGATGACGGCGCCGATGGCCCGGGCGCGCGCCAGCAGCGCGCGCTTGCGCGCCGTGCTCATCGGCATGCCGAGCGGGAATTGGTGCGCCGGCGTCACATAGATCAGCCGCGCGGTGGCAGGGATGGATTCCGGCACGATGCCCTCGGCGTCGACCGGCACCCCGGCCACGTGCGCGCCCTGGCCGGCAAACAGCA
>CBIHOX010000043.1:0-38841 GCA_966211685.1 uncultured Pseudoduganella sp.
CACAAGCAAGATGTTAAGTTATTGTGCTGAATAGTTCCTCACAGAAAAGGCCCAACCCATGCCCCACCTGTTCAGCATCGACCTGGTTTATTTGCAAAACAACATCATCACGGAAGACGCGCTGCAGTCGCTGTATTCCGTCCCCAACATCCCCGGCGTTGCGCAAACCCTGTCCGAAGCCATCGAGCACTGGTTCGGAAACACGCTGGCGCACGACTGTTTTGCCCGCAGCCACGGCCTGGACCCGCAAGGCTTGCGAGTCGAGGCGCAACCGGGCGCCCCGTGGCGCATTGCCGTCCACCATGCCAGCCAGGACGCCGATTGCAGTGATTACCAGCGCTATTGCCAGGTTGGCCTGTCGAGCCTGCTGACCCACGGCGCCTCCGCGTTCTTTGAAACCATCCCGAAATTGCGTGAACTGGGCCTGTGGGATCCGCTGCCGCGCGCGCCGAACGCCAAGCCGTGGCGCCCGTTCCTCGGGATCGGCCTGCCGCTGGTCAACCAGCGTGCCGTGCAATTCTTCCATTACCCGCCGATTCGCCTGCTGGAAGGTACGCGCGACTACCTGAAAGACCCGGTGCCGACGCGCTGGGAGCATTTGCTGTGGGTGAACGGCGTGGAACGCGACGACGTGTCGCTGTATGAATCGGTCATCGATTGCGCGCCGATCGCCGCCGATGACGACCAGGGCAGCGGCCCGTTTGCCCACATGCCGCCCACGGTGCCGTATTTTTCGCAATACCAGTCCGACCAGTTGCGCGCGCTGCTCGAGCGCGGCCGCAATGAATATGGCGTGACGCCGCCGGTGGTGGCGCTGGGCGGCAAGGCCGTACCGCAATTTAACAAGCTGTTCGGAACCAGCCTGAGCACGACGCTGTCCACCGCCGTGACCGGCAATGTGATTCCGGGCCGCCGCACCGCCGTGCTGGGCACCGGCCACCCGTACAACTTCTATTACCAGGCGCAGCAGGCCGGCCATGACAATGACCCGGACCATTATTACGTCGGCACAGGCCGCCTGACCCCGGAAGTGGCGCAGGCTGGCGCGGCGCGCGAGCGCCTGGTGCGCATCGCTGTCGACGACATGGTGGCGGCGCGCTGGCAAATCCGCATGGCCGCGCAGCCGGGCGCCGATCCGGCCGAAGTGCTCGACAGTTGCCGCGCCGAGTGCGGCCTGGAGCGGCAGGGCGCCGGCTGGGTGCTGCAGGCGTCGGGGCCGTTGCGCGACCTGGCCGAGTACATGACCAATTACCATGGCTCGCTGCTCTACCCGTATTACAACAACCCGGACTCGCAGCTGGCGCTTCGCTACCAGTTTGCAACGGAATGGCCTATCATGCGGCATCCGCTACCAGCAGTATGACAGCGATAAAAAATCAATATTTACAAGGGAGCACACCGCAATGGAACGCAGCGTGAGCACGGGGGCCATCAACCTGGAATGCCTGATGAGCCGGGCAAACATTTTCTTCACCAGCGGCTACCGCCTGCGCGGCGAACTCGATATCGCCCGGCTGCGCGACAGCGTCGGCCTGGTGCTGGCGTCGGTCGCCAAGTTCGGCCATGCGCTGGCGTTCGAGGCGCAAAACCGCTATGCCTGGGTTGCCGCCGGCGAGATGGCGCCGTGCTTCCACGTCACCGAATGCGACGACCTGCAGGCCGGCTTCGAGGCGCTGTGCCGCGACAGCCTGTCGTTCCATGGCGATGGCCGCCATTGCCCGATGACCGTGACGGTGCTGCGCCAGCGCGGCAACCCGGATGAATTCATCGTGGCGCAGACGTGCGAGCACACCTACGTCGATGCGCGCGGCGCCGAGGCGGTGTTCAACCTGGTCGCCGACCATTACAACGCCGGCCTCAAGGGCGACGCGGCCGCGCAGGCCGCGGCGCTGGCGGCGGCGCGCGCGATCGAGACCATGCCGGGCCGGGAGATGGGCGCGTTGCTGGGCGCCGAAGGACATGACCGCGAAGCCAACCTGGCGGCGCTGGGCGCGTACCCGCTGGCCGACGATGGCCGCTTCGTGATCCCGCTCGATGAAGTGCCGGCGCTGCTGGAACAGTACCAGCGCGAGCGCCATGCGCCGCTGGTCGGTTTCCACGACATCCGCGCCCGCCTGGCCGAGTGCCGCGCGCTGTATCCGGAAGTGACGCAGAACAGCGTGATCTGCGCGGTGCTGGCCAAGGCGGTCCACGACGTGAACGTGGAACGGCGCCAGGTCGCGCCCGGCCACACGGTGTCGTTCAAGATGCTGTCGGACCTGCTCGAGCCGTCGCTGCGCGCGCGCTACTGCGGCAATTACATCGCGTTCGTGCCGGTCAGCGTCGATGGCAGCCTGGCGTTGCCGGAAATGGCCAAGGCGGTGCATGAGCGCATCCGCGAATTCAAGGAAACGCGCCAGGACGTGACGATTTTCCAGCTGACCGAGGAAGCGGTGGACGCCGGCGTTGTCGGCCAGGAAACCGATCCTTTGTCGTTCGTCGTCACCAACTGGAACAATTACCGCTACCTCTCCGGCGAGCAATACCTGCACGGTTGCCAGTCGGTGCGCCACCAGAGCGGCGTGAACATCGCGCCGCGCGATGCGCTGGGCGCGGGCCTGGTGAACCGCCCCGTGATGGTGGTGAACATGTCGGCGCCGGGCGAGGCGTGCGTGTCGTTCTTCCCGTCGCTGCGCTCACAGCAGGAAAACCGTGAACTGGCCGGCTACATCGAAGGCTTGTTCGGCGGGGCGGAACCGGCCGAGCAGATAGCCGCGTAAGCGGCTGCGCGCCCGGCAGTCGTGAAAGCAGGCTCCATGCTGATCAATTCGCAGTTTACGCTGTTCGAAGAGCTGTACAGCTCCGTCACCACGCGCATCTGGCGCGCCGCGGCGGTGGGCGACGGCCGCCCGGTGGTGTTGAAGATCCTCGCGGAAGACGAGGCCCAGCACCGCAGCCAGTATGCGCAATTCCAGCGTGAATTCCACTTGATGCGCCTGCTGCAGGACGTCGACGGCGTCAACCGCGCGTATGCGCTGGAAAACGTCAACGATGCGCTGATGATCGTCTGCGAAGACATCGGCGGCCGTTCGCTGGCGCAAGTGCTGGAAGGCGGGCCGCTGGCGCCGGCCGTCGGGCTGCCGCTGGCGGTGCGGCTGGCCGACATCCTGGCCGGGGTGCATGCGCATGGCGTGATCCACAAGGACCTGACGCCGGCCAACGTGGTATGGAACCGCGCCACCGGCGCATTGCGCCTGATCGACTTCGGCATTGCCTCGCAACTGAGCCAGGAACGCAGCGGCTTCCAGAGCGTGCACGAACTGGAAGGCACGCTGCATTACGTATCGCCCGAGCAGACCGGCCGCGTCAACCGCGGCATGGACAGCCGCTCCGACCTGTATACGCTGGGCGTGACCTTGTACCAGCTGTTTACCGGCATGTTGCCGTTCGCCGGCCGGCATGGCATCGAACTGCTGCACGCCCACATCGCGCTGGCGCCGCGCCCGCCGCACCAGTGCAACCCGGCCGTGCCGCCGCTGCTGTCGGACATCATCATGCGCCTGATGGCGAAAAACGCCGACGACCGCTACCAGAGCGCGGCCGGCCTGGCGCATGACTTGCGCCTGTGCGCGCACGCGCTGGCCAATCCCGCGGCGGGGCCGGCCTTTGCGCTGGGCGCGCACGATGCGCTCGGCAGCTTCCGCATTCCCGGCAAGCTGTATGGTCGCGAGCGCGAAAGCGAAGCCATCGTCGCAGCGTTCGAGCGCGCCGCCACCGGCCCGGTCGAGCTGCTGCTGGTGAGCGGCTTCGCCGGCAGCGGCAAGACCGCGCTGGTGCATGAAGTGCACCAGCCGCTGACGCAGCGCCGCGGCGGCTACATCGAAGGCAAGTTCGACCAGTACCAGCGCGACGTCCCGTTTTACGCCTGGCGCATGGCGTTCGAGGCGTTCTGCCACCAGTTGCTGAAGGAAGACGAGGCGTCGCTCGGCATCTGGCGCGAGCGCATCCTGCGCGCGGTCGATGGCCAGGGGAGGGTGCTGGCGGAAGTGATCCCGTCGATCGAGCTGGTGATCGGGCCGCAGCCGCCGGTATTGGACCTGTCGGGCAGCCAGGCGCTGAACCGCCTGCATTACGTGTTCGGCGCATTCCTGCAGGCGGTCTGCAGCGTGCAGCACCCGCTGGCCGTGTTCATCGACGACTGGCAGTGGGCCGACGCCGGTTCGCTGTCGCTGCTGGAAGCCGTGATGGCGCAGCCGCGCATGCAGTCGCTGCTGCTGATCTGCGCCTGCCGCGACAATGAAACGCCGCCTTCGCATCCGTTTTCCCAGGCGCTGGCGCGCCTGCGCGCCAGCGCGGCCCAGGTCAGCGCGATCGACGTGCAGGCGCTGGGCGGCGCCGACGTGCAGCAAATGGTCACCGACACGCTGGCCGGGGCGCCCGGCAGCGATGCGCTGGCGCGCCTGCTGTACGACAAGACCCATGGCAACGCGTTTTTCCTGCGCCAGCTGTTGACCGAACTGCATGGCGGCGGCCTGCTGCGCTATGACGTGGCGCGGCGCCAATGGCACTGGCGCGAGGAAGACATCGCGGCCATGGCGATCGCCGACAACGTGGTCAGCCTGATGAGCGCGAAGATCGGACGCCTGCCGCCGCCCGTGCGCCAGGCGTTGCTGTACGCGTCATGCATCGGCGACCGCTTTGAACTTGGCACGCTGGCCGTGCTGCTGGGCCAACCGCCGCACGACGTGGCGGGCGAGCTGGAAGTGGCGCTGCAGGCCGGCGTGCTGGCGCCGGTCGGCCAGAATTACCGCATCGCGCGCCAGCAGGGCCACACCGAGGGCGTGCATTACCGCTTCGTGCACGACCGCGTGCGCCAGGCCGCCTATGGCATGCTGGGCGAAGACACGCGCGCGCGGCTGCACCACAGCATCGCGCGCCGCTGGCTCGACAGCTGGGACGAGGCACAGCGCCGCCAGCGCATTTTCGACATCGCCAACCAGTACAACGCCGGCCGCGCGCTGGTGCGGGACGAGCAGGAGCGCGGCGAGCTGGCCGAAGTCAACCTGGAAGCGGGCAAGCGCGCGCGCGCCGCGGCGGCATATTCGTCGGCCCAGGCGTATTTCACGCTGGCCATCGAATCGGGGCCGGCCGCGGTGTGGGAACAGCAGCCGGCGCTGGCCATGGAACTGTACCTGGCGGCGGCGGAAACCGCTTTCCTGGCCAAGGATTACCCGGCCATGGAACAGTGGATCGGCGAATTCCTGGCGCGCCGCTCGGCGCCGGTGGAACGCGCCCAGGCGCTGAAGATCCGGGTGCAGGCGTGCGTCGCGCAAAACCGGCTGTCGGATGCGGTCGACGTGGCGCTGCACGCGCTGGAACTGCTGGGCGTGCCGCTGCTGCGCAGTCCGCATCCGTTGCGGGTGATGGGGCAGGTGATGGCCACCAAGCTGGCGCTGCGCAACCGCTCGCTCGACGACTTGCGCGCGCTGCCGGCCATGACCGACCCGGCCATGCTTGCCGTGATGGACTTGCTGGGATTGATCCTGCCGCCCGCCTACTGGATTTCCGAGGGCTTGCTGGCGCTGGTGGTGTGCAAGATGGTGTCGGTCTCGCTGGCGCACGGCCACTCGCCGAACGCCGGCTATGGCTTCGCGTGGTGGGGCATCACCGAATGCGCCATGCTGGGCAACATTGAAACCGGCGTGGCCTATGGCGAATTCGCCAACGACCTGGCGCGCCGCCACAACCTGAACCTGCAGCAGCCGCTGTTCTTCGCGGCCTGGATCATCCACAAGTTCCGCCACCCGCTGCGCAGCACCATCCCGATGTTCGAGGAAACCTATGCGCTGTCGCTGCAAAAGGGCGATTTCGAATATGCCTCGTACGCGCGCAACAACCAGATGCAGGCGTTGTTCCATACCGCGTGCCCGCTGCCGGACCTGCTGCACCGGATGGAGCAGGCGCACGCCGACCTGCAGCGCTTCCAGGTCGGATCGTCGCTGTACTGGCACGCGATCTGGTGGCAGGCCGCCGTCAATTTCGCGCACGCCGGCGAGTCTCCGACCGTGCTCAATGGCGAGGCGTACCGCGAATCGGAACTGCTGCCGCAGCACCAGAAGGCCAATGACGCCAGCTCGCTGTTCCTGCTGTACAGCGCAAAGCTGATGCTGGCGATCCATTTCAACGACGGCCCGCAGGCATTGTCGACCGCGCGCAGCGCCCGTCAGTACCTGAAGGCCGGCGTCGGCATGCACGCGTTCGTGCTGTTCCACTTCCACGAATCGCTGGCGCTGCTGCTGCACGGCGACGCGGGCGGCTGGGCCGCGCGGCGCCGCATCCTGGCCGTGGTCAAGGCGAACCAGCGCCAGTTGCAGCGCTGGGCGCACCATGCGCCGGCCAACTACCGCTACCACTGGCTGCTGTGCGAGGCGTTGCTGCAGCGTTTCCGGGGACGCATGGAACAGGCCTGGCAACTGCTCGACGACGCCATCGACTGCGCGCGCGAACAGGGCCAGCTGCATGAAGAGGCGCTGGCGTTCGAACTGGCGGCGCGCCAGTTCCTGCGGCAGGGCCGTGAACGGCTGGCCGGCCACTACCTGCGCCAGGCCTTGCTGATGTACGAACGCTGGGGCGCGGAAGCGAAGGTACAGCATTTGTCTGGCGAATTCGCCGCGCTGCTGGCCACCTCCACCCTGCACGGCGACCATACGGTGCCGGTCGGCGGGCGTACGCTCAGCCTGGGCGGCATGCGCACCATGCGCGGCGACGCCACCATCCGCTCGGTGCGCGGCGCCGGCACCGGGCCGATGGCCCAGCATGTGTTCGACATGCAGGCGGTGACGTCGGCGTCGCAGGCGATTTCCAAGGAAATCCGCATTGCCGACATGATCCGCACCCTGCTTACCATCGTTGTG
The DNA here is from genome assembly GCA_966211685.1 of uncultured Pseudoduganella sp. Lineage (GTDB taxonomy): Bacteria > Pseudomonadota > Gammaproteobacteria > Burkholderiales > Burkholderiaceae_D > Rugamonas. The sequence continues at coordinate 6,894 of CBIHOX010000043.1, forward strand.
GAGCACTCGGGCGCGCAAAAGGCGCTGCTGATGCTGCGCCAGGGCGAATCGTGGCGCGTGGTGGCCAGCGCCGACGCCGACGCGCGCAGCGGCGTCGGGGTGTCGGTGGAAACCTGCGACGTGCCGCTCGACAGCGGCGCGCACGCCATGCTGCCGGTCTCGCTGGCGCAATACGTGCGCCGCACCATGCGCCCGCAGGTGCTGCAGGACGCGCGCCAGCAATCGATCTTTTCCGGCGACACCTACCTGCAGCGCGCCCGGCCGCGTTCGGTGCTGTGCGAACCGATCGCACACCAGGGCAGCCTGCTGGGCATGATTTACCTGGAAAACACGCTGACCGTGGGCGCGTTCCCGGAAGAGCGCCTGGAACTGCTGCGGGTGCTGGCCGCGCAGGCCGCGATTTCGCTGGAAAACGCGCGGCTGTACGCGGACATGGAAGCGCGCGTGCGGGCCCGCACCCGGGAATTGGCCGAATCGCTGGAAACCGTGCGCGTCACCGGCGAACAGGTCGCCGCGTTGCTCGACAACGCGGGCCAGGGCTTCCTCTCGTTTGGCGCCGACCTGGTGGTGGCGCCGCAATACAGCCGCGCCTGCGAAGCCATGCTGGGCCAGCCGCCGGCCGGCTGCGATGCGGGCCGCCTGCTGTTCCCCGACGATCCGCAATATGCGGAATTGCTGGCCGACGCCACCGGGCGCGTGCTGGCGTCGGACGATCCGGACCGGCGCGACGTGATGCTGTCGCTGTTGCCGCAGGAATGGACGCGCGGCGGCCGCCAGCTGTCGGCCACCTACGCCGTGCTCAATAATGGCCGCCTGATGGTGACCCTGACCGACGTGACCGAGGAGCGCCGCCTGGCCGAACAGGTGGCGGCCGAACACGGCCGCTTGAAGATGGTGCACGCGGCCGTGGCGGAAAGCGCGGAATTCCTCGACAGCGTGGCGGCGTTCCGCCAGTTCGCCGCGGTGGAATTGCCGCAACTGCTGGCCGCGCCGCAGCCGCCGCAGGCGCTGCTGGAGAGAATTTACCGCGAAGTGCATACCTACAAGGGCGTGCTGGGGCAGTTCTGCTTCCAGCACGCGCCGCAAGTGCTGCACGCGGCCGAAAGCGGGCTGGAAACGCTGAAGGACAAGGGCGACGCGCTGACGGTGCGCGACCTGGCCGCCTACCTGGCGTCGCTGGGCCTGGCGCAAGCCATCGCCGACGACCTGGCGGCGCTGGAAAGCGTGCTGGGGCCGGCGTTCCTGGCCGGCGGCAAGCGCCTGTCGGTGACGGACCGCCAGGCGCGCCAGATGGAGGCGCTGGTGATGCGCCTGCTGCGCGGCGAACCGGTCGACATGGCCGACGCCGGACGGCAGGAATTGCTCATGATCGGCAACCTGCACAAGGTGGCGGTGCGCGATGCGCTCTCCAGCCACGACCGCACCATGGCGGCGGTGGCGGCGCGCCAGCGCAAGCTGCTGGCGCCGCTGCGCTTCATCGACCAGGAACCCGTCTGGCTCGACCCGGCCGTGTGCCGGCCGTTCCTGCGCTCGCTGGCGCACGTGTTCCGCAACGCCGTGGCGCACGGCATCGAGCCGCCGCAGCAGCGGCGCGAGGCCGGCAAGCCGGAAGCGGGGCAGATCACCTGCACCATCGAACGGCGCGAGGGCGAGCTGACGCTGGAAATCGCCGACGACGGCGCCGGCATCGATACGTCCGCACTGCGCCGCAAGGCGCTTGAGCGCGGCCTGTACGACAGCGCCGAACTCGACGCCATGAGCGCGGAAGCCTTGCTCGGGCTGGTGTTCCTCGATGGCGTCAGCACGGTGGCGCGCGCCGACCAGTTTTCCGGCCGTGGCGTGGGCCTGGCGGCGGTGCGCGCCGAAACGCTCAAGCTGGGCGGCAGCGTCACGGTGCACAGCCGGCCGGGGCAGGGCGCCAGTTTCCGCTTCCGGCTGCCGCTGGAAGCGCTGGCGGCTACCGTGGCCAGCGAGGTGCTCAATGGATAAGGACATGATTGCACGCATGATGGCTTCCGCGCGCGAGCGCACCCGGGTCTTCCTCAGCGAGGAAATGCAGCTGGAACTGACCGGCCACCGGCAGTCGATGGGCAACCTCGACGTGCTGGCGCTGCGTGAAACCACGGTGGTGGTGGGCATCGGCGGCGCGGTCAACGTGCTGATCGCCTTCAGCTTCCAGCCGGAATTGCTGGACGTGCTGTTTACGCGCTTTACCGCCGACATCACGGTCCCGCTGGCCCAGCAACAGCGCTACCGCCTGGCGTCGGCGTCGGAAATCGCCAACATCATTGCCGGCCACTGCACCATCGACATCCCGCAGCCGGGCGCTGCGCTGCCGCTGTCGGCGCCGGTGGTGCTGGACCAGGTGCGCGACCTGCAGCGGCCCGATAACGCCCAGTTTTCCAGCATGTCGCTGCGCACGGACGCGGGCTCGATGGACATCAGCTTTATCGGCCCGGCGGAATTGTTCGACCACCAATTGAACTATGTAGATTAAAATAGGCAAGTGAAAACGAAGGACCTGACATGGCGGCACTGAATGCATTGGTAGTAGACGATTCCATCATCACCACAGACAAACTGGTCAACATGCTGACCGAATTGGGCCACAATGTGGTGCAAGTGGCCGGCACCGGCAAGGAAGCACTGGCCGCATACCGCCAGCTGCGGCCGGACTTCGTCACGATGGATATCACGATGCCCGACATGGATGGCGTACAGGCCACGCGCCTGATCGTCGAGGAATTCCCGCAGGCGAACATCATCATGGCCACGTCGCATGGCCAGGAAAAAATGGTGCTGGCCGCCATCGACGCCGGCGCGCGCGGCTATATCCTGAAACCGATTCGCAAGGAAAAGCTGCAGGAATCGATTGCCAAAGTGATGCGTCCCCGTGCCTGAAAGCGTTGCGTCACCCATGCCCAATCAACCTCTTTTCACCAGCCCCGCGATGCCTGAATACTGGACCAGCGCGTTCGACGTCGTGCCGTTCCCCATTTACGTGGTGGACATGGAGACGCTGGAACTGATCAACGTGAACCGCACCATGCGCAAGCGCACGGGCGACACGGAAGGCAAGAAGTGCTACCAGGCGATCTACCGCGAAGACAAGCCGTGCGCGTTTTGCGCGATTCCCGGCATGCGCGACAGCGAGATGGGCAAGACCATCATCTTCGAGCATTTCAACGCGCCGGATGACCGCTGGTACCAGTTGCAGGAAACCCGCATCGCGTGGTTCGATGGCCGCGCCGCCAAGTATTCGATCGCGGTCGACGTCACGCAGCTGAAGGGCGCGCAAAATGCGCTGGCCGAGGCGCACGCCGACCTGGCCATCAAGAACCGCGAACTGGAGCGCCTGACCGTCACCGACAGCCTGACCGGCATCGGCAACCGGCGCCACCTCACGGCCGTGCTGGACCACGAAGTCGCCAGCGCGCGGCGCAGCGGCTTGCCGCTGTCGATCCTGCTGATCGACGTCGACCGTTTCAAGCAGGTCAACGATACGTTCGGCCACCAGGCCGGCGACGCCGTGCTGGCGCAGGTCGCCAGCGTGATCATCCGTAACGTGCGCGGTACCGATGCGGCAGGGCGCTGGGGCGGCGAGGAATTCATCGTGGTCTGCCCCGGCACGGCCGAACAGGCCGGCGCCGCGGTGGCGGAAAAGCTGCGCCTGGCGATCGCGGCCCAGCCTTATGGCGCCGTGGGGACGATTACCTGTTCGATCGGGGTGGCTGAACTGGCGCCCGGCGAACCTCCGGCCGCGATGCTGGGACGCGCCGACCTGGCGCTGTACCGCGCCAAGACCGAAGGGCGCAACCGCACCGCGACGGCCTGTCCGCATCCCTGAGCTACCAATCTGCTGTGGTTTTCCGTCCACGGTCGGCCCCGCGGGCCGGCGCGAACCGCCCTTGCATGGCTGCAAGTGACTGATTTCCCGCATCAAGCCGGTGCGGCCCGCCGGTCTTGAACGTTCTGGAATGCAAATTTTCAATCGTATCAACGATGGAATGCTTATAATTCTTTTCGTTAGCATTTGACTATGCGCAAAAGACCACAATGACCATTCCTAAGCAAAGCGCCGTGGTTTTTGCCGCGCTGCTGGGCCTGTCTAGCGCCCATGCGGAAACCGCGCCGGACGGCGACCTGGCCGACCTGTCCATCGAGCAGTTGAGCAACATCGTCATCACTTCCGTGTCGCGCCAGGAAGAAAAACTTGGCAACGCTGCCGCATCGCTGTACATCATCAGCGGCGGTGAAATCCGGCGCAGCGGCGTGCGCACCCTGCCTGAAGCATTGCGGCTGGCGCCCAACCTGCTGGTGGCGCGCCAGGATGCGCGCAACTACGCCGTCAGCGCGCGCGGCTTTGCCGGCGTGTTTGCCAACAAGATGCTGGTGCTGATCGATGGCCGCAGCATTTATTCGCCGCTGTTTTCCGGCACGTTCTGGGACGTGCACGACGTGGCCATGGAAGATATCGAGCGCATCGAGGTGATCAGCGGGCCGGGCGCGTCGATCTGGGGCGTCAATGCGGTCAACGGCGTGATCAACGTGATCACCAAATCCGCCAAGGACAGCCAGGGCCTGCTGGCCAGCGTGGCCAGCGGTTCCAAGGAAAAGGACGGCACCGCGCGCTATGGGGGCGAGTTGAACAGCGGAGGCCATTACCGGCTGTATGCACGTTACTGGCAGGCCGAGGATACCGACAACACGCCGGTCAGCCCGACCGGCATGCGGCGCCGCCAGGCCGGCTTCCGCGCCGACATGCCGCTGCTGGACGGCGCGCTGATGCTGTCAGGCGACCTGTACCAGGGCGCACTGCATCAGGTGAAAACGCGCGACATTGCTGTTTCCGGCGGTAACGCCATTGCGCGCTATACCGCGAAGCTGGCCGACGACTCGGACCTGCGCCTGCAACTGGTGCTGGACCATGTCGAGCGCAACCAGCCGAACAATTTCATCGAGCGGCTCGATACCGTGGAAATCGAAGCGCAGCACGGGCTGCGCCGTGGCGCCCACAACATCGCGTGGGGCGGCGGCTACCGCCAGAGCAAGGACAGCATCACGCCGATCGGTTTCACGTTTGCGCCGGAAAACTTCGACATGCATTGGGGGAACGTGTTCGTCCAGGATGAAATGTCGGTCACGCCCACCGTGCGCTTCACGGCCGGCGCCAAGGTCGAACACAACCACTATACCGGCGCGGAATACCTGCCCAGCCTGCGGCTGGCGTGGAATCCCGAACCAAGCCAGCTGCTGTGGGGCAGCCTGGCGCACACCGTGCGGGCGCCCTCGCGCATCGACAAGGATTTCCTGGCGCCGGTGCAGCCGATCATGTTGGCCGGCAAACCGTACCGCGTGATCAATGGCGGCCCGGATTTCGGCTCCGAAGTGGCCAATGTCGCGGAACTGGGCTATCGTGCGCAGCCGACCGAGCGGCTCAGCTATTCTGCCACCGTGTTTTATGCCGACTACGACAAGTTGCGCACGCAGGAACCGGTGCCGGTGTTCGGCTTTGAATTCCGCAACCTGGGCCGGGCCACCGCGCGCGGCCTGGAATTGTGGGGACGCTGGCAAGTGGCGCCGAACTGGCGCCTCAGTGGCGGGCTGGTGCGCCAGAACATCCATGTCGGCGTCAAGCCGGGCAGCCGCGACAATGCCGCCGGCAGCGCGCTGGGCACCAACGACCCCAAGCTGCATGGCGTGTTGCGTTCGTCATGGGACATCAGCGACTGGCAACAGCTGGACCTGACCTTGCGGTATACCGGCAAGTTGCCCAACCCGCCGGTCCCGGCGTACTATGAGATGGATATGCAATGGCTGTGGAAGCTGCGCCCGAACATGGACGTGGCGGTGCTGGGCCAGAACCTGCTGCACCGTACCCACGCTGAATTCGGCGGCGTGTCCGGACGCAGCTATTATGAGCGCACTGCGCTGGTGAAGGTGACATGGCGATATTGAGTGCGTCCATCCATTCCTCCGGGGACTTGCTGTTGCAGGCGCACGCGCCGCGCCGCCCGGCGCAGCAGCGCAGCCTGCTTGCGGCGCTGGCGCTGCTGTGCGCCACCCTGCTGGCGGCGCTGTCGTGCCTGGCGGTGGGCGCCGACGGCCCGGCCGCCACCGGTGTGGAGCGCGGCGTCAAGGCTGCCTTCCTGTACAAATTCCTTGGTTATGTCGAATACCCGCAGGATGCCGGCCCGCTGGTGGTGGGCGTGGCCGGCGCCGACGATATCGGCGCCGAACTGGTGCGCCTGACCACCGGGCGCAGCGTGGGCGGGCGCCCCGTGGCCGTGCGCACCGTGCGCGAAGGCGAGCCGCTGGCCGGCCTGCACATGCTGTTCATCGGCGCCGATGCGCCGCGCAGCATGTCGCTGTTGCGCGCCGCGCAGCAGCAGGGCGTGCTGACCGTGACGGAATCGGACAATGGCCTGCAGCAGGGCAGCGTGATCAACTTCCGCCTGGTGGAGGAGCGCGTGCGCTTCGAGGTATCGCTGCCGGCCGCGGAAAAGAGCGGCCTGAAACTCAGTTCGCGGCTGCTGTCGGTGGCTTACCACGTCCTTAAAGGCAGCCAGTGATGTGGGCCCGGCTGCGTCCGGCGACGGTGCGGGGCAAGCTGGTGGTGATGGCCCTGGCCACCACCTTCGTGGCCCTGATGACGGCCGCCGCCGGGATGCTGCTGTACGACCTCGATTCTTACCAGCAGTACTGGGTCGACGACATGACCACGCAGGCGGAAATCATTGCCGTGGTCAGCACCCCCGCGCTGAGTTTCAACGATCCGGCCGCCGCGCGGCAAAACCTCGGCATGCTGCGCGTGCGACCGCACATCCTGGCCGGCGCCATCTATGACGCGCGCGGCGCCATGTTTGCCGCCTATGCGCAATCGGCCAGGGATACCCCGGTCTTTCCTGCGCGGCCCGGCAAGGCCGGGCACGCCATCCAGGGCGGCCACCTGCTGGTGTACCACCCGGTGGTGGAGAATGGCGAAGCGATCGGCACGGTCTACCTGATCGCGCGCTACGGCCTGGTCGAGCGCATCAGCAACTACGCGGCCATCATGGGCGGCGTGATGCTGCTCAGCCTGTTGCTGGCGGCGCTGGTGGCCAGCCGCCTGCAGGCCGGCATCACCGAACCGCTGGCGGCCGTCACGGGGGTGGCGCGCGACGTCATGGAAAAACGGGACTTCAGCCTGCGCGTGCGCTCGCCGTCGGCCACCGGTGAGATCGCCACGCTGGTCTATGCCTTCAACGACATGCTGGCTGAAGTGGGGCGGCGCGCGCATGCGCTGCAGGACGCCAACCGCACGCTGCAATACGAAATGACGGTGCGCCAGGACGCGGAACAGGCGCTGCTGCAGGCCGACCGGCGCAAGGATGAATTCCTGGCCACGCTGGCGCATGAATTGCGCAACCCGCTGGCGCCGATCCGCACCGGCCTCGACATCCTGCGCATGGCCGGCACCGACCAGGCTGCCAGCGAACGCGCCCGCAACATCATGGAGCGCCAGCTGCGGCAAATGGTGCGGCTGGTGGACGACTTGCTCGACGTGTCGCGCATCAATACCGGCAAGCTGACCATCAAGCGCGAACCCGTGGCGCTGCAATCGGTGGTGGGCGATGCGCTGGAACTGGTGCGGCCGTTCGTGGAAGCACAGGAACACCGCCTGACGGTGGACGTGCCGCAGCAGCCGGTCTACGTGCTGGGCGACGCGACGCGGTTGGCGCAGGTGCTGTCGAACCTGTTGAACAATGCCGCCAAATATACCAACCGCGGCGGCGAACTGGGCTTGCGCGCGGCGGTCGAACAGGGACGGCTGGTGATCCGCGTCAGCGACAATGGGATCGGCCTGGCGCCGCACATGCTGGACCAGATCTTCGACATGTTCGTGCAGGCCGACACGTCGCTCGAGCGCAGCACGGCGGGGCTGGGCGTGGGCCTGTCGCTGGCGCGCCGGCTGGCGGAACTGCATGGCGGCGCCATCACGGCGCACAGTCCGGGCGTGGGGCAGGGCATGACCATGACCGTGACCTTGCCCGTGATGGCCGCGCCCGACGCGCAACAGGAGGCGGCGCAGCCTTGCGGCCATGAAAAACGCCGCCTGCGCGTGCTGCTGGCCGACGACAACATCGATTTCGTCGAAAGCATCGCCGTGCTGCTGCGCGGCGCAGGCCATACGGTGCGGGTATGCCACGACGGCGCGCAGGCGCTGGCCGCGGCCGACGCCTTCGCGCCGGATTACGCCTTCCTCGATATCGGCCTGCCGCGCGTCAATGGCTATGACCTGGCGCGGGCGCTGCGCAAGTTGCCCAGCCTGGAACGCACGGTGCTGGTGGCGGTGACGGGCTGGGGCCAGCAGAAAGACCGCCTGCTGGCGCAGGAAGCCGGCTTTTCCGCGCACCTGGTCAAGCCGGTGGCGGTGGACCAGATCCTTGCCATCCTGGCCGGCAGCCGCGAAGGCATGCTGCAGCCGCCGCAATGAACCATACCGGCGCGGTGACGCCGCACGCCTTGCCGCCGGCCGCCCGGAAGCCGCCGCTGCTTCGCATGCTGCCGATATTGCTGGTGCTGGCCGTGGCGCAGCGCGCGGGGCCGGCGGCCGCCGCACAGCAAGCTCAGCAAGCGCAACAAGATGCCGCGCCGCCGGCAGGACGGGCCGCGGCCTGGCTGACCACGGCCGACCGCACGCTGCTGCTGGCGCGCCAGCCCGACGTGCCGCTCGGCGCGGCCGCCGTGGCGCGCACGCCATGGTCGCCCGGCGTCGAGACAGCGGGCGCCCCGCCGGCCGGTCCGCACACCATCGACATCGACCTGGCCCGCCCCGCGCAGCCGATACTGGGCTTTGGCGCCACCTTGAGCGCCGCATCGGCTTGGCTGTTGCAACAGCGCCTGGGCCGCGCGGCGCGCGAATCCCTGCTCGATGAATTGTTCGGCCGCCAGGGCGGCGGCCTCGGACTGGGCCTGGCGCGGCTGTACCTGGGCGCTTCGGAATTCGCGCGCGGCCGCTACACCTATGGCGATAGCGCCGACGGCGCCGACGACCCGGCCCTGGCGCAGGTGACCTTGGCGCCGGACCGCGACACCGTCATCGCGCTCGCGCAGCAAGCCCTCGCGCGTAATCCCGCACTGGAATTCATCGCTCGCCCACCACCGCGCCGGACTGGATGAAAGCCGGCGGCGCGCTGCGGCCGGACGCCTATCCCGCCTATGCGCGCTACCTGAAGCGGGTGGCGGACCTGTACCTGGAAGAAGGCATTCCATTCTACGCGCTGACCCTGCAAAACGATCCCGAAGCGCCGGCCGGCGATGCGCCCGGCATGCGCCTGGACGCCGCCGCACGGGCCGCGCTCGCGGGCAAGCACCTGGGGCCGCTGTTGCAGGAGGGCGGCCCGCGCTTGCTGGAATGGGATGGCGACTGGGATGGCGCGGCCGGTGTGCGCAAGGTGTTGGCCGACAAGGCCGCCGCGCCGCAACTGGCCGGCGTGGCCTGGCACTGCCATGGCGGCGATCCCGCCGCGCAGGGCGCGCTGCAGGCGGACTGGCCTGCCGGGGAAATGTTCATCACCGAATGCACCGGGGGCGGTTGGGCGCCCGACTGGGGCGGCAACCTGCTGTACTTTGCCCGCATGCTGGCCGACGGCGTGCGCCATGGCGCGCGCGGCATGGCGCTGGGCAACCTGGCGCTCGACGAGCAGGGCGGCCCGCGCACGGGCGGCTGCCGCGGTTGCCGTGGCGTGGTCACCGTCACGGCCGGCGGCGTGGTGCGCAACCCGGAATACTATGCGCTGGCCCATGCCAGCCGCTGGATCGCGCCGGGCGCGCGCGCCGTGCCGGCCGGACCCGGACGGGACGGGGTCGAGCAGGCGGCGTTTGCCAATCCGGACGGGACCGTGGTGCTGTTGGCGCTCAACAGCGCATCGGCCGCGCGCGCCATCACGGTACGCGCCGGCGCCACCGGCTTTGCTTATACGCTGCCGCCCGCCCGCGTGGGCCCGCGGGTGTGGCGGGCGCGCGCCCCCGCCGGGCCCCCCCCCCCCCCCCCCCGGGGGCCCCGGGGGGGGGCCCCCCCGCCAGTGCGATAACGCGATAGCGGCCGCGCGGGACAGTGCCGCGCGGGCTAGCGCCCGTTGCATCATGGTGGCGTGAAGCCGGCCTGCAGCGCCTGTCCCCCGTTCTCCGCCCGTGGCGGCGCGGAGCGTGCCACCAGGCTGGCCAGTTGCCGCGCTGTAGGGCTCACGCAGTCGTCTGGCAGCGTGCTCGAACGCGATTGCCCGGCAACCCGCAGCGCGAGCCCATCCTGGGAACGTGGCCGCAGGCGCGGGCTCTTTACGAAGGGGCGAACGCGGCCGCCACCGCCGCCACCTGGGTCGCATCGGCGCACAGCTTGCCGCCAAAGCCCAGCCGCCACGCCTGGTGCGCGGCCTGCTCCGCTTCACTGCCGGGGCTGGCGCCATCGATCGGCCGCTGCAAGCCTGCCAGCCGTGACGCCAGCACGATTTGCGAGCGGAAATACAACAAGCCGTCGCGATCGTCCATGATGCCGAGGTCGGCGCGGAATGGCGCGGCGCCGAACAGCAGCAGCTGCACGCGCGGCGCGGCGGCGATCTCGGCCAGCCGTGAAAAGCCCACGGCGGTTTCTATCATGGGAAACAGCGGTGCGGTCGACGAGGCGCTGGCGACGTCGTTGACGCGCTCGGCCCTGGGCAGCACGATGCCGGCAATGCCGGGCTGGTGGCACAGCACCAGGTCATCGCCGAAACAGCCCGAGTGCACGCAATTGACGCGCACCAGCACCGGCACGTGGGGCGCGCGTCCGGCGGGACTGGCAAGCCAGGTGGCCAGCGCATCGCGCGCCCGGCCCTTGGCGCCGGCCGCCACCGCATCGCCGAGGTCGATCACGACCGCGTCGGCGCCGGAAGCACAGGCCGGGGCGAATTGTTCGGGACGGTCGGCGGGGACCAGCAGGAAAGTATGGGCCAGGGCCAGCCTGGCGTCCGGTGGTGTGGCCTGGACTGCGGTGCTCATTGCGATTCCTTTCCAGTGAAGGGATGGACAGCTTGAGTAGCAATGCCGCCAGCTTAGCCCAATAGCGCGCCGATTGCGCGCCGGAACGAGGCAACCGGCAAAAGTGCGCCGCCGCGCGCCACAGGCAGTTAGTCTTGCGGCAACGCCGTAACCAACAGGAGATTGCCATGGCTGACGAACACGACCACGCCCACGACCCGGCCAGCGTCCCGCGCCGCGCCCACATCACGCCGGACCCCGAAGCCCCGCCGCCGGAACCGGAAAAAGATCCGCCGCCGGACAACAACCCCGAACCGGAAACGCCGCCGATCGAGGAACCGGAACCGAAAGCGCCGCCCATCAAGGCGTGACCGCCGCCCGGCAGGGCGTGGGGCGCCCGCGCGCCACCCGCATACAGCACGCGCAAGGGGCGGCCGCACCGGGAGCGCCAGGGCAGCGCCCGGCATCCGCCGGCAGTGCAGCGCCGGCCCCGCGCGCCACTGGTGCGGCGGGGCGCCGCGGGGCTTCAGCGCGCCCCGGGCTGCGCTGGCGCGCGGTCCTTGTCCTGCGCTTGCCGCTGCGGTATTTGCCGGATCTGTTCTTCGGTTTCGTGTTCGGCCGGTGTCTTGTCGCCGCTGCCGATATCGGGTTCATCCATCAGGTGGCCGCCGTCCTGTTCCGGCTTGCCGGGAGTCTGTTGCGCCATAAGAACCTCTCTGCGTCAGTAGGATGCGCCAGCCTAGCAGGGTGGGCGTTTGCATGGCGCGCCGTACCGCCGCCGCGCCTCTTGCAGATGGCGTTGCTCTAGAGCTACACGCGCCCAACGAATACAGATTATTACGCCCACTGTCATCAGGGCGTCACCATTCTGTTCATATAATGGACCAACAGCATTAGTTCCATCGACAGGGAGGCGAACATGGGCAATTCACTGCACAACAAGATTTATCTCGGCCGCCGCCTGAGCTCGAAACACGTGCAGCTGGCGCTGTGCTTCACTGCGCTGGTGGGCGCGGCGCTGGCCTGGTATCTCGCGCACTGAGCACACGCCGCGTGCGGACCGGGTGGCGCGCTGAGCGTTTGGCCGGCTCTTCATTTCTTGCCTCCGCCTGCGGGGGCGCGTACCATGGTGGCCGAATGGCAACTCATGGAATCAAGCAATGAAGAATCAAAAACTCACCGGCGATGAATACGATGCGCTGGAAGAGGTCCGCCGCGGTATCAAGGGCGACCGCGTCAGCGCCTGCGTGGCGCGCAATACCAAGAAACTGGCCGGCCTCAAGCTGATCAGCGTGGCCCGCAATGGCCGCGTCGCGCTGACCGAAGCCGGGCAGCAAGTCCTGTTCCTGCGCCGCTGCATCCTGGGCCTGCGCGCGGTCGCGGCGGGCGGCGACGCCATGCTGGACGCCGACGTGGCGGCCTTCCTCGGCAAGAAATCGCACATCGTGCCGCGCGAAGGCGGCTATGACATCACCGACAAGGGCCGCGAATCGCTGGCCGACATCGAAGCGCAGGGGTTCTGACATGGAAGCGCCACACTGGTCGGCCCATGAATTGACGATGACGGTCTTGATGACGCCGGACATGGCGAACTTTTCCGGCAACGTGCACGGCGGCGCCATCCTCAAGCTGCTCGACGGTGTGGCGTATGCCTGCGCCAGCCGCTATTCCGGCACCTATGTCGTGACGCTGTCGGTGGACCAGGTGATGTTCCTGCAACCGATCCATGTCGGCGAACTGGTGACGTTCCTGGCCTCGATCAATTACACCGGCAAGACGTCGATGGAAGTAGGCATCCGGGTAGTGACGGAAAACATCACGCAGCGCCTGGTACGCCACGCCAACAGCTGTTATTTCACGATGGTGGCGGTCGACAAGGACCGCAAGCCGGTGGCGATTCCTGAACTGGTGCCGCAGACCGCCGAGCAAAAGGCCCGGTGGGAACAGGCCAAGCTGCGCAAGGCGGCCAAGCTGGCGCTGGCGCCCAAGCGCGAGAAAAAAGCGGCGCCGCAGCAGTAGCCGGGGCGGCGCGCCGTTACCCGTGCCGGGACGCGCCGGCGCCGCCGGCTCAGTTGCGGCGGCGGTGCGGATACACCAGCGTGCGCACGGCGATCGATGGCGGCACTTTCATGGCGGACAAAAACTCGGCGGCCTGGCGCAGGCCGATGGCCGGCATGGCGGCAATGGCCTGGTCGACCACTTCGCGGGTCCACATGTCGGTACGGATATGCTTGGGGCGGTCGGCTGGCGTGTCCATATGGGGCGGGTCTCCTGAGGAAAAGAGCGGGCAAGGCCGCGCGCACAGCCGTCAAGTGCCGGTCCCGGCGCCGATCCAGTTCATCGGCGCCAATTCCGCCCAGCCCAGGTGCTTGTTTTCGCGCAGCATTTGTTCGAATTGCAGTGGCGCGACCGGCCGGCTGAAATAGTAACCCTGGATCTGGTCACATTCGTGCCGGCGCAAATATTCCAGCTGCTCCCGCGATTCTACCCCTTCCGCCACCACGCGCAATTTCAAATTGTGCGCCAGGGCGATGATGGACACCACAATGGCTTCGTCGTCTTCGTCGGTGGCAATGTCGTTGACGAAGGAACGGTCGATCTTCAGCACGTCGATCGGGAAATCGCGCAGGTACGACAGGCTGGAATATCCGGTGCCGAAATCGTCGATCGACAGCGTCACGCCGAGCGCCTTCAGGCCGTGCAACAGGCCGACCGCTTGCGTGACGTCGTGCATGAACACCGATTCCGTCAATTCCAGTTCCAGGCACGACGGCGGCAACCCGCTTTCGTCCAGCACCTGCGCCACCTGGGCCACCAGGTCGGGCTGCGAGAACTGGCGCGCCGACAGGTTGACCGCCATGCGCAGCGGCGGCTGGCCGTGCGCGGCGCGCCAGTCGTTCCACGCCTTGCCCTGCGCGCATGCCGACCGCAGCGCCCACATGCCGATCGGCACGATCAGCCCGGTTTCCTCGGCCAGGCCGATGAAGCGGTCCGGCGCCACCACGCCCATTTCGGGGTGCTGCCAGCGCAGCAGCGCTTCCACGCCGGTGATGGCGCCATCGCCGAGGTCGGCCTGCGGCTGGTAATGCAGCATGAATTCACTGCGTTCCAGCGCCTTGCGCAGCGCGTTTTCAATGCGCAGCCGCTCCAGCGCTTCTTCATTCATGCACGGCAGGTAAAAGCGGAAGCCGTTGCGGCCCTGCTTTTTCGCCGCATACATGGCGATGTCCGCATGTTCGATCAGGTGCTGCGCCTCGTCGCCGACGCTGCCGTCGTAGGCGGCCACGCCGATACTGCAGGTGACGAGGAATTCCTTCCCCTCCAGCATGATGGGCTGCGCCACCGCGTTCATCACGCGCTGCACCACGTCCGGCGTCAGCGGCGCGTCGGCCGATTCGCTGAGGATGGCGACGAATTCGTCGCCCGACAGGCGCGCCACGGTATCGCTTTCGCGCACGCTGCCCGAGAGCCGCTGCGCCACGGTTTTCAGCAGGATATCGCCGGCCTTGTGGCCGAGGCTGTCGTTGACGAACTTGAAGCGGTCCAGGTCGATCAACAGCACCCACATGTGGTGGCCGCTGCGGTTGGCGCAGGCAATCGCGTGCGACAGCCGGTCTTGCAGCAGCATCCGGTTCGGCAAGCCCGTCAGCGCATCGTGGTGCGCGATGTGGCGGATGCGCTGCTCGGACAGCTTGCGTTCGGTGATTTCCGCGCCGGTGCCGCGGTAGCCCTTGAATTCGCCCTTGGCGTCATACACCGGCTCGCCGCTGGTGCTGTACCAGCGCAGCACGCCGTCATCGCCCTCGATCGCGTATTCGAAATGCGAAAACGGCAGCCGCGCTTCCAGCCGCGCGATATGGTCGCGGCCCCAGCGCGCCGACAGCAATTCCGGCGTGGCTTCCCAGCGGGTCTTGCCGATGAAGCGTTCCGGCCCGATGTGGCCCTTGTCGAAGAAGCCGCCCGTGATGCTGGTGAAGCGCAGTTGCGCATCCTGTTCCCAATACCAGTCCGACGACAGCGCCAGCAGGCGGCGGAAGCGCTGTTCACTGTCGAGCAGCGCGCGCTCGGTGCGCTTGCGGGCCAGCACGTCGGCATTGAGCCGTTCATTGGACTGGCGCAATTCGGCCGTGCGGGCGTCCACCAGCATTTGCACGCGGCGCGAACGCAGCACCAGCGATTGCACGAACGCGGCCATCAGCAGCGACGACAGGATCCCGCCGGCCAGCGTGGAAATCGAGCCGATGTGGTCGGCCACGAACGGGCGCGGCTGCGCGCTGATGCGCACTTCCCACGGCTTGCCCAGTACCGTGAACTGCTTGCTGTAATCGGTGCGCTGCTGCCACGACAGCCAGCGCACCGGCGCCGTCTCGGCCGCCGGCGGCGCCTCGCCATGGCTGAACACCAGGCCGCCGGCCACGCGCACCTGCAGCGTGGCGTCGTCGTCGCGCAGCAGGCCGTCCGCTTCAAGGATCTTGCGCACGAGGGTGGTGGCGCGGATCACGATCGCGGTGTCGCCCTGCCACGCGTCCTGGCGCTGGCCATAGTCGGACACTTGCGCGCCGGGCCGGTACACCGGCATCAGCATGACCACTCCCTGTTCTTCTCCGATCGATTGCGCCAGCGGCAGCAGGCCGGTCGACGCCGGCTTGCCGGTGCGCAGGATCTCTTCCATGGCCAGCCGGATTTCCGGCCGGTAGGCGGCGTCCAGGCCGAACGCGCGCTCGTTGCCGGCCACCGGTTCGAGGTAATCGACCACGCTGTAGTATGGCCGGCGCGGCGCCGTGACCGGCTTGCCGCCGGCGATTTCACGGACCGCATAGCCCGGATAATCGCGCTGCATCCGCGCCTCGAAGGCGGGGCGCGCGTCGTCGTCGAGCCAGCGGTGGTAATTGAATGCCTGGATGAAGGGATAGCGCTGCAACAGTGGCGCGGTGAAGGTCTGGAACTGGCTGCGCGACACCGACGCGCTGGCCGCGAACAGCTGGTTGGTCACGGCCAGCACTTCCACCGCGTCATTCAGGCCGCTCTGGATGGCGGCCGTGCGCTGGTCCGCGCGCTGTTCGAACGCCAGCTGCAGCTTGCTGTATTCCAGGGCGCCGACCGCGCCGAACAGGACCGCTGTTATGCTGAGCCCCGCACCAAGGGTGTAGGCCGCCGCTGCGGTCAGCTTGAGGGGGCGGCGAGTGATCATTGCTATCCTGTACACTTAAAAATATGGCGGGGGTAGGGCCACCAGCAGTGTGTCATAAAATCCGGGAAAAGTGTTGACGTTCGGAAAAAAATAATTCCACAAGACAACAATAGTGATTATTTCGCAACGCGCATGTCGCGGCTTGTCTTCCAGCGTGGGGCGCATTGCCCATCGCCAGCCGCGGTCCTCAGCACCCGGCGCGCCCGCGGGTACGCCACAGCAGCCAGTGCGCCAGCAGCCGATGCGCCGCCGCCCACGCCGGGCCACGCCCGCCGAGGCGGCGGATGCGCGCCAGCATCTGCAGCGACGGCGTGGCGGGCGCGCCGTCGGCCGCCTTGACCGCGAACAGGATGCGGTTGTTGCCGGCGATGCCGTGCAGTGTACAGACCCGGCGCTGGAAGCAGCGCCGCAGACGCGCCAGCGCGGCCGGGTATTGCGGGTCATAGCTGAAGACGTTGGCCGCCAGCACGCCGCCGTGGCGCAGCGCGCGCCGGCAATCGTGGTAAAAGCCGGTGCTGCACAAGGCTGGCGGCAAGCCGTCGCGGTCGAAGCCGTCGACCAGCAGGACGTCGGCGCGCAACGCCGGCGTGGCCGCCATGGCCGCGATGTAGGCGGCGCCATCGCCGTGCACCACGCAAAAGCGCTCGCTGTCGGGCGGAATCGCGAACTGGTCGCGCAGCGCGATCACGTCCGCGCGCAATTCCACCACGGTGATGCGGCTGTGCGGCAGGTAGCGGTGGCAAAACTTGGCCAGCGAGCCGCCGCCCAGGCCCACCATGACGATGTGCGCCGGGCGCGGCTGGAACAGCACGAAGCACAGCATGGCGCGTACATAGTCCAGCGTGATGCGGTGCGGCGCGTCCAGGTGCATTTCACTCTGGATTTCACCGGGCACGAATTCCAGCGTGCGCACCCGGCCGCGCGTGCGCACCAGCGGCGGCGACGGGGCGGCGGAAGGCGCGGGGAAGCGGGCGGGATCGGCGGGCATGGAAGGAATCAGGGTTCGCTTGTTGGCAACTATGAAGTTCTGTTAAGCTCCGCACACTCCGGGCGCGGCAGCGGATGCGCGCACCTTTCGTTTACATGCACAATATTTATCGGTACATTGCCAACATAGGCAGGGCCACAGTGGAGAGAGTAGACCATGTTTTTAGACCATCCGACAATCACCGCCACCAACAGCTTCACCGAGCCGGACCGCATTGAACGCCTCGGGCGCGTGTACGGCTACGTGGCGGCGCTGGCCGACCTGGCCGGCAAGTCCGGGTTCATTGAAAAAGTCTCGCAAATCCACGACCACAAGGGCACGCTGATCGTGTTCTGGCACGATGCGCCGACCGAAGACGAAAAGGAATTTTTCAGCAAGGCCTGGGCCAGCAAGATCGGCGATGGCAGCGCCAACGTCGAGCACGAGATCTGATGCGCCGGCGGCGCCGCAACGGGCGCCGCGGCTTTTACCTGAGCGCCCGGCGCCATGGCTGCGGGCGCTGAATCGACATGGATATTAAAACCCTGGTATTGGCGCTTGCGCTGGGCAACCTGAGCCTGTGCGCGGCCCTGTTTTTCTTTGAATACGAAAACAGGAAGTCGATCAGCCTGTCCACCTGGGCCGTCGCCAAGCAGGCCCAGGCCGGCGCCTGGCTGCTGTTGTATTTCCGCGGCGTGTTGCCCGACTTGCTGACCGGGCCGCTGGCCAACGTGCTGCTGTTTACCGGCATGGCGTTCGACGCCGGCGCGCTGTGGGAAGCGGCCGGCCGCGCCGGCTGGCGCAAGGCCATGTTGCCGGCGCTGGGTGCGGCGGCGTTCATGTACCTGGCCTGCAACGTGCTGGACGTCGACGCCGGGGTGCGCGCGGCGGCCGGTTTCGTGATCCTGGCGGGCTTTTTCCTGGCCGGCGTGGCCGCGCTGGCGCTGGTCTGGCGCCACGGTTCCATGCTGCGCCGCTACCTGGTGGTGACGATGGCGGGGCTGTCGCTGGTGGTCGCCGGGCGCGGCGTGATGGCGGCGCTGCTGCCGGATGGCTGGTCGTGGGTCTCGGCGACGGTGCTGCAGGGCGTCGGCTTTGCGGCGCTGTACCTGATGATGCTGACCAACGCCTTTGGCTACCTGCTGCTGTCGCGGGAAAAGCTGCAGTCCGAACTGGCGCGCCTGGAAGTGATCGATCCGCTGACCGACGTGCCGAACCGGCGCGGCTTTTACCAGGCGCTGGCGCCGTGGATGGCGCTGGCGCGGCGCCCGGGCCAGGGCACGTCGCTGATCCTGCTGAGCCTGGACCAGTTCAAGCGCGTCAACGACAGCTATGGCCACGCCACCGGCGACATGGTGTTGCGCGCGCTGGCCGATGTATGCAAAAAACAACTGCGCGACAGCGACCAGATGGGCCGCCTGGGCGGCGCCGAATTCGCGCTGCTGCTGCCGCGCACCGAGCAGGCCGGCGCCGTGCTGGTGGCCGAGCGCATCCGCGCCGCCATCGAAACCATGCAGCTGCGCGCCGAGAAGGCCATCATCAACGTCACCGTCAGCATGGGCGTGACGGTGATCCGCGCCGACGACAGCACGGTCACCCTGTTCAAGCGGGCCGACGGCGCGCTGCAGTCGGCCATGCTGGCCGGCAGCAACCGCGTGGCGGAAGCGCCGGACGCGACGTTTGCGGAAATCGAGCACGGAGATGTCATTATCTCGTCATAAAGGCCGCGTAACGTGTCGGGTTTCCGTATAATGGTATAAACAGTATGACTGGTATTGGGGAACCCGCAGAAGAGGAAGGCATGTACGCAGCAGTAGACCTGGGCTCCAACAGTTTCCGCCTTGCCATCGGCAAGCATGACGGCGACGCCATCCGCGTGCTCAAGACCGCGCGCGAACCGATCCGCCTGGCCGCCGGCCTGGACTCTTCCGGCAACCTGACCGAGGCGGCGCAGCAGTCCGCGCTGGCCTGCCTGGCGAATTTCCGCGCGGTGCTGGCCGGCTATGAACTTGAAGCGCTGCGCGTGGTGGCCACGTCCACCCTGCGCCTGGCAAGGAATTCCGCCGCCTTCCTGCCGGCCGCCGAACAGGCGCTCGGCCATCCGATTGAAATCATTTCCGGTGAGGAGGAAGGCCGCCTGATCTACATGGGCGTGTGCAATGCGCTGAATTTGCCGGGCGAGCGCCGCCTGGTGATCGACATTGGCGGCGGTTCCACCGAACTGATCCTGGGGCGCGGGGCCGACATCGAGCGGGTCGAATCGTTTTCCATCGGCAGCGTCAAGCAAAGCCTGTCGTTCTTCATCGGCGGCCGGGTCGACGCGCCTTCGTTCGACGCGGCCATCCTGTCGGCGCGCAGCCATTTCGAGGATGGCGCGCCGCCATACCATCCGCAATACTGGACCCGCTGCTACGGTTCGTCCGGCACCATCCGCGCCATTGCCGAGATCATCGACAAGAACCGGCTGGGCGAGGGCCGCAACGGCGGCGTCACGGCGGCCTCGCTGGACGCGCTGAAACGGCGCTTCATCGAGCTGGGCCACACCTCGAAGATCGACATGCCGGGCTTGCGCCCGGACCGGGCCGGCACCATCATCGGCGGCCTGGCCGTGCTGATCGCGCTGTTCCACGAACTCGGCATCGACAGCCTGCAACCGATCGAAGCGGGGCTGCGGGTCGGCGTCATGTGGGACTTGTACCTGCGTTCGACCAAGCGCGACCGGCGCGACCAGTCGGTGCGCGCGTTCCTGCAGAAATTCCACGTCGATGAAACACGCGCCGGCCGCGTGGCCGAGTATGCCGCCGCGCTGTATGCGCAGATGAAGCCGTCCACCGACGCCTACCAGCGCCTGCTGGTGTGGAGCGCGCTGTTGCACGAAGTGGGCATGGTGGTGTCACAGACCGGCTACCACAAGCATGCCAGCTACATGGTGGAAAACGCGGACTTGCCCGGTTTTACCACGCGCGAACAGAAAACCATGGCGCGCCTGATCCTGGCGCAAAAAGGCAACTTGCGCAAAGTCGGCGAGCCGCTGGCCGACAGCGACTTCGCCAAGGCCGTGGTGGCGCTGCGTCTGGCCATCCTGTTCATGCATTCGCGCATCGAACCGGATTTCAAGGAATTGAAGCTGCGCATGAAGAACCGCATCGAACTGGAAATCAAGCGGGCCTGGGTCACGGACCACCCCACGGTGTCGTACTGGATGGAGAAAGAGCAGGAACAGTGGGATGACGTGGGTGTCGATTTCAGCATCAAGGGAACCGCCTGAGCATGGTGTAACACGGTTAAAAATTTCCATTGTTAAACAAAAGTTAGCCAAACTCTTGTAAATTTGATTACAATGGGAAACTTGTAAGGCACTGGAGAACCATCATGACCCGCTACCGCGCCACACTGCGTGCTGCCGCCGCATCGCTGGCGCTGGCGGCATGGGCGTTGCCCGCCGCCGCCGCCCAGGAAACCGTGACCTTGTGCTTTGAACGGCAGGATGTCAAACCCTGGCGCACGCAGCAGGGTGGCGGCCTGAATTTCGAATTGCTGAAAATTGTGGCGCAGCGCCTGAACATCGAGTTTGATTTCCAGGGCGTGCCGTGGAAGCGCTGCCTGCAGCAATTGCAGGCCAATGCCTATGACGGCGCGTTTGCCGTCAGCTACAAGGCGGACCGGCGCGAACTGGGCGTGTTCCCCGGCGGCGGCGCCATCGACAACAGCAAGCGCATGCACGTCGACAGCTACATGCTGTTGCGCCGCAAGGGAAGCAAGGTCGACTGGGACGGCAAGACCCTGCGCAACCTGGACGGACCGGTTGGTTTCCAGCTTGGCTATTCCGTGGGGGAAGTGCTGAAAAAACTTGGCGTGGAAACCGATGAGGGCAGCCAGCGCGCCGACGAACTGGCGCGCAAGCTGATCGCGGGCCGGCTGGGCGCCGCTGCGCTGGGTGGCTCGGACGCCAGCAGCGTGATGCACGGCCCGCTCGGCGCGCAGCTGGAAATGCTGCCGGAACCGCTGATCGAAAAACCGTATTTCCTGATCCTGTCGCATGGCATGGTGGCGCGCCGCCCGGAACTGGCGCAGCGCATCTGGGCCGCGATGGAGCAGGCGCGCAACAGCCCGGCCTACAAGAAGCTGGAGCGGACCGCGATGGACGAGGCGGGGCGCTGATGCCGCCGACGGGTGCGCGCCGGGGATTGCTGCAGGCATGGCGCGAAGACATCCTGCTGCGCCTGGCCGCCGGGATCTTCCTGGCGGTAACGCTCTCGACCACGGTGTACACCACCTATGCCGCGCACACGTTGCGCGCGGAAGCGGAACAGCAATTAACGGAGCGTGCCGAGCGGCTGGCCACGGTGCTGTCGCAAGCGCTGGCGCGGCCGCTGTTCGACATCAATACCGCCGCCGTCACCAGCGCGGTGGACGCCATGCAGGCCACGCGCGAAGTGCTGATGCTGCGGGTGCGGTCGCCGTCCGGCGAGGAATTGGCCAGCTACGCGGTGGAAAACGTCGACCCGGCCGCCACCGTGCGCGTGCAGCGGGAAATCCGCTACCAGGACGGGCGCCACAGCTACCCGGTGGGCACGCTGGACATGGCGTTTTCACGCGCGGAAGTCGAGCGCCAGCTGCGCTACCAGATCACCCACACCGTGGTGGCCAACCTGTTGCTGGCGCTGGCCATCGTGGCGTCGATCCTGCTGGTCGGGCGCAAGGTGATCCGGCCGTTCACCGACATCCAGCACGCGCTGGAAAAGCTGACCTGCGGTGAAGTCGACATTGAATTGTCCGGCAAGGGCCGCCCCGACCAGGTCGGCAAGCTGTCGGACGCGGTCTACAGTTTCCGCGATACGCTGACGCGGCTGCGCCAGGTGGAATGCGAATTGCGCGAATTGAACCGCGACCTGGAGCGCAAGATCGCCGAGCGCACGGCCGAAGTCACGCAATCGGCGCAGGTGGCGCGCGACAGCCAGAAAAAATTGCAAGCCATCGTCGATACCGCGCTCGACGCCGTGGTGCGCATGGACATCCACGGGCGCATCGTGGGCTGGAACAGCCAGGCCGAAACCATCTTCGGCTGGCGCCGCGACGAAGCGCTGGGCATGCCGCTGGAGCAGGCCATCATCCCGCCGCGCTACCGGCACGACCACCGCAAGGGCATGCAGCGCTATATCGCCACCGGCAAGGGCGCGGTGCTGGACCGCCGCGTGGAATTGCATGCGCTGCACAAGGATGGGCGCGAATTCCCGATCGACCTGGCCATTACCCGCATCCGCCTGGATGAACAGGAAAACTATGAGTTCTGCGGTTTCATCCGCGACATTTCCGAACGGCGCGAACGCGAGGAAAAGCTGGTGCAGGCCAACGTGATGGCGGAAGCGGCCAATATCGCCAAGTCGGAATTCCTGGCCAACATGAGCCATGAAATCCGTACCCCGATGAGCGCCATCATCGGCATGGCGTACCTGGCGCTGCGCACCGGCCTGACGCCCAAGCAGCATGATTACGTCAGCAAGATCCACCGCGCGGCGCTGTCCCTGCTGGGCATCATCAACGATATCCTGGACTTTTCCAAGATCGAGGCCGGGCGCCTGGACGTGGAACAGGTGCCGTTCTTCCTCGACGACGTGCTGGCCAACGTGGCCAGCGTGACCAGCCAGCGCGCCGCCGACAAGCAGCTCGAATACCTGTTCCACGTGCCGCCGTCGATTCCGCGCCACCTGGTGGGCGACCCGCTGCGGCTGGGCCAGGTGTTGATCAACCTGGTCAACAATGCCGTGAAATTCACGCCGGCCGGCGAGCTGGAATTGTCGTGCACGCGCCTGCCGGACCGCACGCCGGGCAAGGCGGTCTTGCGCTTTGCCGTGCGCGACACCGGCATCGGCATGAACCAGGACCAGGTGGCGCGCCTGTTCCGCGCCTTCAGCCAGGCCAACGGGTCGACCTCGCGCCAGTATGGCGGGACCGGCCTGGGCCTGTCGATTTCCCAGCGCCTGGTGCAGCTGATGGGGGGGCTGATCCGCGTCGACAGCGCGCCGGAGCAGGGTTCGACCTTCCAGTTCGACCTGGAATTCGCGCTCTCCGGCCTGCCCGAGCATGCGGCCGTGGTGCCGGAAGCCCTCAACGGCGCGCGCCTGCTGCTGGTGGACGACAGCGACATGGCGCTCGATATCCTGACCGAGGCGTTGCAGCCGCTGCCGGTGCGCGTCGATACCGCCACCGGCGGCGCGCAGGCGCTGGCCGCGATTGCCGCGGCCGACGCCGCCGGCGATCCGTACCGCATCGTGCTGACGGACTGGCAAATGCCCGGCATGGATGGCATCGCGCTGGCGCGCCATGTGAAAGACGATCCAGCGCTGGCCGCGCGCCCGGCGATGGTGCTGGTGACCGCCTTCGGACGCGAGGAAGTGCAGCGCGGCGCCGAGGCGGCCGGCATCACGGGCTTCCTGTTCAAGCCGATCGGCCAGTCGGCGCTGGTTGACACCCTGGTGGCGCTGGTGGCGCAGGCCGAGCCGGGCCGCGCCGGCCCACGGATCGTCGACGAAACCATGCCGCGCCAGCGCTTCGCCGCCCGCGTGCTGCTGGTGGAAGACAATTCCGTCAACCAGGAAATCGCGGCCGAACTGATGGCCACGCTGGGCATACGCGTGGAGGTGGCGGAAAACGGCAGGCTGGCGCTGGAGCGCTTGCGGCAGGCCGGGCCGGACCATTACAACCTGGTGCTGATGGACCTGGAAATGCCGGAACTCGATGGCCATGAAGCGACGCGCCAGTTGCGCCAGGACCGCCGTTTCGATGCGCTGCCGGTGATCGCCATGACGGCGCATGCGCTGCCCGACATCCGCGAACGCTGCCTGGCCGAAGGCATGCAAGACTATATTACCAAGCCGATCGAGCCGGAGCGGCTGTATGGCATGCTGTCGCGCTGGCTGGCGCAGGCCGGGCTGACCCCGGGCGGGCTGTCCCAGGCCACGCTGCCGCCGGCACGCCTGCCGCAGGCCGGCCGCGGCGCCTTGCTGCGGACCGGTTCGTATGGCGATGGCGGATTGCGCATCGATGGCATCGACAGCGAACGCGGCATGCGCCACGTGGCCGGCAACGAGGCGCTGTACGTGCAATTGCTGGACCGCTTCCGCCTGGCGCAGCGCCATGCCGCCGACGAGATCGGTGCGGCGCTGGCGCAGGGCGACCTGGCGCGGGCCGGCCGCGGCGCCCATACGCTGCGCGGCGTGGCCGGTGGAGTCGGCGCGACGGCGGTCGAGCAGGCCGCGCAGGCACTGGAACTGGCGCTGGCGCGGATGCGGGAACGGCAGGAACAGGATCCGTCCCAGGCCGCGCCGGCGCCATTGGCCACGCTGCATGCGCCGCTGGCCGCGCTGGGCGGCGCGCTGGCGGGTGCGGTCGCCGCGCTGGACCGCCATTTCGGGCATGCGCCGGCGCCGGCAGGCGGCAGCGCTTGCGAGGTTGGCGACAGTGACGGCGGCGTGCCGCCGGCCGAGGCGCTGGCGCAACTGCGTGCGCTGCTGGCCGAGTATTCCGGCGACAGCACCGATTATTTCGACAGCGTGCGCCCGCAACTGGCCACCATGCTGCCGCCGGCCGACATCGAGCGGCTGGCGGCGCACATGAACAATTACGAATTCGAAGCTGCCAGCCGGATGCTGGCCGCGCTACAGGAGGCAAACCCATCATGATGAAGCGAAACACCAGCCAGGGCCCCCGGCAAACAATATTGATCGTCGACGATACGCCGGACAACATCACATTGCTGTCGAGTTTGTTGAAGGAAAAGTACAACACCAAGGTCGCCACCAATGGCGCCACGGCGCTGCAAATCGTGTCCGGCGGCGGCGTCGACCTGGTCTTGCTCGACGTGATGATGCCCGAGCTGGACGGCTATGAAACCTGCCGCCGCATGAAGCAGGATCCGAAAACCGCGGACGTGCCGGTGATTTTCCTGACCGCGAAAAGCCAGCCCGAAGACGAAGCCATGGGCTTGCGCATGGGGGCGGTCGATTACCTGACCAAGCCGATCAGCCCGCCCATCCTGTTTGCCCGCGTCGCTACGCACCTGTCGCTGAAAAACGCCCGCACCCAGCTCAAGACCGAAAACCACAACCTGGAAACGCTGGTGCAGGAACGCACGGGACAACTGTCGCTGATGCAGGACGCCACCATCATGGCGATGGCGACCATGGCGGAAACACGCGACAATGAAACCGGCAACCATATCCGCCGCACGCAGAATTACATCTCGGCGCTGGCCAGGCGCCTGCAGGCGCACCCGCGCTTCGCCGCCGAGCTCACGGACGACAACATCAAGCTGCTGTACAAGTCCGCGCCGCTGCACGATATCGGCAAGGTCGGCATCCCGGACCATATCCTGCTCAAGCCCGGCAAGCTCGACGAGCAGGAATTCGAGATCATGAAGCGCCATACCGAGTATGGCCGCGACACCATCCGCCAGGTCGAGCAATACGTGGGCGGCAGCAACAGCTTCCTTACCTATGCGCGTGAAATCGCCCATTCGCACCAGGAAAAATGGGATGGCTCCGGCTATCCCGACCGGCTGGCCGGCGAGGCGATACCGCTGTCGGCGCGCCTGATGGCGGTGGCCGACGTGTATGACGCGCTGATTTCCAGGCGTGTCTACAAGCCGCCGTTCAGCCATGCCGACGCGGTGGCCATCATGAAGGAAGGCCGGGGCAAGCACTTCGATCCGGACATCCTCGATGCGTTCCTGGACATCGAGGCGGAATTCGCGCGCATCGCCGAGCAATACGCGGATGCCGACAAGGAGGGCGGCGCCGACTGACGCGGTTCCATGGCGGGCATTTTGCTGGTGATTAGTATATACTGTTTATATTAAACAATTTCCAGGAGCCCCGCATGAACAAACCCGCTTCCAACGACGCCACCGCCCCAGCCGCCGCCGCGGAAGAAAACCGCGGCCCGGCCGCCGCCGAAGCGCCGGCCAAGTCCGCCAAGCCGGCGTCGCGCGCGTCCACCACGGCCGCCGGCGCGGCCAAGGCGGCGAAACCAGCGAAAGCCGCCAGCGCGGCGAAACCGGCAAACGCCGATGCCGGCGCCGCGAAAGCCGCGCCGGCCAAAGCCGTGACATTGGCCGCCGGTGACCAGGCCGACAAAACCGCCAAACCTGCGAAAGCCGGGAAGTCTGCCGATGCCGGGAAGGCCGCGAAGGCTGCGAAAACCGCAAATGCCGCCGCACCGGGCAAGCCGGCAGGCGCGAAATCGTCCAAGGCCGGCAATTCCGTGAAGGCGGTGGACGCTGGCGAACCGGCCAAGGCTGCGGCAGCCACGAAGGCGGCAACGCCGGCGAAGGCTGCCAAGCCGGCCAAAGCGGAAGCCAAATCGGCCAAGCCGGCCAAGGCGGAAGCCAAGACCGCCAAGCCGGCCAAAGCAGCCAAGCCTGCAGGGGCGGCCGCCCAGCCCGCCAAAGTCGCCAAGCCAGCCAAGGCGGCGCCTGCGGCGGCCGCGCCGTCCGTGAAAGCGGCGCCCGCGGCGAACACGAAAGCCGCCAAGGCTGCCCCGGCCGCCGCCAAGCCGTCCAAGGCCGTGAAAGCCGCCAAGCCGGTGGAAGCGCCGGTCAAGGCCGCCAAGGAAAAACTCGTGCGCGACAGCTTCACCATGCCCGAAGATGAATACGCGCAACTGGGCGCCGTGAAAAAAGCCGCGCTGAAAGCCGGCTTTGAAATCAAGAAAAGCGAATTGCTGCGCGTGGGCGTGGCGCTGATCAGCAAGCTCGACATGCCGGCGCTGAAAAACGTGCTGGCCTCGCTGCCGCAGTTGAAGACCGGCCGCCCAAAGAAAGGGTAATGGCTTGACGCCTTGAGCAGGGCATCCGCCGGCGCGCGGATGTCCTGCTGCGCGGATGTTCCGTTGTCATGTAATCAAAATGACATCGCTTTGTCATTTTCCTGAAGCAATCGCTCGCTACGCTTGCCTTGTCTCAACCAACGAGGAACAAGCATGCAACAGCAATTGCAACTGTTAAACACGCAGCCGGACCCGCGCGCCAACCAGGGCAAGCTCGTACTCAGCATGGCCAGCACGCCGGATGAGCTGCGCGAAGTGCAGCGCCTGCGCTATAAGGTGTTCATTGAGACCATGGGCTTGTCGGCGCTGGCGCGCGACGACGGCCTCGATTGCGACGAATTCGACGAGCATTGCGACCACCTGGTGGTGCGCGATTCCAATACCCTGGAAGTGGTGGGCACCTACCGCCTGCTGAACGCCGCGCGCGCCCACAAGCTGGGGCGCATGTATTCCGAAGGCGAATTCGATTTGTCGCGCCTGAACGTGATCCGTTCGCGCATCGTCGAAGCGGGCCGCGCCTGCATCCACCCCGATTACCGTGGCGGCAGCGTGATCATGCTGCTGTGGTCCGGCCTGGCCGACTACATGCGCCGTGAAAACTGCGATTTCCTGGCCGGCTGCGCCAGCATCAGCCTGGCCGATGGCGGCCACAACGCGGTGGCGGTCTACCGCCAACTGGTGCAGCGCCACCTGGCGCCGGCCGAATACCGCGTCACGCCGCACCTGCCATTCCCCTACACCAGGCTGGAGCCGGCCCACAGCGCGCAAGTGCCGCCGCTGTTGAAAGGCTACATGCGCTCGGGCGCGTGGATTTGCGGCGAGCCGGCGTGGGATCCGGATTTCGAAAGCGCCGACCTGTTCCTCTTGATGCCGCTGGCCAACCTCGATGCGCGCTACGCCAGGCACTATGGCGTGGCCGCCTGAGGCAACGTAGCGAAGGAGGGCGCATCGTGGGGATGATGGAACGTCTGGGACTGCGCTGCGCGGTCCTCAGCGTGGCGGGGCAAGGCGGGCGCGACGCCGCCGGCGATGTGCTGGCGGCGCGCGCGCTGGCGGCAGGCCACGCACTGGTGCGCCGCGTGCGCGTGGCCGATGACGCGGGCAGCGTGCGGCGCGAGCTGGCCGAGTGCATTGCCGATCCCGGCATCGACCTGGTACTGGGCGCGGCCGGCGCCGGCTTCGCGCGGCGCGACACGCTGTGCGACGCGGCGGACGGCTTGCTGGAACAGGAAGTGCGCGGTTTCGGCAGCTTGCTGCACAACCTGTTTTTTGCCGAAGTGGGAACGTCGCTGGTGAACCAGCGCGCGCTGGCCGGCTATGCGAACCGGACGCTGGTGTTTTGCCTGCCCGGCGCCACCGGCGCCTGCGCGCTGGCGTGGGACCGCATCATCGCGCCGCAACTGGCGGCGCCGGTGCCGGGCGACCACGGACCGCACGGGCGTGCGCCTTCAGGCCGCATCGCGCGGTCTTGAAGGCGTTTCGGCAGGGTTCAGGGCGAAGGAATATCGAACAGCGGGGTTTGGGCTGTCGTCGTTGCCGGCGGCGTCGTTGCCAACGCCAGGGCGGCTGGTCGCAAAGCGCATTCAGTGCATGGAAGCGGAAGACAAGTCTTTCAGTTCACGGATACTGATATCCGATTTTTCATGCATGCGCAGCAGGATCGTGGCGCCGACGGCAAGCTTGCGGTGCCGGATCTTGCTGATGATGGGTGGCTGAACTTCCAGGACGCGGCACAGCTCCGCGTCGTTTTTCAGGTTCATCTTTTCGATCAGTGTATCGAGCAACTTGTTGGGTACAAAACTGGATGGTTCCAGGGCCCTGGCTCGATTCATGGCCTCGATCAGCTCCAGTTTCTTTTGCCGCACGCTCATTTTTTCCTCCTTAGTCAATAACGTGGATAGGTCGGCGTCCCTGGCTTGTGTCATACCGCCATGATGGCGTTTTCAACAACATGGCGGAGCGACTCTGCTATTAATAACCAAGCAAGTTATATGTATCATACTGCAACAGAAACTAAATGGCGCGTTTTATTAGAAAAATTATTGTTTTTCTTGTGCAACACGATTGACGGTTTTTGTGTCTTGCAGTCCCGACCTCGTCAGTATCAGAGTGCGGTCCGCCATTTCCGCCGCCGCGTGCGAGTGGGTAACCATGATCGTGCAAGCCCCGCTGGCCTTGATTTCGTTGCGTAACAACATCAAAACACTGTGGGCGGTCTCGGGATCGAGGTTG
This sequence comes from uncultured Pseudoduganella sp., assembly GCA_966211685.1. Taxonomy (GTDB): domain Bacteria; phylum Pseudomonadota; class Gammaproteobacteria; order Burkholderiales; family Burkholderiaceae_D; genus Rugamonas. The sequence continues at coordinate 36,107 of CBIHOX010000043.1, forward strand.
CCGGTGGGTTCGTCGGCCAGCACCAGGGCCGGCCGGTGCACCAGCGCGCGGGCGATCGCCACCCGCTGCAGCTGGCCGCCGGACAGCTGGTGCGGATAATCGCCGGCGCGGCCCTGCAAGCCCACGGCGTCGAGCATCTGGCCGGCGCGCCCGCGGTCCATGCCGTTCAACACCAGCGGCAGGGCCACGTTCTGGTGCAGGGTCAGGTGCGGCAGTACGTGGAACGCCTGGAAAATAAAGCCCATCTTGCGGCGCCGCAGGCGTGTGGCGGCGTCGTCATCGAGCGCCGACATGGCCACGCCATCGAGCACGATGGGCGCTTCCGGGGCGGGATCGGGCTGGTCCAGCCCCGCGATCAGGTTCAGCAGGGTAGACTTGCCGACCCCGGATTCCCCCATGATGGCGACGAATTCACCGGCCTGGAATTGCCAGGACAGGTTGGCCAGCACCGGATGGCCGGGCGTGTAGGTTTTCGACAGGTTTTTCAGGACGAGCATGGGCTTCCTTACCGGGTCAGCCAGCGCCGGGTGGCGAAGCTTGCGGCGTCGACCAGCGCCACCAGCGCCAACATGGCCAGGATCACGGTGGCGGCGGGCTGCATCTGGAACAGCGACAGGTGGTATTTCAACATCTGTCCCAGTCCGCCGGCGCCCACCACGCCCAGCACGGCGGCGGCGCGGATATTGTTTTCCCAGCGGTACAGGGTATAGGACAGCATTTGCGGCAAGGTCTGCGGCAAAGTCGCATACAGGAATGCCGCCAGCGCCGGCGCGCCGTTGGTGCGCAGGCTGTGTTCCGCGTGCAGCGGCGCGTTTTCCAGCGCGTCGGCAAACAAGCGTCCCAGTACGCCGGCCGTGTGCGCCGCCAGCGCCAGCGTGCCGGCAAACGGGCCCAGGCCGGCCGCGATCAGCAAGATGGCGGCCCACACCAGTTCGGGAATCGAGCGCAGCACATTGAGCACGATGCGCACCGCGAAGCGCAGCGGCATGCCGAGGCGCCCGGCGCCGGGAACCGCCAGCAGCAGGCCGGCCGCGACCGCCAGCAGGGTGCCGACCGCCGACATGGCCAGCGTTTCCAGCGCGCCGGACGCGGTTTTCAGCAGGAACGGCGCGCCCAGTTCGGGCGGCGCGAAGCCGCCCAAAAATTCCAGCATCGAGCCCAGCGCGCCCGGCATGGCGAATTCGCGCCATTTCAAGTCCAGCGTGGCGAAGCTGGCGCCGACCAGGGCCGCCAGCAGCAGCGCGGCCAGCCAGCCGGTCCAGTTGCGCGGCGGCGGGGCCGGCATGCCCGTCGCGGCCTGCGCGGCATCCATGGAGTGATGGCCGCTCATGCCAGCCTCCCGCGCAGCCATTTCGACACCAGGTCTGCCGCCGCCACCAGCGCCACGAACACCAGCAGCATGGTGCATACTTCGCCGCCGGCCAGCATCTTCATGGATTCATCCATGCGCTGTCCCAGCCCACCGGCGCCGACGAAGCCCATGATGACCGAGCCGCGGATGGCGCATTCCCAGCGGTACACGGTGTACGACACCAGTTCCGACGCGGCGTCCGGCAGCGCGCCGTACAACAGCGCCTGCAGCCGCCCCGCGCCGTTGGCCAGCAGGGTGTCGGCCGCGTGGGTTTCCGACGACTCCAGGATTTCCGCATAGACCTTGCCCAGCATGCCGCAATAGGTCAGCGCGATGGCCAGCACGCCGGCCGTGGGGCCCAGCCCGACGATGCGCACGAACAGCAGCGCCCACACCAGTTCCGGCACGCTGCGCAGCAGCACCAGCAGCCAGCGCACGGCCTGGCGCAGCGCATACGGCAGTGGCGCCATGCGGCCGGTGCCGACACGCGACACCGACAGGCGCTCGGTCACCAGCAGGGTGGCGGGAATGGCGCCGAGCAGCGCCAGCGCCAGTCCGGCCGTGGCGATGGCCACGGTCTTCCAGGTTTCGCGCGCCACCATGGCAAGGAACTCCGCGTCATGGACGGGCGGGAAGAACGTCGCGAGGAATTGCCAGGCCGCCTGCAGGCTTTGCGCATCGAGCAGGGTCCACGGCTTGAATTCGCTGGCCACCAGCATCGGCCACATGACGATGGCCACGATGGCGATGGCCAGCAGCCTGCCGCGGGTGGCGGGATCGGGGTGGCGCTCGCTGTAGGGGACGGCGGGAATGTTCAACAGTTTCATGCGTTACAGGCAGGCGCCGCCCGCCAGGGTGGCCGGGGCCGCGTCGGCATGCGGTGAATTGGCGGGCGGCAGTTCGCCCAGGTACAGTTCGGCGATCATGGCGTCCGTCACCCGTTCGCGCGGCAGGTCGAACGCGATGCGGCCCTGCTTGAGCGCGACGATGCGCGGGAAATGCGCCAGCGCCAGTTCCACCTGGTGCAGGCTGCACACCAGCGCGGCGTTGCGGCTGGCCGCTTCCTGCTGCAGGGTGGCCAGGGTCAGTTGCGACAGCGCCGGGTCCAGCGCCGACAGCGGCTCGTCGGCCAGCAGCGCCTGCGCGTCCGACAGCAGCATGCGCGCCAGCGCGCAGCGCTGCCGCTCGCCGCCGGACAGGCGGTCGACCCGGCTGTACAGCTTGTCGCCGAGGTTGAAGCGGGCCAGCGCGCGGTACGCGGCTTCGGGATCGGCCGGCTTGAACAGCGAGGCCAGTGCGCGCCAGGTGCTCCATTGCGGCAGGCGCGCGGCCAGCACGGCCGTCACCACGCGCTGGCGCGGCGGCAGCGGCGGCGTTTGCGGCG
>CBIHOX010000044.1:0-38711 GCA_966211685.1 uncultured Pseudoduganella sp.
CGGTAGACATGGCACACCATGATCGGGAAAAACCGCCAGATTACCGCCAGCCTTAATTTCCTGGCAAGAAATTACTGTGGAAACTAGTGAAACTGTTGCTACTCCACACAGGGTTTACAACGCGTAACGCACCACGTTGTCGCTCCATTCAAACGCGGCCACTTCGAGTTCCACCAGTTCGTCGGTGGACATTTCCAGGTCGCGCAAGGTCGGATCGATCTTGTGGTCCATTTCCTCGACCTGTTCCAGGCATTCGGCCAGTTGCAGCAATTCGCCGAAGAAGCCCTGGCGGTACATGAGCGCATCGGCCACTTCATCGATGACCGGGATTTGCGTGAGGATTTCCGACATCGGCAAGCCGAACAGCGTATCCATCAGCGACATGATGCCGACCGTGAAGGCAATGTCGGACACGTGCTGGTGTTTCGGGCGCAGTTTATGGGCCAGCAATTCCAGCAGGCGGCCGCGGGTGGTCGCCAGCATCAGCAGCGGCGTCATGCTGTGGCCGCGCTTGCTGGGCTCCGCATACAGCATGATTTGCAGCCAGCGCTGCAACTGGCGGCGGCCCAGGATGGTGACGGCCTGGCTCAGCGAATCGATGCGCTGGCGCGCGCCGACGGCCGGCGTATTCACCAGGCGCAGCAAATTCAGCGCCAGCGACACGTCTTTCTTGATGGCGCGTTCGATTTCCGCGTTATCGGCATCGGACGTCACCAGGGTCATCAATTCCATCAGCGCCAGCTGCGATGGCGACAGCTTCTTGCCGCTCATGATGATGGGCTTGGCAAAGTAATAGCCCTGGAAGAAATCAAAGCCCAGGTCCAGACAATGCTTGAATTCGTCGCGGGTTTCGACTTTTTCCGCCACCAGCTTCTTGCCATCCTGCTTGAAACGCGGCGCCAGCTTGACCAGGGTGGACAGGTCGGCATTGCGCATGTTCATTTTCACGTATTCGATCATCGGCAACAGCGACTGCACCTGGCCGGTTTCCGCCGTCACGTCGTCGAGCGCGAAACGGAAGCCCTGCTGCACCAGTTCCGCCATGCGCGACAGCACGGGCGGCGTGGCGTCCATGTTTTCCGTGATTTCCAGGATGACTTTTTCCTTGGGCAGGAAACCCCAGATATCGCTCATGATGGTGTCGGCATCGACATTCACAAACCCGAGCGCATCGCCGATGACTTTTTCCATGCCCAGTTGCGCCGCGTGCGCAATCACGGACGCCGTGGCGCCCAGGTCCGACGTCACGTTGGCCGGACCGATCGGCGCGTTGCGGAATAACAACTCATAGCCGAACAAAGCCTGGTTACGGTCCAACAGGGGCTGCCTTCCAAGATAAAACTCGCGTACACGCAAGTTTTTCGAGGCGGAATCGTGGGAAGAAAGATCGATCATGGCGTTTTCCTGCTGGTGGGGAACTGAAAATTTGCCGAGTAGTAACAAAATCTCGGCGTTTTTATGGTTTTACTGATATTTTGGCATCAATTGCTGGCGTTGTCGCGGAGAATTTCAGGTGGCAACCCAGCTGCAACTAGGGTTGTGGCAAACCATCTATGAACAATTTCAGTTCACCCTGGGTAAATGCGGTCCACTGTTCATTGGTGGTCAGCGGCTGCGTCACGATCACGGCAACGCGGTCGTTTGGCGTGGTGACTTCCGAGAAATCCACCTTCACGTCTTCGTCGGACAGGATCGCGGTATCGAACGGATATTGCCGCACCAGGTAATGCAGGTTGGTGGAACAGTGGGCCCACAATTCGCCGCCGGACGACAGCATCATGTTGAAAGTACCGTGCGCGGCAATCTCGCTGGCCAGTTGCGCCAGCACCGGACGCAATTCATCGCGGCCCGGGCAGCATTCGCCAAAGCGGCGGCGCAAGGTTTGCAGGATGTAGCAAAAGGCCCGCTCGCTGTCGGTGGTGCCGACCGGGCGGTAGGCGCCGTCGAGCTGCGGATGGAAGTCCTTCAAGTCGCCATTGTGGGCAAACACCCAGTACCTGCCCCACAGTTCGCGCACGAACGGGTGGCAATTCTCCAGGTTGACTTCGCCCTGCGTGGCTTTGCGGATGTGGGCAATGACGTTCTTGGATTTGATCGGGTAATTCTTGATCAGGTCAGCGATCGGCGACGTCACCGCCGGCTGGTGGTCGACAAAGTGGCGCACGCCGGCGCCTTCGAAAAACGCGATGCCCCAGCCATCCTGGTGCGTATCGGTGCGGCCGCCGCGCATGGCAAAGCCGGTAAAGCTGAACACGATATCCGTCGGGACATTACAGTTCATTGCGAGGAGTTGGCACATGGGGCTGGCAGGCAAGTTTCGTCAAACCGCACCTTATCATGTGCAACGCCGTGAAGCGAGAGGCCAAGGCGGTCAGCCTTGGCGCGTACGGCATTGAGGCAGGCCGCTCAGTGCAACAGCACCGGTTGGCTCATCAGCGGTTCATAGTTGCCCAGGAATTCGTCGACCTCTTCCATGGTCGGCTCGCCGGCAATCAGGCGGTTGACGTCGCGCCGGAAGGTTTGCGCCATCACCCCGGCAATGAAGATTTCCCGTTTCCCTCCCTTGTCCACGATTTCATAGCCGCCAAACCGCAGGGCTTCCAGGTCGCGGTCCGCACCAAACTCGACCACGCTGTACTGCTCGCTGTTATAGATCAGGTTCATGTCGTTTCCTTCGCGCTAATGGCGGACACTGGACGTGCCGCCTACACCATGGAGGTGAGGGCCTGACATGCGAATTCAAGTGAGGTGGATGTGCCAGTTTGCTCCCAGTGTTAGCAAACCAACATAAGGCGCACTTTCCAGCATGCCGCGCAACTGGCCGGCATGTTCCGCATTTGCCAGGCTGATCAACAACCGCGCCGGTGGACGGCGCAGCAGTCGATTCAATGATACGCGTAAAACCAGGTTGCCGGCGCAGCACAAGCAGCCGGGGGCAATCCGCACCACAGTCACGTGCGCGCCGCTGTCGGCCAGGGGGGAATCGGCGACGGCCAAGCCTTCGAGGATCACAGCGGTGGGAATGGCGGGATGGGCCGCGAGATCGGCGTGGATGGCCGCTTCGCGTGCCGCCGGCGTGGGGCCGGTGACGACCGTGGTGATCGTCAGGGCGGGAACCGCCGGCCCCGTGGGCCCGGCAGTGGCGGCGCCGGCGGCCGGGCCGCCAGCAGGCGCCGTCATTGGTTTTTCTTGGCCAGCTTGCCGGGCTCGACGCCCAGTTGCTTGAGCTTGCGGTACAGGTGGGTGCGTTCCAGGCCGGTTTTTTCCGCCACGCGCGTCATGGAACCGCCTTCGCGGCCCAGGTGGTGTTCGAAGTACATGCGCTCGAACGCATCGCGCGCTTCGCGCAGCGGCAAGTCGAACGACAGGTTGAACATGTGGCCTTCGCCGGCATTCACGCTGGCGCCGCGCACGGCGGCATGGCCTGGCGCCACGTTGGCCGCGGCAAACGGCGCACCGGCCGCCACCGCGCCATCTTCGGGCGGTGGCGCCACGGCTGGACGCGGCGCCAGCGCGGGCGCACGCGCCACTTCCTGCGCACGGCTCAGGCCGGCCTGCACCGCCTTCAGCAGCTTTTGCATGGCGATCGGTTTTTCCAGGAAGTTCAGTGCGCCGATGCGCGTCGCCTCCACCGCCGTATCGATGGTGGCGTGGCCCGACATCATGATGACCGGCATGGTCAGCAAACCGTCGCGCTGCCATTCCTTCAGCAGGGTGACGCCGTCCGTATCCGGCATCCAGATATCTAACAGCACCAGGTCCGGCGCGCCTTGCGCGCGCGCCTCGCGCGCCTGCTGCGCGTTTTCGGCAAGTTGTATCGCATGTCCCTCGTCGCTCAGAATTTCGGAGAGCAACTCGCGGATACCCATTTCGTCATCGACTACCAGAATGTTCGCCATCTATCCCTGCCTCTTATACATTTCGCTGGACATGAAGCATTGCATTGTAATGCTTGCACGGCTCGCGATGATTTTATTAGTCTTTCAATATTATGCCAACTGCACCGGTGCCAACTTTAACAGCAAAATCAGTACCGAAGCGCCACTTCTATCGACGTGGTTCTGGATATCGATCCGTCCCCCGTGTTCATCGATAATCTTCTTCACCATCGCCAGCCCCAGACCCGTGCCGCGCGCTTTCGACGTGACGTACGGCTCGAAGGCGCGCGCCAGGATTTTAGGCGCAAAACCGGGGCCGTTGTCGGAAATTATCAGGCGCACGGCAGTACGGGTTCCCCCGTCCGCGCCCTGGTAATGAATGGCCTCGGTGACGACGTCGATGCGCGGGTCGGCCGAGCCGGGAGGCAGGTCCGCCATCGCATCCTGTGCATTCTGCAATAAATTGTGGATGACCTGGCGCAGCTGGCCCGGATCGCCCATCACTTGCGGCAAGTCCGGCGTCAGCGCCAGGTGGATAATATCGTTGCCTTCGCCGGTAATGTACAGGTTAAGGATCTCTTCCACCAGTGCATTCAGGTCCAGGGATTCAAGGATGGCGGGCGGCGTGCGGGCGTAGTCGCGGAAGTCGTCCACCATGCGCTTCATGGCCGCCACCTGGTTGACGATGGTGGTGGTGGCCTTGTTGAGCAGGTCAATGTCCGGCTGCGCCTCCAGCTTGCTTTCAAGCTTGAATTGCAGCCGTTCCGCCGACAGCTGGATAGGCGTCAGCGGGTTCTTGATTTCATGCGCCAGGCGGCGCGCCACTTCACCCCAGGCGATCGAACGCTGGGCTGAAATCACGTCGGAAATATCGTCGAACACGACAATGTAGCCGCTGCCGCTTTCCACCGGCAGGCGCGAGCCGCGCATCAGCAGGGTCAGGTCATGTTCTTCTTCGCTGCCGGGCGGACGCGGAATCTCGACCTGGCGCTGCCAGTGCAGGCGCTGCGCATTGCGGCCGGCCGCCGACGAGTGCGCGCTTTGCGCTGAAAACGCGGCTACCACCGCATTGGCGAATTCCTGCAGCGATTCGATTTGCGTGAGCTGCTGGCCGATCAGCGTGGCCCCGGCGTGCTGCAGGATGCGCTCGACCGAGTCATTGCACGACACCAAACGGAATTCGCCATCGAGCACCATCACGCCGGCCGACATGTTGGCCAGCACCGATTCCAGGTGGGCCTTGGCGTTTTGCAGCGCGGCGCGGTTGCGCTCGACGGCGCTGCGCGCTTCCGACAGCTGGCGCGTCATGGTGTTGAACGATTGCGTCAGGGTGCCCAGTTCGTCGGAGCTGGCCACGATGGGCCGCGGCGACAAGTCGCCGCCGGCCACCGCGCGCGTGCCCTCGGCCAGCAGCAGCAACGGCTGCGCCAGGTCGTTGGCGATCAGGAAGGCGGCGGCAATGGCGCCAAACACGGCCAGCAGCAGGGTCAACGTCAGCGTTTCGATGTACATCTTGCGCAAGCCGTCGCGCGCCACGAAGCGCTCCTTGTATTCACTGTAGGCGGTGCGCAGGATCTTGCCGTTGGCGGCCAGCTGCACCGGCACCGCCTGGATGATCTGCAGGTAGCGCGGCGCCAGGTGGGTGCCGTTGGGCTGCACCGGATCGGGAATCGCGATCAGCACGCGCACGCGCAACTGGTTGGCGGCGTCCGGCGCGGGCGGCGGCGGCGCGCCGACGCGGTCGTCGCGCAATTCGCTGCCGTCTTCGGCCATCGCATACGATTGCTCGCTTTTCGCGGTGGCGATCATCGATGCATTCGGCAAGTCCGCCGACAGGTTGATGCGCTGCGGCCCGGTCGCCGACACGATCAGCCCCCCTTCCGCATCGACCACGATGGCACTCTGGGTGCCCGGATGGGTCTTCACGAAGCGCGACAGGATTGCCGGCGCCGCATAAAACTGTTCTTCGGCCAGCAAATTGGCGGTCTTCCTGGCCTGGCCATTGAGTTCGCTGACGGCCTTGTCGAGCGCATCGCGGCCCAGGTTCAAGCCCGCGTCGAGCGCTTCCTCGATGCGCACGTTGAACCACGATTCAATCGAATGCGAGACGAATTGCACCGACACCAGGAAGATCACCAGGCCGGGCAGCACGCCGATGCCGGCAAACAGCATCACCAGCCGCGTCATCAGGCGCGAGCCGAACTTGCCCTGCTTGTAGCGTGAATACAGCCGGAACAGCGAAACGCCGACCAGGATCAGCAGCGCCAGCGCGACCGCGGCGTTCAGGCCCAGCAGCCAGCCGTAATAGCGGTCGAAAAAGCCGGAATTGTCGGACGCGGACGCCAGCAGGAACAGCAAAATGCTGACCGCGGCGCCGGCCACGACGAACGCATACCGCAATGCCGGCGTCACTTATTCCGCCCTGTACTGGAAGGTTTTCTTGCTTTCCAGGCGCCATTCGCTGTTATTGAATGCATTGACCTGGATCGGCTTGGGCAGGTAATCGCGGTCCAGGCGCATGCGCAGCGAGACGTTATACAGTTCGCCCGGCTTGAGCTGGTTGCGCTGCGCAATGACCCACCGGCTGGGGCGCCGGATCAGGAACAGCGCGTCATCGAGCGTGGCAAACGATTGCTGCACGCTGCCGACGATGCCGACATGGTATTGCCGCGTCAGCACGTTGTAGGAAATCCGGGCCGTGCGCTTGACCCGCACGGCTTTTTCATCGACCCAGTACCAGCGCGGCCGGGTCAGTTCGACTTCGGTCGTGAAATACAGTTGCACGCCGTGCACCAGCGCGTCTTCGAGCCCGTGGTTCAGCTCAAACGAATACGCGGCCGACAGGCGGTAGCCCTCTTCCGCGGCTTCAATGAAATGACGCGTGATTTCTATCGTATCGTCCGATGCGCGCGCTGGATAAGCGCACGCAAGCAGCAAGAGCAACTGCAGGGCGAGTTGTCGAAAAAAGCGTCGCGTCACGAGTAAACCGGTACGTTGTAAAACTGATAAATATTGATAGGCTATAACGGCGGTGATCTTACGCATCTTTCTGGAACAATGCGTAATACAAACCGTCGTGATCCTGTTCGGCACCGCCGGTGGGCAGCAATTGGCCGGGCGCATCGAGTCGCGTCGCGCCATTGCGCACCGCGAAAGCGGCCGCCTGCGCCTCGGACTCTTGCGGCCACAACGAACATGTCACGAACAGCAATTTACCATTGGGGGCCAGCATTTTCCAAAGGTTGTCGAGGATTTCACGGGAAAGTGTTGCAAGTTGGAGCGTGTCCGACTTGCGGCGCAGCCAGCGGATATCCGGGTGGCGGCGCACGATGCCCGACGCCGTGCACGGCACGTCGGCCACGATGCGGTCGAACAACTGGCCATCCCACCAGCCGTCGCGCTGGGCTTCGGCCGGCTGCAACCGGGCTTGCAGGCCCAGGCGTTGCAAGTTTTCGCCGACCCGTTCCAGGCGTTTCGGATCGGCATCGAGCGCTGTCATGCTGACATCGGCCAACTCCAGGATATGGCAAGTCTTGCCGCCGGGCGCCGCGCAGGCGTCCAGCACGCGCATGCCGTCCTGTACGTCGAGCAACTCGGCGGCCAGTTGCGCGCCGGCATCCTGGACCGACACCACGCCGTCGGCAAAACCGGGAATCTGGTGCACGCCGACCGGTTTGGCCAAGCGCACCGCATACGCGCCCACCTGGGTGGCGGCAATGCCGGCCGCTTCCAGCGTGTTCAGGTAATCGGCCACCGTGGCGCGGCGCGCATTGACACGCAGGGTCAGCGGCGGCGCCTGGTTGCCGGTGGTGAGGATGGCCTGCCAATCCTTCGGATATGCGGTAATCACGGCGTCGATCCACCATTGCGGATAATTCCATTGCGCCACCGGATTGCTTTCCAGCGCTTCCAGCAATTCCTTGCGTTCGCGCTGGAAGCGGCGCAGCACGGCGTTCATCATGGCTTTCGCGCGCGCCGTATCCGGATGCGCGGCGGCCGCCGTCACGGTCTGGTCCACCACGGTGAACTGGCTGTAGGCGGCTTCGCCGCCGTCATCCTTCATCATCAGCGGCAGCGCGCACGCCAGCAGCGCGCCCACCATGGGTTCCGGCGCTTTCGGCGCCATCATGCCGACCAGCGCATCGCTCCAGCCCAGCTTGCGCATGGCGCGGTACGCGATGTCCTGGATCGCGCCGCGCGCCTGCGGCGTGGCTTGCGTATCGTTGAAGACAATCGCCAGCGCCTGCGGCAAGGCTATGCCTTCGCGCACACGCACCACGGCGCTGGCCGCGCCGAGGAGGGCAAAGGCCAGCGCATCGGGCTTCAGTTCGGCCTTATAACTGGTTTGCGGGGCGGGCTTGAAATCGCGGTGGTAGGACGGGCGCAAGCCTTCGTCGGGACGCGGCGCGCGGGTAACCGGCGCGGCGGCCGGGCTGGGCGTGCGCGGGGGCGCGGATTTGACTTCGGCGCCACGGTACGGAGCCTGGCCGGCTGCCTCGTCGCGGTGCGGACGGAACGCCGGTTTGGCCTCGCCACTGTCGGGGCGGGGGAAACGCTCGCGGAAGTGGCCTTTGGCGCCATCGTCGCCGCGGTTGAACCGTTCAGTGCGGAAAGCCGCATCGTCGCCGCTGCGCGGCGCACGCTCGGCGCGGAAGGGTGGTTTGCCGGCCGCGTCATCGCTGCGGGGACCGCGTTCGGCCCGGAATGGCGGTTTGCCGGACGCATCATCGCTGCGCGGACCGCGTTCGCTCCGGAAGGACGGTTTGCCGCTGCCGCCGTCGCCGCGCGGGCCACGCTCGCCCCGGAAAGGCGCGCCCTGGCCATCCTGGCTGCGGGGCGGGCGGCCGGCGCCCGATGGCGCACCAGCCGACTGGTCCGGACGACCGCCTGCGGTACGCAATGGCTGGCCGGCATCGCCACGCGGTGCGCCGGGAGCATATGGCTTGCCGCCCGGCTTGTTCCCCTGGTATGGCGCCCCCTTCCCCGCAGCCGGGCGGGCGCCCCTGGCGGGGGCCGCCGGCACGGCAGGTTTATTCAGCTTGAGGACGGGACGCTGCTTGTTCGACATAGTGGAATTCCAGAGAGGTGGCCGCGTGGCCTCCGGTGAAGCCGGAGCCGGGACAGCCGCCAGGGCTGTCAATCGCGTGTGGTGCTATATAAAGGCAGCATTGTAACCCGGCTTTGGCCCGTTTCTTGCTCAAAGCAGGGAATTTGGCGGTACCGCCTAGTGGCGCCGCCGGTTTACTCTTGTGGCAAACCAGTATAATGTTTGCTGTTTGACCCGGCGCAAAGCCGGGTTTCAGCTTTCCAAGTTACTTACGCGGCCCGGCCGCCCCAACGAACATGCTTGCCCAACAAAAACAAGAGATCATCGCCCTCTTCAACGCCGCCCTGGCGCCCATCCTCGACGGCACCGGTGTTTCCGCCAACGTCGTGCTGGAACGTCCGCGCGATGCGGCCCATGGCGATGTCGCCTGCAATATCGCCATGCAGCTGGCAAAACAGTTGAAAATGAATCCGCGCGAACTGGCCACCAAGGTCGTTGCCGCGCTGCTGGAAAACCCGGCCGGCAAGCACCTGGTGGAATCGGCCGACATCGCCGGCCCCGGCTTCATCAACCTGCGCGTGACCAGCGCGTCGAAACAGGCCGTGGTGAAAACCGTGCTGGCGCAAGGCGCGCAATACGGCAAGGGCACGTCCGGCGCCGGCAAGCACGCGATCATCGAATTCGTTTCCGCCAACCCGACCGGCCCGCTGCACGTGGGCCACGGCCGCCAGGCCGCGCTGGGCGATGCGCTGTCGTCGCTGTTCGAAGCCCAGGGCTTCGACGTGACCCGCGAGTTTTACTATAACGACGCCGGCGTGCAAATCCAGACCCTGGCCACCTCGGTGCAGGCGCGCGCGCGCGGCTTCAAGCCGGGCGACGCGCAGTGGCCTGAATCGGCCTACAACGGTGACTACATCCAGGATATCGCCAACGATTTCCTGACCAGGAAAACCGTCTCGGCATCCGATGGCGCCCCGGTCACCGCGTCCGGCGACGTGGAAGACATCGAATCGATCCGCGCCTTCGCCGTCACGTACCTGCGCAACGAGCAGGACATCGACCTGCAGGCGTTCGGCGTCAAGTTCGACAACTATTACCTGGAATCGTCGCTGTACACCGACGGCAAGGTCAACGCCACGGTGGAAGCGCTGATCGGCTCGGGCAAGACATATGAGCAGGACGGCGCGCTGTGGCTGCGCACCACCGAATATGGCGACGACAAGGACCGCGTGATGCGCAAGTCCGACGGCACCTACACGTATTTCCTGCCGGACGTCGCGTACCACATCCAGAAATTCAAGCGCGGCTTCACTCAGGCCATCAACGTCCAGGGTTCCGACCACCACGGCACCATCGCCCGCGTGCGCGCCGGCCTGCAGGCCGTGGACATTGGCATCCCGCAAGGCTATCCCGACTACGTGCTGCACAAGATGGTCACCGTCATGAAGGATGGCGCGGAAGTGAAAATCTCCAAGCGCGCCGGTTCGTACGTGACCGTGCGCGACCTGATCGAATGGTCGGGCGGCGGCGACATCACCAAGGGCCGCGACGCCGTGCGCTTCTTCCTGATTTCCCGCAAGGCCGACACGGAATTCGTGTTCGACGTCGACGTCGCGCTGAAAACCTCGGATGAAAATCCGGTGTATTACGTGCAGTACGCACACGCCCGTATCTGCCGCATGCTGGAACAGTGGACCGGCAGCGAGGCGGAACTGGCCAACGTCGACCTGTCTCCGCTGACGGCGCCGACCGAAGCCACGCTGCTGGCCACCCTGGCGGCGTATCCGGAAGTGCTGGCGCGCGCCCAGGCCGAACTGGGCCCGCACCAGATCGCGTTCTACCTGCGCGACCTGGCGGCCGCGCTGCACAGCTTCTACTTCGCCGAGCGCGTGCTGGTGGACGACGAAGCCGTCAAGATGGCGCGTATCGCACTGATGGTGGCGACCCGCCAGGTGCTGCGCAACGGCCTGGCGCTGATCGGCGTCTCCGCTCCGGACAAGATGTAATCGCGTTTGTCTTCGCGTTTGCCTTCGCGTTAGTAATCGAGCTCTCATCGAGGAATTACCGTACCCATGCATTTCCGTTCCCGTCCGGCCCCGCTGCCCGCGCAGCAGGGTAATACGCTGGTTGGCGTCGTCATCGGCCTGGTCATCGGCCTGGCGATCGCAGTCGTTGTCGCCCTGGTGATCAGCAAGGGCTCGTCGCCCTTCACCGACAAGTCGGGCAAGGTGGGCAAGCCCGCCGAGCCGACCGCCGGCCAGATTTCAGACCCGAACAAGCCCATGTACGGCAACAAGGATGCCGCGCGCGAAGCCGCGCGCGACTTCGCCAAGGAAGCCAACCAGCCAGCCGAAGGCGTGCCGCCACCGGCGGCGCCGCCGGCTCATGCCCCGGCCCAGCCGCCCAAGGATGAATTGCAGCAGGTGGTGGACCGCATCGAAGCGGCCGCCAAGAAGCAGCCCGCGCCGGCCGCCACGGCGTCTCCTGCCGCCCCGGCAGCCGCTGCGCCTGCGGCGCCCGCCACCGCTGCTGCCGCGCCGGCCGCCGGCGACGACAAGTACGTGTATTACCTGCAGGCCGGCGCATTCCGTGAAATGGCCGATGCGGAAAGCCAGCGCGCCAAGCTGGCGCTGATGGGCTTCGAAGCCACCGTATCGGACCGCACCACCGACGCCGGCGTGCTGCATCGCGTGCGCATGGGGCCTTACACGCAAGTGGAAGCCATGAACAAGGCGCGCAGCAAATTGTCGGAAAACGGCGTCGACGTGTCCGTCGTGCGCAACCAGCGCTGACCCAACCTGCCCGGGAGCCAACATGCGGTTCTTTAATTCTTCGCCATCCAGACTGCTGGGCATGGCCGCGCTGTCGATCGCGGCCGCACTCTCGTCCGGCGTATCGGCGTCGCCGCAAAATCCCGCCAACGGCATGGAATATGAAACCCTGCCGGTGGCGCAGCCGGTTCCGGCCGGGAAGAAGGTCGAAGTGCTGGAATTTTTCGCCTACTGGTGCCCGCATTGCAATGCGTTCGAACCGTTGCTGGCCGACTGGGTGAAAAAACAGGGTGACAACATCGTCCTCAAGCGCATCCATGTGCCCAAGGGCGATCTGACGGTCCCGCAGCAAAAGCTGTTCTTCACGCTGGAAGCCCTGGGCGTGGCCGAGCAATACCAGGCCAAGGTGTTTGCCGCGATGCACGTGCAACGCGAGAAATTCACCAAAGACGAGCAAGTGTTCGACTGGGTGGCGAAGAATGGATTCGACCGCAAGAAATTCATCGAGACCTACCGTTCGCTGCCGGTGCAGCAGCGCCTCAGGCAGGCCGACAAGGCGATGACGGCCTATGGCATCGAGAGCTGGCCGGTCATCGTGATCGATGGCCGCTACAAGACCTCACCGCAGCTGGCCAGCGCCGCGCTGGGCGTGGAACCTGAAATCGAATACCACAAGGCGGCCCTGACGGTCATGGACCACCTGGTGGCCAAGGCCAGGGCGGAAAAGAAATAAGCATGGCGGCAAGCCTGGGCAACGCACCTGCGCTGCGGCGCGTCTTCATCACGGGCGCCTCCAGCGGCATCGGCGCCGCGCTGGCGCTGCGCTATGCGCAACTGGGCGCCACGCTGGGCCTGCTGGCGCGGCGCGGCGACGCGCTGCAGGCGTTGATCGCCACGTTGCCTAATCCCGACCGCCACCGCGCCTACACGGTCGACGTCAATGACCACCAGGGGATCCGCGAGGCCGCCATCGATTACATCGAGCACGCCGGCGGCATCGACGTGGTCATCGCCAGCGCCGGCATTTCGCACGGCACGCTGACCGAATACGCGCAGGAAGACTTGCCGGTGTTCGCGTCGATCTTCGCCACCAACGTCACGGCCACCTTCGCCACCTTCGCGCCGTTCATCGGCCCGATGAAGGCGCAGCGCACGCCGGCGCGGCTGGTCGGCATCGGCAGCGTGGCCGGCATCCGCGGCTTGCCCGGTGGCGGCGCGTACAGCGCATCGAAATCGGCCGTGATCACGTATTGCGAATCGCTGCGGGTGGAAATGGCGCCGCATGGCATCGACGTGGTCACCATCTGCCCCGGCTACATCGATACGCCGATGACGCGGCATAACGCGTATGCGATGCCGTTCCTGATGGCGCCCGACAAATTCGCGGCCGCCGCGGTACGCGCGATCGAAAAAGGCGCCAGCTATACGGTGATTCCGTGGCAGATGGGCGTGGTGGCCAAGCTGCTGCGTGCGCTGCCCAATCCCGTTTATGACTGGGCGTTTTCCAAAGCGCCACACAAGGCGCGCAAGAAACCATGACGATACCGATGGATTTGAACGCCGCCGCCATCGGCGGCCATTGCGCGCAATGCGCTTCGCACGTGGCCATCGGCGTGGTGGCGCAAACCGGTTCCACCAACGCCGACCTGCTGGCGCAAGTGCAAGCAGGCGCGCTGGCCGGGCCGGCGCTGCTGGTGGCGCACAGCCAGACCGCGGGCCGCGGCCGCGCAGGCCGCAGCTGGCTGTCCGAGCCCGGCGCGACGCTGATGTTTTCACTGGCCTGGCGCTTCAAGTCGCCGCTGCAGCGCCTGGTCGGCTTGCCGCTGGCGGCCGGCGTGGCGCTGGCCGAAGCCCTGCAGGCGCTGGGCGTGCCGGTGCAATTGAAATGGCCGAACGACATCCTCAAGGATGGCGCCAAGCTGGCCGGCATCCTGGTCGAGACGCACGCCGGGCCGGATGGCGCCGTGTGGGCGGTGACGGGCGCCGGCATCAACCTGCTGATGCCAGACGGCCTGGAAGCCGAGATCGGCCGGGAAGTGGCGGCGGCGCCGTGGCTGGCCAAGATGGACCGCAACGCGCTGATGGGCGCCCTGCTCAACCGGCTCTGCGCCACGCTGGCGGAATTCGACGACACCGGCTTTGCCGCCTTCGCGGAACGCTGGAACCGCCTGCAGGCATGGCGCGGCCAGGCGGTGCGCGTTCTCGACCAGGGCCGCGTGCTGCATGAAGGCTTGATGGCGGGAGTCGATGACAGCGGGCGGCTGTTGCTGCAAACCGGGGACGGCCTGGTGCCGGTGGTTTCGGGCGACGTTTCACTGAGGCTTGCGCCATGACGGTATTCCTGATCGACGCGGGTAATACCCGCGTCAAGTGGGCACTGGCCGGTGACGACGCGCCGCTGGGCCAGTGGCTGGACTATGGCGCCGTGATGCACGCCGACGCGGCGCAATTGCCGGACGCGTGGCGCGCGGCCCTGGCCGCGCATGGCCCGGTGGACAAGGTGATTGCCGCCAACGTCGCGGGCGCCGCCATGCGCGCCGCGCTGGAAACCATGCTCATCGAGGCCGGCGTGGCCGCGCCGTCCGCCGTCGACTGGTTCGCATCGGTGGCCGAGCGGGCCGGCGTGCGCAACGGCTACCGCACGCACGGTCAGCTGGGCTGCGACCGCTTTGCCGCGGCCATCGGCGCCCACGCGCTGTTGCCGGGCCAGGCGCTGATCGTGGCCAATTGCGGCACCGCCACCACCATCGATGCGGTGACGGCCGATGGCGCTTTCCTGGGCGGCATGATCCTGCCTGGACTGGGATTGATGGCCACTTCGCTGGCGCGCAACACGGCGCAGTTGCCGCAGATAGCGCAAGGCGGTAAGCTGCCATCCGGCTTTGCCGACAATACCGACGACGCCATCCTCAGCGGCCTGCTCGCCGCGCAGGCGGGCGCCATCGAACGCGCGTGTGCGCTGCATGGGGCGCAGGCGTGCCTCATATCGGGCGGCGCGGCGCACTATATCGCGCCGGCGCTGGGGACGGACGTGCCGTACCGCCTGGTGGACAATATCGTGCTGACGGGGCTGCACGCTGCCGCGCGCGGCGCCTGACGCTGACTGTGATTGACTGTGGACTGACCGTGGGTTGCCTGTGCTGAAATTTATCTTCTGGTCCCTGCTTGCCGCCAATGCCGCCCTGTATGCCTACGGGCAGGGTTACCTCGGCCATTTCAGCGGCAGCGAGCGCGAACCCGCGCGCCTGAAAAACCAGCTCAATGCCGACAAGCTGGCTGTCATTCCCGCATCCAAAGCGGAAGCGGCAGTGGCGGCGCTGAAGGCATCCGCGCCGGATGGAGCGGCGGAATCCGCCCCAGCATCCGCGCCGGCAGCCACTCCCGCTCCGGCCGCTGAGACCGCCAAAGCCGCGGTGGACGACGCGGCAAAAAAAGCGCTGGAAAAGAAAGAAGAAAAGATCGCGTGCGTTGAAATCGGCAATTTCCTGCTGGGCGATGCGCGCCGCTTCGAGGAAAAGATCGCGCCGCTGGCGCTGGGCGACCACCAGGCCCGCATCAACCTGCCGGGCACCGAAGTGTCCAGCTACATCGTATTCATTCCGCCGCAGGGCAACAAGGAAGGCGCCGACAAAAAGGCTGCCGAATTGCGCGCGCTGGGGGTGACGAATTACTTCATCATGTCGGACAGCCAGACCATGCGCTGGGCGATTTCGCTGGGCGTCTTCAAGAGCGAAGCCGGCGCGCAAACCCTGCTGGCCAGCCTGCAAAAACAGGGCGTGCACAGCGCCCGCATCGCGCCGCGCATGAGCCCCAGCAAACTGCACGCGTTCCAGTTCCGCGGCATCACGGCGGACACCAGGGCCCGCCTCGACAAAATCCGCACCGGCTTTGCCGACAAGGAAATCCGCAGCTGCAAATAACCCCGTGGCAACAGCGAAACGCGGGAAACCCGGGAAACCCGGGGCCTGGCCCCTTTAGCACTATCGTACGCCGGGGACGCGATAGTAAAAACAGGGCCTGGCACCTTTCGTACTATCGTGCGGTGGAGTGGCGATAGCGTTAGCGTTGGATGATCAGGGGCTTCAGTCCCAGTGACGGGGGCAGCGATTGCATTGCCAGCTCGGCTTCCTGGCGCGTGACGAACGGGCCGCCATACAGGCGCAACACGGCGCCGGAGGGGACCACTTCGAGGCCGGACAGGCCGCTTTCCATCGCGACCCGGGCGCGCGCCGATTCGGCGTTTTCAGGTTTCGAATAGGCGCCCAGTTGCAGGTAATAGCCGCCTTTGGCCGGAGCCGCGGCGCCCGTCGCTACCGGGGTGGCCGCGGACGATACGGCGGCAGGGCTTGCCGCGCTTTGCGCTACGGCGGGTTGCGCCATGGCGGCCTGCGTTCCAGCAGCCTGCATTGCGGCGGTTTGCGCCGTCGGCGCTTGCATTACCGCGGCTTGGGTGACGGGAGCCTGCGTCACGACCGCAGGCGAGACGGCCGATTGCGTCGCCGCAGCGGGCGCCAGGACGGCAACCCGCGGCGCGGCAGGCGCCGGCGCTAAAGCGGCCGTCGTCGCGGCCGGCGTTGCCACAGGCTGGGCAGCGGTTCCCTGCGCGCCATTGACCGATGGCGGCGACGGATACAACAACGCCGCCATCTGCGCCGGTTCACGCTGCGGCGCGGGCGCCGGCGCCTGTGGGCGCAGCACCGTCGTGGGGCGCGCCCCGCCCTTGCCGGCGGCGGCAAGCTTCTCGGCTTCGGCCGGCAGGATGCGCTCCACTTCCAGCATGTGGCTGCCCTTGTCCAGCAAGCCCAGTTTCAGCGCCGCCGTGTACGACACGTCGATGATGCGCGTCGAATGGAACGGCCCGCGGTCGTTCACGCGCACCACCACCTGGTTGCCGTTGTCGAGGTTGGTCACGCGCGCATACGATGGAATCGGCAACGTCGGATGCGCGGCCGTCATCTTGTACATGTCATACAGCTCGCCCGACGAGGTGCGCTGGCCATGGAATTTCTTGCCATACCACGTGCCCAGTCCCCGCTGCACGTATGGCTGGTCCGGGTCCGTGATGGGGCGGTACGTCTTGCCGAACACCGCATATTCCTTGTTGGCGCGCGGGATCGGTGGATCGTTGCGCACTTCCGCATCCGGCGTCGCCATCAGGTTGGGCGGCGGATTCTCGCCCGGACCATCATCCTGGTAATAGCCGCCGCGGCCGGAACCGGCCGGCGGCAAGACCGGCACGCCCGGCTCGCGCGCCGGCTTGGCGGCCGGCTTCACGGGCGCCGGCGATGGGCCGGCCGGCGCCTGTTGCGGCGCCGTGCCGCAACCAACCAGCGCCAGCGCCGGCAACAGCGCGGCCGCCAGCGCGGCCCGCCGCCACGATGGCGCCACGCCGGGCGCCACCGGAGGCGTCACACCATGAATGACACCGAGCGCCGTCATGTCTGCACCAGCTTGCGGTGGCGCTGGATGCTCATCAGGATGCCCGACGCCAGCCCCAGGGTCAGCAGCGCCGTGCCGCCATAACTCATGAAGGGCAGCGGCACGCCGACCACCGGCAGGATGCCGCTCACCATGCCCATGTTGACGAAGGCATAGGTGAAGAAAATCATCGTCACCGCGCCCGCCAGCAGGCGCGTGAAGAAGTTCGGTGCATTCGCGGCGATCATCAGGCCGCGTCCTATCAACAGCAGGTACATAAACATCAGGAACAGGTTGCCCACGAGGCCAAATTCCTCAGAATACACGGCAAAAATAAAATCTGTCGTACGTTCCGGGATGAATTCCAGGTGCGCCTGCGTGCCCTCTTTCCATCCCTTGCCCATCAGGCCGCCGGAACCGACCGCGATGGTCGACTGGATGATGTGGAATCCCTTGCCCAGCGGGTCGGTGGTGGGATCGATCAGGGTCATGATGCGCTCGCGCTGGTAATCGTGCATCATCGACCACGCTACCGGCATCGACGCGGCGGCCGCCAACACCAGCGCGCCGATGGCTTTCCACGACAGGCCGGCCAGGAAGATCACGCAGAAACCCGCCATCACCACCAGCAGCGCGGTGCCGAGGTCGGGCTGGCGCGCGATCAGGAAGACCGGCACCAGCAGCAGCAGCGCCCCCACCGCATACGAATCCCAGCGCAGCATGCCCTGGCGCTGCTGGAAAAACCACGCCAGCATCAGCGGCACCGCGATCTTGGCGAATTCCGATGGCTGGATGTCGGCCACGCCGATGTGCAGCCAGCGCCGCGCACCAAGCTTGATGGTGCCGGCCACCGCCACCGCCACCAGCAGCGTCACCGTCACCACATAGGCAGGCAAAGCGATGCGCATCATGTTTTGCGGCGAAATGTTCGCCACGATCCACATCGTCAGGAAGGACATCACGATGTTGCGGACCTGGTCTTCGATCTTGCCCGGGATACCCATGCTGGCCGACATCAGGGTGGTCAGGCTGGTCGCCAGCAAGACCAGGATGATGATCATCAGGGTCGGGTCGAATACCGCCAGGTAGGGCTTGACGCGCCGCCACAGCGAGCGTTTTTCATTGATCGACATGCTGCTTCCTTATTCTCTGTTGCGCGTCGCCGGCGGCGCGGCAGGCGGCGGCGCCCCGGGCGCCGGCTGTTGCGGCGCCGGCGGTTGCGGCCTGGCGGCCGGAGCGGCCGGTTGCTGCGCGGCGGCGGCAGGTTTGGCGCCTGCAGTCCCCGGCGCCGCCGCTTGCTGCGCGTTGGCCGCAGGTTTGGCGCCTGCCTGTCCCGGTGCCGCCGGTTGCTGAACGGCGGCCGCAGGTTTGGCGCCGGCCGTTGCAGGCGCTGCCTGCTGCTGAGCGGTGGCCGCCGGCTTCGCGCCCGTCGTTGCCGGTGCGGCAGACGGCTGCGCACCGGCGGCAGGCTTGGCCGCCGGCGCTGCCGGCTGTGCATCATGCGCGGGCGCATGCTGGCGTGTTCCAGGTTTCGCGCCCGGACGCTGCCCCGGCACCGGCTGGATCAGCGGCGGCTGCTCGGGCTTGACCGGCGCCCCGGGCTTGGCCGGTGCCGCCGCCGGCTGCGCCGGCGCTACGCGCTGCTCGTTGGCGATGGCGGCCGCCTCTTCCTCTTCGGGATCTTCCACCGGAATGAATTCCGACGCATCCTCCTTCGGCACCGGCGTCGTGTCCTTGCCTTCCGGGCGCTTGCCCAGCAGGTAGTAATCGAGCACCTTGCGCGCGATCGGCGCCGCTTCCTGGCCGCCGAAACCTGCGTTTTC
Organism: uncultured Pseudoduganella sp.; assembly: GCA_966211685.1. GTDB lineage: Bacteria > Pseudomonadota > Gammaproteobacteria > Burkholderiales > Burkholderiaceae_D > Rugamonas. The sequence goes on from CBIHOX010000044.1 coordinate 18,938, forward strand.
CACGATCATGGCCAGCGCGATGCGCGGCTGGTCGGCTGGCGCGAACGCGGTAAACCAGGCATGGTCGCGGTAGCGTTCATTGATCTTCGACGCATTGTATTTTTCGTTGGCCTTGATGGCGATCACCTGCGCGGTACCGGTCTTGCCTCCCACCCTGTAACCGGCGTTGGTGAAGGCGCGGTAAGCGGTGCCGCCCGGCTCGGACGTGACGCCCACCATGGCTTCCTTGATGAAGTCGACGTTCTGCTGCTTGAGCGGAATGCGGTAGCTTTCTTTCGGCACCGTCAGCTTGCGCGTCCGGGTGGCGCCATCTTCGACGATCTTGACCAGGTGCGGCTTCATCACCACGCCATTATTGGCCAGCACCGACACCGCATGCGCGACCTGCAACGGCGTGTACGAGTTATAGCCCGATCCATTACTGACTGAAATCGTATCGCCCCCCACCCATTTGCCGGCGCGCGGATTTTTCTTGAAGCGCGACATTTTCCATTCCGGCGAAGGCAGGATGCCGCTCTTTTCATTATCGAGGTCGATCCCGGTCGGCTGGCCGAAGCCAAACGGCTTCATGAAGTTGTAAATCGTGTCGATGCCCATGTCGCGGCCCAACACATAGTAGTATGTGTTGCACGAGACGACGATGGACTTGCGCATGTCGACCGAGCCGTGGCCGCCCACCACGTCGTCGCGGAACTTGTGGTCGCCCAGGTAAAAGAAGCCGGGATCCGAAATCGCCTGGCTCGGCGTGCGCTTGCCGGTTTCCAGCGCGGCCAGCGCCATGAACGGCTTGAAGGTGGAGCCGGGCGCGTAGGTGCCCGACAGCGGACGGTTCACCATCGGCTTGTCGAGCGATGTGTTCAACTCATTCCAGCTTTGCAGGTCGATGCCGTCGACGAACAGGTTCGGGTCGTAGCCGGGCCGCGATACGTACGCGAGGATGTCGCCGGTGGCCGGTTCGATCGCCACCAGCGCGCCGCGCCGCTCGCCGAAAGCTTCTTCGGCCACCTTTTGCAATTCGATGTCGATCGACAGGATCAGGTTGCTGCCAGGCGTGGCCGGCGTGCGCGACAGGGTGCGCACCGCGCGTCCGCCGGCCGACACCTCGACTTCCTCGTAGCCGGTCACGCCGTGCAGCACCTTTTCATAACTCTTTTCCAGGCCTTCCTTGCCGATGTGCTCCGTGCCCTTGTAGTTGCGCGCATCGTCGCCCGCCTCGATGACCTTGGCTTCGTTCTGGCTGATACGGCCGATGTAGCCGATCACGTGCGACGCGGTTTCGCCCAGCGGATACTGGCGGAACAGGCGCGCCTGGATTTCCACGCCTGGAAAGCGGAAGCGCTGCGCGGAAAAGCGCGCCACTTCCTCGTCGGTCAGGCGGGTACGCAGCGGCACGCCTTCGAAGCTCTTGGTTTCTTCCAGCAGGCGCTTGAAGCGCTTGCGGTCCTTGGCTTCCACCGACACCAGCTTGGCCAGTTCATCGATCACGGTTTCCAGCGGCGCGCGCAATTTCGACGGCGTGATTTCCAGCGTATAGGCGGAAAAATTCCGCGCCAGCACCACGCCATTGCGGTCCACGATCAGGCCACGGTTCGGCACCACGGGGACGAAGGCAATGCGGTTTTCCTCCGCCTGCGTCATGTACTTTTCGTGATGGACCACCTGCAGCCAGACGAAGCGCGCCAGCAGCAATGCAAAGCAGACGAACACCAGCAACCCCAGCGCCGACAGGCGCAGGCGGAACAGGTGCAGTTCGCGTTCGGTATTCTTGAACTCGGTCATTGGGACAACGCGATCGCGCCTCAGATCGGACGCGTATGGTCTTTATCGATCGCGCGGCGCTGCGGCGCCAGCAGGATCATGGTGATGAATGGCCACAGCATGACGGCCACGGCGCTCTCGATGAAATACCACCAGCCGGGGAACTTGCCGGACACGATAAAGCGCACCATCAATTGCACCGATTGCGCCATCAGCAGCAGCGGGAACACGTGCATGGCTTGCGCCACCAGCGGGAACCACAGCACGCGGCGGTGGATCATGATGGCGCAGTACGACAGCAGCGTATACGCCAGCGCGTTTTCCCCCAGCAGCGTGGCGTCATGCACGTCCATCAGCAAGCCGAGGAAGAACGCGGTGCCGATGCCGACCTTGCGGGGCTGGTGCACGCCCCAGAACACCAGCGTCAGCGCGACGAAATCCGGCGCGCCAATGAACTGGCCCCAGGGCAGCAAATTCAACAGGAATGCGCAGAACAGGCTGAACGCAATGAACAGCGGGCTGACTGGCAGCAGAATGTAATGTGGACGATTCATCGCGAAGCTTTCAACGCGTCTGCGTATCGTGGGCGGCGCCAGGCACGGCGCCGGAACGGACCTGGCCGGCCGGGACGGCGGCCTGTTGCGGCGTGCCGGCGCGCACGGGAACCTGCCCGCCTGGCGTTCCCGCCGCCGGTGGCGCCGCGGAGCGCGGCGCGCCAGCGGGCGCCGTGCTTTGCGCAACCGCGGCCGGCGCCGTGGCGCCAGCACCAGCCGGCTGCGCGCCCGGCACCGCCGGCGCATTGGCGGCGCCCGGCGTTTCCTTGCCGCCATCCTTGGCGGCCGCTTCCTTGGCCTTGCCTTTCCGATTCGGCTTGAACGGTTCTTCTTCCGGCGGACGCGGGGCGATTTCCGGCGGCGACATCAGGATCAGCAACTGGCTGTGACTCTGGATGCCGGACAGCGGCTGGCACACCACGCGGCCAAAGACGCCGTTGGCATTGTTTTCCACCTGCGTCACGCGCGCCACCGCCAAACCGGCCGGATACACGCCATCGATACCGGAAGTAATGAGGATATCGCCGACCTGCACGTTATCGGTTTGCTGGGCGGCCACGAAGCGCAACTCCAGCTGGCCCGACTGGCCGCGCCCGTAAGCCACGCTGCGCAAGCCGTTGCGCAACACTTGCACGGGAATCGCCTGTTCCTTGTCCGTCAACAGCGTGACTTCCGACGTGAACGGGAACACGCGGGTGACCTGCCCCACCACGCCCTGATTGTCGATCACCGGCAAGCCCAGTTGCACGCCCTGCTGGATGCCACGGTCGAGCACGATCTTGCGGCTGGAACTGTCGCGCGCGTCGTACAGGATTTCCGCCAGCAGCGATTTGCCGGGCACCCGCTCGCGGGCGTCCAGCAACTTGCGCAATTGCGCATTTTCCGCGCTATACAGCTGGGCTTGTTGTAGTGCCTGCGCCGAGGCGATTTGCTGTTGTTTCAATTCGCGCACCTGCTTTTCCAGCGCGGACAGCGAGGAAAAATACGTGCCGACGCCATAGATCGCGTCGCGCGGCAGCAGCGCCACCATTTGCAGCGGATACAGCACGGTGCCGACCACCTGGCGCACGGTTTTCAGCGCATTCATGCGCGCGTCGGCCAGCAACAGTGCGATGGAGATGCACGCGAACAGCGTCATCTTGACGCGGGCGGGCGCGCCTTGTTTGAAGAGTGGCGGAGGACTGTATTCCATGGCTTCCGATATTCCGGCGCTCGCGCGCCACCGATAGGCCTGCGCACTCAGCCAGTATAAGCCGGACTGATCGCAGCGTCAGCCTGTGCGCATGCCACTGCGGGAAACGCGCCACGGCATTTCCCGCAAAACGCATCACTCGTTGGAGCGATCACTCGTACGAGAAGATGGAGCCCAGCTGGTCCATGCGTTCCAGCGCCATGCCGGAGCCGCGCACCACGCACGTCAGCGGATCTTCGGCCACCAGCACCGGCAAGCCCGTCTCTTCCATCAGCAGACGGTCGAGGTCGCGCAGCAGCGCGCCGCCGCCAGTCAGCATCATGCCTTTTTCAGCAATGTCCGCGCCCAGTTCGGGCGGGGTCTGTTCCAGCGCGTTTTTCACGGCGGACACAATGTTGTTCAGCGGATCGGTCAGCGCTTCCAGGATTTCATTCGACGAAATCGTGAACGAGCGCGGGATACCTTCCGACAGGTTGCGGCCCTTGACTTCCATTTCCTTGACTTCGGAACCCGGGAAGGCCGAACCGATGGCTTTCTTGATGGCTTCGGCAGTCTGTTCGCCGATCAGCATGCCGTAGTTGCGGCGGATATAGTTGACGATGGCTTCATCGAACTTGTCGCCGCCCACGCGCACGGAACCCTTGTACACCATGCCGCCCAGCGAAATGATGCCGACTTCCGTGGTGCCGCCACCGATGTCGACCACCATCGAGCCGGTGGCGTCGGAGACCGGCAACCCGGCGCCGATCGCTGCCGCCATCGGTTCTTCGATCAGGTACACCTGCGACGCGCCTGCGCCCAGCGCGGATTCACGGATGGCCCGGCGCTCGACCTGGGTGGAGCCGCAGGGAACGCAAATGATGATACGGGGGGACGGACGGAAGAATTTCGAATCGTGCACCATGCGGATGAATTGCTTCAGCATTTGCTCGGTGACGGTAAAGTCGGCGATCACGCCGTCTTTCATCGGGCGGATCGCCTCGATGTTGCCAGGTACTTTACCCAGCATCTGTTTTGCTTCCTTGCCGACTGCCTGGATAGTTTTTTTGCCGTTCGGGCCGCCCTCCTGGCGGATCGCAACGACCGACGGTTCATCCAGCACGATGCCGGAACCGCGTACATAGATCAGCGTATTGGCAGTGCCCAAGTCAATAGCCAGATCAGAGGAAATATACCTGCGTAAAAAACCAAACATGAGTATCCTGTGGCGCGGCGCACGCGCGTATAAACAGTTATAGGGAGTATCCGTGGATGCGGCGGCCGCCGGCGGTCGGCGCCAGCCACGCATCAACCCGCCATTCTACCTTATAATTTGGATGTTATTTACCAAAAATCCATTCTAATGTGCACCCGCACCAACGGTGAATTGCACAGTAATTACTGGATTTTCCCTGCTAGATAGCAGGAATTATAAGTTCTTTATCAATATCCTAACGGCGCGCCCGGCGCGCAATCCCGCACCATGTCCCTGACACTATCCGACGTAAAACGTATTGCCAACCTGGCGCAACTGGAAATGAGCGAAGACCACGCCGCCACCGCCCTGGAAGAGCTGAACGGCATCTTCGCGCTGGCCGAGCAGATGCAGGCCGTGGACACCAATGGCGTCGCGCCCCTCAGCCACCCGCTGGCCGCGCACATGCAAGTGGCGCTGCGCTTGCGCGAAGATGCGGCAACTGAGCCTAACCTGCGCGAAGAATATCAAAAAGTCGCGCCAAAAACCGAAGACGGCCTGTATCTGGTGCCGAAGGTAATCGACTGATCGCGCCGACGCCTGCCGCCCTGTACCGAATATCCTGATGACATCCCATGCATAACAAAACCATCAAAGAGCTGTCGCAGCTCCTGCAGAAGAAAGAAGTGAGCGCCGTACAACTGGCGACGCATTTCCTGGACCGTATCGAACAAAGCGATCTGAATGCCTTCCTGCACGTCGACCGCGCCCTGACCCTGGCCGAAGCCGCCGAAGCCGATGCGCGCATTGCCGCCGGCACCGCCACGCCGCTGACCGGGGTGCCGATCGCCCATAAAGATATTTTCGTCACGAAAAACTGGCGCTCCACGGCCGGCTCGAAAATGCTGGCCAATTATGTCAGCCCGTTTGACGCCACCGTGGTGGCGAAATTCAAGGCGGCCGGCATGGTATCGCTGGGCAAACTCAATTGCGACGAATTCGCCATGGGTTCGGCCAATGAAAATTCCGCATTCGGCCCGGTGAAAAACCCGTGGGACCACAAGGCCGTGCCGGGCGGTTCGTCGGGCGGTTCCGCCGCCGCCGTGGCGGCGCGCCTGGCGCCCGGCGTGACCGGCACCGATACCGGCGGATCGATCCGCCAGCCGGCGTCGTTCTGCGGCATTACCGGCATCAAGCCAACCTATGGCCGCGTGTCGCGCTTCGGCATGATTGCGTTTGCCTCGTCGCTGGACCAGGGTGGCCCGATGGCGCAAAGCGCCGAAGATTGCGCGCTGCTGCTGTCGGCCATGGCCGGCTTTGACGAGCGCGATTCCACCAGCCTGACGCCGGAACAGGGTGGCGTCGAGGAAGATTTCAGCCGCGACCTGGATAAACCATTGACCGGCTTGCGCATCGGCGTGCCCAAGGAATATTTTGGCGAAGGCTTGTCGGCCGACGTGGAAGCCGCCGTGCGCGGCGCGCTGGAACAATACGTGAAACTGGGCGCCACCCTGGTCGATATTTCGCTGCCGAATACCAGGCTGTCGATTCCCGCGTACTACATGATCGCGCCGGCCGAAGCCTCGTCCAACCTGTCGCGTTTCGACGGCGTCCGCTTCGGCCACCGCGCCGACGGCTACAAGGACTTGCAGGACATGTACAAGAAGACGCGCGCCGAAGGGTTCGGCCCTGAAGTGCAGCGCCGCATCATGGTTGGCACCTACGTGCTGTGCCACGGCTATTACGACGCGTATTACCTGAAGGCGCAGCGGATCCGCCGCCTGATCCAGCAAGACTTCGAAACCGTGCTCAGCGGCCCGGACGCGGCCTGCGACGTGATCATGGGCCCGGTGGCCCCGACCGTGGCGTGGGACCTCGGCTCCAAATCCGACCCGGTCGCCAACTACCTGGCCGACATTTATACGCTGTCGACCAGCCTGGCCGGTTTGCCCGGCATGTCGATCCCTTGCGGTTTCGGCAACAACGGCCGTCCGGTTGGCCTGCAAATCATCGGTAATTACTTTGCAGAAGCGAAACTGTTGAACGTGGCCCACCAATACCAGCTGGCCACCGACTGGCACAAGCAAGCCCCGAGCGGCGTGTAACCTTAATAGCGAGAAACAACAATATGGAATGGGAAGTCGTCATCGGTATTGAGAACCACGTGCAACTCACTACCGAATCCAAGATCTTCAGCGGTTCGCCCACCGCTTTTGGCGCCGAAGCCAATACGCAGGCCAGTCCGGTCGACCTGGCGCTGCCGGGTGTGCTGCCGGTCATGAACCGGAAAGCCGTCGACCGCGCGATCCGCTTCGGCCTGGCGGTCGGTGCGAAAATCGCGCCGCAATCGATCTTTGCGCGCAAAAATTACTTTTACCCGGACTTGCCAAAGGGCTACCAGATCAGCCAGTTCGAAGACCCGGTGGTGCAAGGCGGTTCGCTGACGTTCGGCTACGAAAAAGATGGCAAGTTCGTTACCAAGACCGTCAACCTGACCCGCGCGCACCTGGAAGAAGACGCCGGCAAATCGCTGCACGAGGATTACCACGGCATGTCCGGCATCGATTTGAACCGCGCCGGTACGCCGCTGCTGGAAATCGTGTCCGAACCTGAAATGGGCAGTGCGGCCGAAGCCGTGGCTTATTGCAAGGCATTGCATGGCCTCGTCATGTGGCTCGGCATTTGCGATGGCAATATGCAGGAAGGTTCGTTCCGCTGCGACATCAACGTTTCCGTGCGCCCGAAAGGCCAGAAGGAATTCGGCACCCGCTGCGAAATCAAGAACCTGAATTCGTTCCGATTTATCGAAGAAGCCGTCAATATCGAAGTACGCCGCCAGATCGAATTGATTGAAGATGGCGGCCAGGTGGTGCAGGCAACCCGCCTGTATGATCCGGATAAAAAAGAAACCCGGCAAATGCGCTCGAAAGAAGATGCGCAGGATTACCGTTATTTCCCGGACCCGGATTTGCCGCCGCTGACGATTTCCCAGCAATGGATCGACGAAGTCAAAGCCGACATGCCGGAATTGCCGGCTGTAATGCGCGACCGCTTTATCAATGAATATAACCTGCCGGAATATGACGCGCTGGTATTGACGGCATCCAAGGACATGGCATTGTATTTCGAAGCCGTGGTGGCGAAAGCCGGCAAGGAAAATGCCAAGGCGGCTGCCAACTGGCTGATGGGCGATGTTTCTTCCACCCTGAACCGGGAAAACGCGGAAATCGGTTCGTCGCCGGTCAAACCGGGCCAATTGGCCAATATGCTCAAGCGTATTGCCGATGGCACGATTTCCAACAAGATCGCCAAGGAAATCTTTGCCGATATGTGGGGGGAAAATTCGGATGACGACAACCTGGTCGATGCAATTATCGACAAGAAAGGGTTGAAACAGATTTCCGATACCGGCGCCCTGGAAGCCATCGTGGTCGAAGTATTGGCCAACAATGCCAAATCCGTGGAACAATACCGCGCCGGCAAGGAAGCCGCTATCAATGCTTTGATTGGCCAAGCCATGAAAGCATCGAAAGGCAAAGCCAATCCTGCACAATTGACGGAACTGTTGAAAAAGAAACTGGCTGAAGGCTGACCCTTCAATCACTCCTGAAAAGCGGCGCCTGCGGGCGCCGCTTTTATTTTATCTGCACAGAATGCTGTTAGGGCGGATCAGGCGAAACGCCGTCATCCGCTATTGCATGATATGTCGGCCGTGCAATGGCGGATTACGCGGGCTTCGCCCGCTAATTCGCCCTACAGCAATTGTCCACGATTAACGGCGGCGCCCTTCGTTTAGGCTCAGGGCCAGCCTTGAAGCCGGGGTTAGCACCAATAACTGGCTTGATCACGCCAATTATTGGCATAAAACCCCTGGAAAATACTCCGGCGGAGGCGTTTCTTCGACAGGAACGCCGCGCCGGATGGTCAGCCAGGGAAAGGGGAATTACGCGGCCATACGCGGCTGCATCCAGCCGAGAATATCGGCAAAGATTTCCGCGCGATTGGTTTCGTTGAAGTTTTCGTGATAATTGCGCGGTTCAAAACGATAGTGCAATAAATCCGCGCTGATGGTTTTCAGCATGCCTTCCGCAGCGTTACTGTCGGCCAGCTTATCGTCCCCGGCCACCACCACATATAACGGCATGCGCCAGGCCGGAAGTTGCGCCGCCAAACCCTGTTGCGCCGCGCTGAGTGCGTGGCCAAAACGCACCGTCAATTCCGACGCACGAATCGCGTCTTGTTCATCGAGATGATGGCGCGCGGTAATCGCCGCGTCATGCGTCAAGACATCGGTAAATGACGCCACCGGCACTTTCATTGTCGGGACCAGCCTCGCCAGTAAACCCGACATTTTTTGTAAAACCGGCGAAACCTTGACGGCGTTCACATAATACGGCGACGACAAGATAAAACCTTTGACGTCGCCATCACTGCGTTTCAATCGTTCCAGGCCGAATCGGGTGGCAATCAGCCCACCCATGGAATGGCCCATGATAAATACAGGCAATCCCGGATAATTCTTCTTGATCCACTGCAGGAATAATTCCGCATCATCGAGAAAAATATCGAAGTCTGGAATATCGGCCCGCTTTTTCCCGTCATGACCGCATTGGTCGTAACCTGCCACGGCAATATCATGGCTGCGGAAATACAAACCCGGCATGACGTAATCGCCGGCATGGGCCAATGCACCATGCAGCGCCATGATTACTGCGCGGGGTTGCGGGGGTTCCCAGATATGGATCTGCCGGTCAGCGCCATCGCGTCCTTTAAAACGGGCCAGGCGGTCTTCGGAAAAACGCATGCCACTCATGACGTAATGCTGAGGGTAATCCCCATTTCAATCAGCAACGTCAATTCAGCAAGCGAGAAATCGAGGGAGGGAACGCCGGCGGCGGCCGCGCCAGCGGTATAGGCAATGCGTAATTCAGCGGCGATCGGGGCGGCATTGAAATCAATCCCGCGCGCCTGGCATTCAATCAGAAAACCATGCACCTGTTTCAACACGACATTGGGATCGGGATCGGCAGCCAGGTTGACATAGAACCCCGCATCGATGCGCACCCGCCCGTCGGGCCGGATATCGCCTTTTTTCCAGTCGCTGTCCGGCTCTACCGGCAAACCGTCACGGACATCGGCCAGCGCATCTTCGTCGCCATACACTTTCAACGTTGCTATGTTCATGCTTGCTCCAATTTCAATGTTTCAGAAATGCAAAACAAGTCTACACCAGCCATCCGTGCCCGGCGCGCCATGCTGGTGACCGCACGGCGCACCGTGGGATTTATGCTACGCCATATTTGTTACGGTAAGCCGCGACCTTTTCTTTATATTCCTGCAATGACGGATCGGCTGCCGCCCCGGACAGGTAAGTGAACAGGTCGTCCAGGTTGCCGATGGAAATCACCGGGATGCCGTAGTTCTTCGTGACTTCCTGGACCGCCGACAATTCCGACATCACGCCATCCTTGGCGCCGCGCTCCATGCGGTCCAGCGCAATCAGGACCGCGCACGGTTCCGCGCCGGCAGCACGGATCATCTGCACGGATTCGCGCACGGAAGTGCCGGCGGAAATCACGTCATCGATGATGACGACCTTGCCCTGCAGCTTGGCGCCCACGATGGTGCCGCCTTCGCCATGGTCCTTGGCTTCCTTGCGGTTGAAGGCAAACGACGTGTTGCGGCCTTTGCCGGCCAGCGCCACCGCCGTGGCCGACGCCAGCGTGATGCCCTTGTAGGCGGGGCCGAACAGCATGTCGAACTCGATGCCGGAGTCCAGCAGGGTCTGTGCATAGAATTGCGCCAGTTGCGCCAGGGTGGCGCCGTCATGGAACAGGCCCGCATTGAAGAAATACGGGGATGGGCGGCCGGCTTTGGTGGTGAATTCACCAAAACGCAACACTCCCGTCGCCACGGAAAACGCGATAAACTCTTGCCGTAAATTTTTCACAGTTGCCTCTTAAATAGTAAGTGCCTGTATTTTAATCCGCAGGCGCAACCTGTGTCCCCTTCCCTTTTCTATCTTCACCATGCCAAAAATCATTTCCGCCAACTTGAACGGGATCCGTTCCGCCGCCAAAAAAGGCTTTTTCACGTGGATGGCGGCGCAGGACGCCGACTTTGTCTGTGTACAGGAACTCAAGGCGCAGGCCAGCGACATGACCGAGGAATTCCTCAATCCGGGCGGCTACCATGGCCATTTCCACTATGCGGAAAAGAAGGGCTATTCGGGCACTGGCGTCTACAGCAAGATCGCGCCGGATGCGGTATTGATCGGGTTTGGAAACGAAGAGTTCGACGCGGAAGGCCGCTATGTACGCTGCGACTTCGGCCCCCTGACGGTGATTTCCGTGTATTGCCCGTCCGGTTCGTCCGGTCCTGAGCGCCAGGAAGCCAAATTCCGCTTCATGGATGCTTTTATCGTGCATTTGCAGCAATTGCATGCGGAAGGCCGCGAAGTCGTGATTTGCGGCGATTGGAATATCGCCCACAAGGAAATCGACTTGAAAAACTGGAAAGGCAACAAGAAGAATTCCGGTTTCCTGCCGGAAGAACGCGAGTGGCTGACCCGTGTATTCGATGAAGTGGGCTTTGTCGATGTGCACCGCGGCCTGGACCAGCGTGAAGAACAATATACGTGGTGGAGCAACCGCGGCCAGGCATGGGCCAAGAACGTCGGGTGGCGCATCGACTACCACGTCGCCACGCCAGGCATTGCCGGCAAGGCGCATCAGGTTGCGATTTACAAGGAAGAGCGCTTTTCCGACCATGCACCACTGATCATCGATTACCACGCGCTGGCGGCCTGACCTGCCCGTCCGCCCGGGAGTCCCTACAGTCTTCGCGGACGGTATGTTAAAAAAGTGAAATATTGGTTTCCAATGCGCAAACATTGACACTTTTTTGCTACTATACCGTACCGCTTCTGTTTCTTCCGAGTAGACCATGCCCGATTTGACCGCGCCGTCCCTGCTTTCCTCCACCGTTTCCGGCAACACCATCGTCCTGACCTTCAGCGAAACCATCGCGGCCGGCTCGGGATTGGTCACCATCACGGATGGCGCGACGCAAACCTATATGGGCAAGGATGGCGTGCTGCGCACGCGCCTGATCGGCGCCACCGACACCCACACGATCGACATCGGCGATACCTCGCAAGTGACGGTATCGGGCAATACCGTGACCATCAGCGTGGCGTCCAGCCTGGCCGCCGGCAAGATGTACAGCGTGCAAATGCCCAAGGGCGCGTTGCATGACGCGGCCGGCAACAGCTTTTCCGGGCTGGCCGATACCAGCAAGCTGAAATTCACGGCCTCGGGCGCGGCTATCCCGTCGGCCACCGTGGATGCCGGTTTCTCCATGACCGATACGGGCTACAGCCTGATTGATTTCATCACCAACAGCGCGGCGCAGACCATCAGCGGCCATTACACCGGCACGCTGGCGGCCGGTGAATTCGTCGAAGTGTCGCTCGATAACGGCGCCACCTGGCACACGGCCAGCGCGGCCAACAACATGTGGAGCATCGATGGCACGCTGACGGGCAGCAGCACCATCGTGGCCCGCGTCGGCAACGCGGCCGGCGGCCATTCCGCGGCGGTACGCCACGCCTACACTTTCGACACCGCGGCGCCCACGGTGGAATCGATCGAACTGTCCGACACCGGCCTGGTGCCCGGCGAAACCGCGACCGTGACGGTCACGTTCCAGGAAGCCGTGGCCGGGCTGGAACTGTCGGACTTCACCGCCGGCAGCGGTACGCTGGCCAACCTGCAGTCGTCAGAGGATGGCAAGACCTGGACCGCGACCTTCACGCCTTCGTCCGGTACCGCCGCGGCCACCAACGTCATCAGCCTGGACATGTCCGGCGTGACCGACCTGGCCGGCAATATCGGCGCCGGCAGCGCGGATTCCGCCAACTACGCGGTCGATACCGCAAGCCCTGTCCTGGCGTCGATCGCCATCGATGACAGCGCGCTGCGGCTGGGTGACACCGCCACGGTCACGTTCACGTTCAGCGAAGCGGTCACCGGCTTCACGGCCGACGACGTGACCGTCGCCAACGGCGCGCTGTCGGCGCTCAGTTCCGCCGATGGCGGCATCACGTGGACCGCCACCCTGACGCCCGCCACTGGCGTCAGCGACAGCACCAACGTCGTCACGGTCGACCTGTCCGGCGTGGCCGACAGCGCAGGCAACGCCGGTTCGGGTACGTCGGAATCATCGAATTACGCGGTCGATACCGTGCGTCCGACCGCCACCATGTCGCTGTCGAACACGTCGCCGGGCTGGGGCCAGACCGCCACCGTCACCCTCACGTTCAGCGAAGTCGTGACCGGCCTGACCGCCGCCGACTTCACGGTCGATGGCGGCACGCTCAGCAACCTGCAATCGAGCAACGGCATCAATTGGACTGCCACCTTGACTCCGGCCACCTCGGGCAGCGGCAGCGGTTCCCTGCAACTGGCCGCCTCCGGCGTGACCGATGCCTCCGGCAACAGCGGCCCGGCCGCCGCCGTCAGCACCAGTTTCAGCTACGTGGTGCCGCCGACCGTCACGGTGACCAGCGCCGCCATGTCGTCCGACTCGGGCTCCAGCAGCAGCGACTTCATTACCAACGTGACGGCGCAAACCTTCAGCGGCAGCCTGTCGGCCGCGCTGGGCAGCAACGAATTCGTCCAGGTGTCGCTGGATGACGGCGCCACCTGGCACCAGGCGTCCGTCACGGGCACCAGCTGGACGCTGTCGGGCCAGACCCTCAGCGCCAGCAATACGCTGCTGGCCCGGGTATCGAACGGCGACGCCACAGGCGCGGAATGGAGCCAGGAATACACCCTGGACCAGGCCGGCCCCAGCGCCACCATCACCCTCAGCGAATCGGCCCTGCTGAGCGGCGAAACCGCCACCGTCACCATCACCTTCAGCGAAGCCGTCACGGGCCTGACCCTGGCCGACTTCAAATACAGCGGCACCATGAGCGGCCTGTCCAGCAATGACGATGGCACCATCTGGACCGCGACGCTGACGCCGGCGTCGAACGGCGCCGGCGAAGTGCGGCTCGACGCGCTGGCCGTGACCGACCTGGCCGGCAATACCGGCCCGTCGGCCGACGTATCGGCCAGCTTCACGTACAACGCCACGCCGTCCGCGACCATTGAAACGGCCAGCATGACGGACACCAACTTCGCCGACGACTTCATCACCAGCTCCGCGTCGCAAATCATTGCCGGCACGCTGTCCGAGTCGCTGGCGCGCGGCGAGTACGTGGAAGTGTCGCTGGACAATGGCGCCACCTGGACCGAAGCCGATACCACCGGCACCAGCTGGACCCTGTACGGCCAGACCATCAGCGCCAGCAGCACGCTGAAAGTGCGCGTGTCGAACGGCGCCGCCGCCGGCACCGAATACAGCCACAGCTATACGCTGGACCAGGCCGCGCCAACCTTGTGGTCGATGTACATCGACAAGAGTTCCATGACCAGCGGCGAATCCACCACGTTGACGGTGCTGTTCGACGAGGCCGTGTATGGCTTGACGGCCGGTGATTTCACGGTCAGCGGCGCCACCCTGGGCGCCTTCACCACCACCGACTACCTGACGTGGACCGCCACCTTGACGCCCACCGCGTCGGGCAGCATCGCGCTGGCGGCGTCCACCGTGACCGATGCCGCCGGCAACGTCGGCCCGTCCGCCAACTCGGCCAGCCTGAATTTCACGTTCACGGCCGACACCACCGGCCCGTCCGCCACGCTGACGCTGAGCGACAACACGCTGGTCGCCGGCCAGACCGCCACCCTGACCGTGACGTTCAGCGAAGCCGTGACGGACACGCCGACCGCGGCCGATTTCACGGTCACGGGCGGCGCGCTGGGCGCGTTCACCTCCGCCGACGGCGGCACCACGTGGACCGCGACGCTGACGCCCACCGCCAACGCGTATGGCGAAGGCAGCGTGCAATTGAACGTCAACACCATCGATGACCCGTATGGCAATCCCGGCCCGTCGTCGGCCGCGTCGTTGCCGTTCAATTACGACACGCAAACGCTGGTGCTGGCCGATACGCTCGCGTTTTCCTCCGATACCGGCGACACCAGTACGGACTTGATCACCAACGTCGCCGTGCAGACCATATCCGGCTCCTTCAGCGGTGGCGACGTGTATGCCGTCATGGGCGGCAAGATCGAGGTATCGGTGGACAATGGCGCCACGTGGAGCAGCGCCACGGTCGACAACACCACCCATACCTGGACCATCAGCAAGACCCTGTCCGGCAGCAATAACGTGCGGGTGCGGCTGACCGATTCCTCCGCCGCCACGTCGGAGCTGTCGACTTCCCACTACTACACGATCGACACCACCGCTCCCGGCTCCCTGGCCAGCAAGGCGCCGGACCTGGAGGACGGCAGCGACACCAGCAACGGCCTGTCGGGCGGCACCACCGACAACGTCACGTCCGATACCACGCCGACCGTCAGCTACAGCCTGTACGGCTCGGGCCTGTCGGCGGGCGACTATGTCGACATCGTCGACACCACCAGCAATTCCATCCTGCATTCGCACACCATCACCAGCAGCGACCTGACGGTGTCTGGCAATTCCATCTCGGCCGAACTGGGAACGTTGAGCGCCGGTTCGCACACGCTGGTGCTGCGCGCCCGCGACGTCGCGGGCAACCTTGGCACGCAAACCGAAAGCGCGCTGGCGCTGACCATCGACACCAGCACGGCGTCGATGGCGTCGAAGACCGTGGACTTGCTGGGCGACAGCGATACCGGTGACAGGAGCACCGACAACCTGACGTCCGAGGACACGCCGACCGTCGTGGTCAACGTGGCCAACACCAGCGACCTGTCGGCCGGCGACGTGCTGCAAATCATCGACACCAGCAACGGCGACGCGGTGGTCGGCACCTATACGCTGACCGCGGACGACTTCAGCGCGTCCGGCGGCGATATCGAAATCACGCTTTCCACGTCGCTGGACGATGGCGCGCATGCGCTGGCGCTGCGCGTGTATGACAAGGCCGGCAATTACGGCACGCAAAGCAGCACCGCCACCACGGTGACGGTCGACACGGTGGCGCCGTCACTGTCGTCGAGCACGCCGTCGTCCGCGGCGACGGGCATTGATTCCGGCACCACGACCATCACGCTGACCTTCGATGAAGCGCTCGACGTGAGCGCGCAGACCGGATTCAAGGTCACCAACAGCGGCAACCCGGACGATACCCATGAAATCGTGTTCGAGGCGCTCAGCGGCAATACCGGCAGCTACGACGGCGGCACCTTTACCGTCACGCTCACGTTGTCGGGCTCCCTGCAAAACGATGCGCACTACGTGGTTACGGTGTACAACTCGGCGCTGGCCGACAAGGCCGGCAACGCGATCAGCATCGGCACCGAATTGCTCGACTTCTATACCAAGACCACGCCGTCCACGCTGACGCTGTCGCTGTCGGAATCGACGTACGCCAGCAATGGCGACGAAGACATCGACTTCATCACCAACGACAATACGCTGACCGTGTGCGGCATCACCACGTCGCACCTGCGGTACAAGTTGTCGTCCGACGATTTGACGTGGACCACGGTGGACGTCAGCGGTTCGACGTATACCATGTCGCTGCCCGACAGCATTTATTACAGCGGCGAGATCCAGTTCCAGCAATACGATGAAGCGGGACTGGAAAGCGCCACCGCCGTGCTGGACGATGACTGGACCGTCGATACCACGGGGCCGACCGGCCACGTGTCGACGTCGGAATTCCCGAATTTCTATGGCCTGGGCACGTCGGTCGCCATCACTTCCATCAGCGGCACGATGGAAGGCACCATGAACCTGGACGTGGAATTCGTCGAATACACCACCGATGGCGGCGTCACGTGGACCGAAGCGGCTTCCACCACGTCCAGCGACTGGACGCTGACGGACGTGAAAATCGCCTCCGGCGGCGAGATCGGTTTGCGCACCACCGACGTGGCGGGCAACATCGGTTCCCATGACGGCATTTCCGGCTACACCGTGTATTTCGGCGACGGCTATGGCGGCAACCATACCGCCACCGGCGGCAAACTGCTGTACACGCTGTATGGCAACGACACGATCGACGTCAGCGGCACCGGCAACACGGTGTATGCCGGCTATGGCAACGACGCCGTGAATATCCAGTCCGGCAGTGCTGCCAATGAAATCGATGGCGGCGACGGCAGCGACACCATCAATGTCAACGGCGACGACAACGTGGTCGACGGCGGCGCCGACGGCGATGTCATCACGGTCATCGGTTCGCACAATACCGTCAGCGGCGGCAACGGCGACGACACCATCACCATCAGCGGTTTCGCGAACGACATCACTGGCGGCAGCGGCAACAATGCCATCACCATCTCCGGCTCCGGCAATGACGTCGTGGGCGGCAGCGATGATGACTACATCATCATCACCGGTTCGGGCAACGACATCGATGCCGGCGACGGCTACAACCTCGTAGACATCGGCGGCTCCGGCAATACCGTCACGGGCGGCGCCGGTATCGATCAAATCGCGATCACCGGCAACTACGCTACCGTCAGCCTGGGCGACGGGGCCGACATCGCCACGGTGAGCGGCACCAGCAACGCCGTCTATGGCGGCGAAGGCGTCGACACTATTAGCGTGAGCAGCAGCGGCAACGGCATCTTCGCCGGGGACGGCGACGACGGCCTCACCGTCACGGCGCTGGGCAGCAGCATCTACGCCGGCAATGGCGACGATACCATCATGCTGTATGCCCGCCTGGACGGCACGCTGAGCGGCTTGATCGACGGCGGCAATGATTCGGGCACCGACATCCTCAACCTGTACGCGTCGAACCAGACGCTGGACCTGGCGAGTCTGACGTCCAACGTGACCCACATCGAAAAGATCTACCTGGGCACGAACAATGCGCTGACCATCACGGGCGCCTCGATCCAGGCCATGTCCGATACCGATTCGATCCGGTTCGAAGGCGACAGTTCCGATACCGTCTATGCCGACCGCTCGCTGTGGGAGTCGGCGACGTGGATCCAGCTGCTCGGCTACAGCAAGTACCAATTGAAGTCCGACACCAGCATCACCTTCATCATCAGCAACGACATCACCCTGGACTGGACCGGGGTCACCAGCTGACCGGGCCGGCCTTCGGCTGATTACAGGTTGCGGCGGCTTTCGAAGCGCCGTATCTCGTCGGTCAGCGGGTCGGCAAAGCTGATCGCTCGCGCCAGCAGTTTCAGCGGAGACGACACGTCATCCTGCTTGCACGGCAGCGCCACCGGATAAAACGCATCGTTGACGATCGGGATGCCGAGCGACGCCAGGTGCAGCCGCAACTGGTGCTGGCGGCCCGTGTGCGGCCACAGGCGGTACAGCGTATGGCCATTGTCGCGGTGCTCGATCACGTCGATCATGGTTTCCGAATTCGGCTCGCCGGGCTCTTCCTTCATGACGAAGAACTTGTCGCCTTCGACCATGCGGCTGCGGTACGTGAATGGAAAATCCACGCCGTGCAGGCGCGGCGCCAGCGCTTCATATTCCTTTTGCACCACGCGCTGCTGGAACATCGACTGGTAGCGCCCGCGGCTGGCGATATTCGACGAGAAAATCACCACCCCCGCGGTTTCGCGGTCGAGCCGGTGAATCGGGGTCAGGTCTTCGATGCCGAGCTTCTTGCGCAGCCGCACCAGCAAGGTCTCGTGCAGGAAACGCCCGGAAGGAATCATCGGGAGAAAATGTGGCTTGTCGACCACCACCAGGTGCTCGTCCTGGAACAGGATTTCCTCTTCAAATGGGATCGGCGTTTCCGTGTATTCCAGTTCGCGGTAATAGAAAATGCGCATGCCGCGCCGGTAGCGCGAATCCGGCGTCAAAGGCTTGCCGTCATTGTCGACCACTTCGCCCCTGGCCATGCGTTCACGCCACGCGGCTTCCGACACGGCCGGATAGTACTCGACCAGGAACGACAGCATGTCGGGCCACTGCCCTTCCGGCAGCCACAGGTAACTGGGAGCGACACCGTCGCGCATCGGCAGCGGCGCGGCTTCCCGCACGCGCGGGCGCGGCATGTCAGCGGCCGCCCTGGCCAGCGGGCAGCGGCAACGTGCGGTAAGGCGGCAACTGGTCAGCCGACATGCCCTTGGTGCGGGCAAATACCGGCATCACCAGCGGCAACGCTTTTTCCATGCGCTCGATGCGTTCCTTGCCGGCCGGGTGGGTCGACAGGAATACCGGCGGTGCGCCCTTGCTTTGCGTCGCCATTTTTTCCCACAGCACGCGTCCGGCGCGCGGATCGTAACCGGCGCGCGCCGCCAGGTCCATGCCGACCAGGTCGGCGTCGCGTTCATCGTCGCGCGAGAATTTCAGGGCCGCGCCCTTGGTCACCAGGTTGCCTCCCAGTTCACCGAGGCGCGGATCAACGCCGAAATACGCGGCGGCGCCGGCGCCGATCAGGCGGCTGAAGATGCCCGTGACGGCGGTCTTGCCGGCCTGTTCGCGCGCATGTTCGCGCAACGCGTGGGCAATTTCATGGCCCATCACCATGGCCACTTCATCGTCGGTCAAATTCAGTTTCGACAGGATGCCGGTGAAAAACGCGATGCGGCCGCCCGGCATGCAAAACGCGTTGACCGTGGGCGAATTGAGCAAATTCACTTGCCAGCCCCACCTCGCGGCGTCGGGATTCCAGCGCGGCGCGAACGGCACGATGCGGCGCGCGATATTGCGCAGGCGCTGCACTTGCGGATCGGAATCGGGCATCAGCGCGCCTTTTTGCTGCGCTTGGCTCATCAATTGCAGGTATTGCTGTTTCGATTGCGCGTCGAAGGCGGCGGCGTCGCCGGCAATGCCGCGCAGCGGCGACAGGTCATCGACAGGAATGCCATCCGGTTCGCCCTTTTGAGGCACGGCGGCGGCAGCGGCGCTGACAGCCAGCGCCAGTGCGGCCAGGGTCAGTTTCAGCGGTTTCATTTTGGTGAGTTCCATGGTGCAATTTTGGGCAACATCATCATGGCGGGGAACGCCAGGATGAAGCAGATCATAAAGAAGTTGAACCAGCCGGTTTCCGCCACGATAAAGCCGACC
>CBIHOX010000045.1:0-37869 GCA_966211685.1 uncultured Pseudoduganella sp.
CAAGGTGTAACTGGAACTGGTGGCGCCGGAAATCGCGGCGGCATTGGTGCCGCTGCTGTCATCGGCGCGGTACCACTGGTACGAATACGTGCGCGAGTCGCCATCGGCGTCGGTCCAGGTACCGTTGCCGGTGGACAGCGCATTGCCGACCGTGGCGGTGCCGCTGATGGACGGAACCACGCTGTTGACCGGCGCGGTATTGGTGATCGCGGTCCACGCGGCGTTGGCCGCCGTGCTGCCGCCATTGCCGTCGGAAGCCGTGACGACCACGCGCAGGTATTTGTGCGCATCGGACGTGGTCAAAGTGTAACTGGAACTGGTGGCGCCGGAAATCGCGGCGGCATTGGTGCCGCTGTTGTCGTCCGCGCGGTACCACTGGTAACTGTAGCTCAGCGTATCGCCATCGCTGTCGCTCCAGGTGCCGGTGCTGGCGGACAACGCATTGCCGACCGTCGCGGTGCCACTGACCGATGGGACCACGCTGTTGACGGGCGCGGCATTGGCCGCGCTCACCAGGGTCCAGGCCGCATTGGCGGTATCGCTGCCGCCGTTGCTGTCGCTGGCGGTGACCACCACGCGCACATATTTGCTGGTGTCGGACGACGTCAGCGTATAGCTGGCGCTGGTCGCACCGGAAATCGCGGCGGCATTGGTGCCGCTGCTGTCGTCGGCGCGGTACCACTGGTAGCTGTAGCTCAGCGAATCGCTATCGCTGTCGCTCCACGTACCGGTGCCGCTGGACAGGGCGTTGCCGACCGTGGCGGTGCCGCTGATGGACGGAACCACGCTGTTGACCGGCGCGGTATTGGTGATCGCGGTCCACGCGGCGTTGGCCGCCGTGCTGCCGCCATTGCCGTCGGAAGCCGTGACGACCACGCGCAGGTATTTGTGGGCATCCGACGTGGTCAAGGTGTAACTGGAACTGGTGGCGCCGGCAATCGCGGCGGCATTGGTGCCGCTGCTGTCGTCGGCGCGGTACCACTGGTACGAGTAAGTGCGCGAGTCGCCATCGGCGTCGGTCCAGGTGCCGTTGGTGGTGGACAGCGCATTGCCGACCGTGGCGGTGCCGCTGACCGATGGGACCACGCTGTTGACGGGCGCGGTATTGGTGATCGCGGTCCACGAGGAATTGGCGGTCGGCGTATGGCTGTTGCCGTCATTGGCGGTGACCACCACGCGCAGGTATTTGTGCGCATCGGACGTGGTCAAGGTGTAACTGGAACTGGTGGCGCCGGAAATCGCGGCGGCATTGGTGCCGCTGTTGTCGTCCGCGCGGTACCACTGGTAACTGTAGCTCAGCGTATCGCCATCGCTGTCGCTCCAGGTGCCGGTGCTGGCGGACAACGCATTGCCGACCGTCGCGGTGCCACTGACCGATGGCGCCACGCTGTTGACGGGGGCCGAGTTGGACGCACCGGAACTGACCGAAGTCCACGATGCGTTGGCGGTGGCGCTGCCGCTGTTGCCATCGCTGGCGGTCACCCCGACACGCACATATTTTCCGCCATCGGACGACGTCAGCGTGTAGCCGCTGCTGGTGGCGCCGGAAATCGCGGCGGCATTGGTGCCGCTGCTGTCGTCGGCGCGGTACCACTGGTAGCTGTAGGTCAGCGAGTCGCCATCGCTGTCGGTCCACGTGCCCGTGCTGGCGGAAAGGCCACTGCCGACCGTGGCCGTGCCGCTGATCGATGGCACGATGCTGTTGCTTGGCGCGGCGTTGGTGACGGCGCTCCAAGACGAGTTGGCGGTCGGCGTATGGCTGTTGCCGTCATTGGCGGTGACCACGACGCGCACGTATTTGTGGGCGTCGGACGTGGTCAGCGAATAGCTGCTGCTGGTGGCGCCGGAAATGGCGGCCGCATTGGTGCCGCTGCTGTCGTCGGCGCGGTACCACTGGTAGCTGTAGCTCAGCGAGTCGCCGTCGGCGTCGCTCCAGGTGCCGGTGGTGGCGGACAGGGAATTGCCGACGTAGGCGGTGCCGCTGATGGTGGGCGTCACGCTGTTGGTAGGGGCGCTGTTCGAAGAAGCGGTCTTGAGATCGGAAATGACGATGTTGTCTACATAAGTGCCATAGTTCCCGGTACCGGCGAACGTAATCCGGAAGCCATAGATGTCATTGTATTTCGACGTCAGCCCCGAGTTGGTGACATTACCTGTAAAGAAAGAAGTGGTGCTGCTGGCCGTGACGGTCATGGCCGAGCCGCTGACCGTGTTATATGAACTGTCCAGTGCCTCGACCGTGAGGTTGCCGGTAATCGAGACACGCAAGTCAAGCGTCGACAGGTCGAAGGTATAGCCGGTGTTATTCAGCCGAAAATCGATATACGTCATATGGTCGCCCTGGATCCGGACAGCGCCGGAACCGATCGACGATATACCCCGTACATAAAACGCGGCACTTGATCCTGACGAGACGGCGACGACATCCCACCCACTGCTGGCAACGTCGGTGGCGGTCACCGTGCCTGCGCCGGTGTTGGTGTTGGTCGTATAATCCGTGTTAACCGTGATGCTGGAAAAATTCGTGGTTGTACCGGGCAGTGTCAGCGTGCCGGCGTACTTGTCGGCCCGTTCCGCCTCCACCACGCTGGAAGCTTCGATGGCGCCAGTCTGGTGTTCAAGCACCCAGTCGCCGCCCTTGCCGCTATTGCCGGTAATGTCGGCCGAAGCCGCCACGTCCGCCCCGGTCGCCGTGGCAATCCCCGCGACCAGCTGGCGTCCGCCGTCGGTGGCCGCGAGGTCGCAGCCATAGATCAGCACGTCGCCGCCGGCCTTGAGCGACTGTCCCAGCGCGGCAAACTCGGCCTGCGTCGTGGTTGACGCCATCCGGGCATTGTCGATCAGGTCGGTGCCCAGATGAAGCGTGCCCGCCGAGCCATGCGACAGGATGTGGACCGCATCGTAACCGCGGTGGCTGGCCGACCACTGGGCCATTTGCGCCAGGCCGCTTTGGCCTCCATCGATTTCCACCACTTCGACACCGGAACGCACGATGGCTTCCAGCGCCTTGTAATCGGCCACCGAGGTATCGACAAATACGACTTCCTTCCTGCCATCGTTGCGCGCCGGTTCGGCGGCCCGCACTTCCACCGGGGCCGGCCTCGCTTCCATGGCTTCCCTGGCGGAGGCGCCGAGCGCCGCATGCGCCGCATCCACCACAGCCGCGCCGTCGAACACGTAGCGCTGTTCCAGCGCCAGCAGCCCCGAGCCGCGCCGCTGCAGCGCGCGGCGTGGCGTGATGGCGGCAGGCCGGAACGGGCCCGGATACATCTCGGACAGGAACGTTGCGAGGGTGTCGTGGGAGCGGTTGGTTTTCATGAAATACCTTGGCTGGACGCCGGAATGTCTATCTTGTCGGCAGGCAGGGGGCCTGATGCGGCTGGCTGGATTCGATCATAGCTGCATGACGGGGGAAGTGAACGGATCTTCCAGCGAAGAAGCACGTAAATCTTCCCCTGTCGCGTGGCGGCTACATGGTGCTGTCCGTCATGGCCGCGGTGGATACAGGCCATTCAGGCAGATGATGTAATTCATATACAGCGAGGGCTGGATGGTGCTGGCCGAACCAGTGATCTGGGACGTGACGGTAAAGGGCTGGCCGTTGCCGGTGGGGCCGGTCGTGACCGTGCCACCGCCAGCCGGCACCGAAACGTTAAATGGCTGTAACGTCGTGTTGGCGGTGTCGCTGCTATACGTGGTGATCGCGTCCGGTCCCTGGCTGATGGCCTTGGCCAGGGAAACCGTGGCGCCAGGCGTATCGGTCTGGTTACTCGGATTGCTGACAGCTGGAATGGCAATACTCACGCTGCTGGTGCCGCCATTGGGATTGAAGGTCGCGCTGTGGTTGTGCGCGGGTAAATTGTTAACGCTGAGCTGAACCGACGCGGCGCCCATGCCGCTGATTTGCGTCGTGGCGCTGCCGACCTGGTTGGGGCTCAGCTGGGTGACGGACGGGGCGCCCATCGGCACGCGGTTGCGCAAGTCCGGCAACGCAAACGTTCCGGCTGAGGCACTGCCGCCATACACGTTGCCAATCAGCGAATACAGCGCCTGGTATTGCTGAATCTGTAATAATGTTCCATCGCACAGATTCCAGTCTTGCGGCACCCATTTGAGTGGCCATAAGATGATCGTTCCGATAAATGTATCCATCAATGCTCCTCCTGGTAAGTAAGATTGCTGGTGGTGGTGCTGCTGCTGGTGCTGCTGGTGATGCCGCTCTTGACTACATGCCCATGAATGACGACCTTTCCTTGCGCCCGTGCCTTGCCGCCGACCGCCCTTTTTGCCAGCGACTGTTTCACCGCGTCCGTGCGGATGAAATGCATGCGGGCGATTGGGATGTCGGCTTGCTGGAACCGATACTGGCCATGCAGTTCAATGCGCATGAAGCGCAATTGTTGCAAGCCGGGCCAGCCGATGACTACATCGTGATGGTGGGCACGCCGCCCGCCGCCGCGCCGGCCGGCCGTCTTGTCGTCATGCGCAGGGCCACCGAGTGGCATGTGGCCGACATCAGCATCGATATCCCGTACCGGCGACAGGGCATCGGTACCCGCTTGCTGGCGTGGCTGCAGACCGGGGCGCGGACTGGCGGCGTCCCATTGCGCCTGCATTGCCTGCGCACGAATCCAGCCGTGCGGCTGTACCTGCGCCTGGGTTTCCGTTGCGAAGGACCCGACGGCGGCACGCACCTTCTGCTGTCGTGGGCGCCCGGCGCTGCCGAGTAGCACGAGGCGTGCGCCGCTGCTCACGACTCTGCTCCGCGACGAAAGCCCATGTCGGGAATCCCGGCCGGCCAGCGTGCGCGGCGCAGGGCCGCGACGCGCGCCACGAAAGCCGGATAGTCCATTCCCGGCGGCGACAGCAAGGGCAGACCGGTCTGTTCCATGGCTTGCCGCACGGCGGCGGACCAGCTGCGCGGATCGGCGCTGTCAGGCGTCATCCGGCACGCCGCCTCATGGATCAATAATTCCTGGCCCCAGACATAAATGCAGGCGGCGCCGATGTGGCGCTGCATGCGGCGGACGTCGTCCAGCGTGCTCTCTTCCGCCAGCGTGCGCCAGATATCGGCGTGGATGAAGTCAACCGGCTCATCGGGCTGCCAGGCCAGCGCATCGGCTTCCACCACGCGCATTTTTCCGGCAACGGCGGCAGGCACGCCGTGCAGCGCCCCCGAGCTGGCAAACAAATCGATGACTTCCGGATCGCGCTCGATCACGGTCACGCGCCGCACCTGCGGGTTGAGCGCGATATTGAGCGCGGCCCAGCCCATGCCCAGGCCCATCACCACGGTATGGCCAAAGGCGTGGCGGCAACCGAGTTCCTGGCTTTCGATTTCATGGGGCGACAGCGACATCCAGGTATCCCAGGTGGCGTCATCGCCATCGCGCCGGCGCATCAACAGCGGCGTACCGGCCGTGGCGCACGAGCCGCTGTGGTAACCATGGTCGATGACGAAGCCGCCCGAGACCAGGCGCCAGCGTCCACTGGCGCCCGGCGCATAGTCCGGCATGAACAGGTCGGTGGAAAACAGCGGCAAGCCCAGCGAGGCCGCCAGTTGTTGCGTCATTTCCAGCGATGCGCCCAAGGCTTGCTGCAATCCCGGTACGTTCGTCATGGTTTTCTCCCCGTGTGCCGTCACATCACTGGCCGGCGGGCGGCGCCATCAACACCTTGCCGCTCATGCCGGCCACCAGTTCAGGAAAGCGTCCGTCGATCATGCCGGTCATCTTGATGGACTGGCTGACCGGGTCGACGCGCGCGCCGACCCGCAAGATCCTGGCCGGATACGTCTTGCCGGTTTCGTCGATCGCGATCTTGAAGCCGACCCCGGGGCGGGCCCAGGCCATCCAGCGCGACGGCACGATGAATTCCAGTTCCAGCGCGCTGTCATCGATGATTTCCAGCAAAGGCTGGCCCGCCTGCACGTATTGCTGTTCACGCACCTTTTGTTCGGCGATGCGGCCGGCAAACGGCGCCGCCACCTGGCATTTCTCGACTATCGCGCGGTTGCCGGCCAGGTCGGCCTTGGCTTTCAGCAGCTCGGCTTTGGACGTGTCGAGTTCCACCTTGCCGACTGATTTCAATTCATGCAGGCGGGTGTTGGCTTGCCACGTCGTCTCGGCCGCCATGACGGCGGCTTCCGATTTGGCCAGCTGGCTTTGCTGCAGCGCGCAGTCGAATTGCACCAGTACCTGGCCTTGCCGGAATGCCGCGCCTTCGGCCAGCGGCAGGCGGTTGATTTTCGCGCCGATTTCCGCCGCCAGCGTGGTGTAGCGCCGCGGCGTCAATTGCGCACGGATTTCCCGGGTTTCCAGGGTGAGGCCGGCCTTGGCGGGCGGCGCCGGCGTCGCGGGGGCCGCCGGGGCCGCCACTGCACCGTGCATCCACACCGCGCCAGCCAGCGCGACGATACCGCGCCACCGCATCAACGGCTGCCTTCCCGGGCGGCGTCCGGCAATTTGCCCGCTTCCCAATCCTTCAGCGACTGCGCCACGGTGCCGGCCAGCGCGGCCAGCGGCATCGTGGCGGGATCGGCCAATGCGGGCTCCATGCCGACCGTGGCCTGCAGGCGCGACGACGCCATTTGCAGGTTCGACAGCGCCTGGTAGCGGCGCAGCTGCGACAGCACGTTGGCGGTTTGCTGGGCCACGCTGTCGGCCTGCGACTGTTTGCGCGCCTGTTCCTGGTTGACGACGTGCTGGGTGATACGGCTGTCGACCTTGGCAATGGCGTCGGCCCGGCCGAATTGCTGGGCTGCGTTGGCCAGTTGCAGGCGCGCCAGGTGAAGCTGGGTCAGCACGGCCATTTGCAGCGCCATGCGGTGTTGTTCCGCCAGTGCGACCCCGGCATCGGCCAGGCGCATTTGCGCCGGCGCTGCGAGCAGGCCCAGCAGGTTGAACGAGATTTGCGCGCCCGCTTCGTTCCAGTTCTGGTGGATCAGGTAGGAATCGTTGCTGTGCTTGTAAGCGGCGTTAAAGGAAATGCCGGGGAACAGTTTCAGCATGGCGCGGCGGGTTTCCTGCTGCGCGATGCGGGCGTTGTACATGCCTTCGCGCAGGTCGGGATTGCGCAGCAGCGCCATCTCTTCCAGGCGTTCGGGCGCGGCTTCCAGCCATGCGGTCACGCTGGATTCCACCGGCTCCGCCACCTCGATGTGCTGGTTGAATGGCAGGGCCGTCAACGCCGCCAGTTCCACGCGGGCAGTCGACAGTTCCTGGTTGATGGTCTCGAGCAGGCGCAGGTTTTCCAGCAACTGGCGCTCATAGCGCAGCGGTTCCAGCGGCGAGTGCAGGCTGTCCTGTTCGGCCTGGCGCGTGTTTTTCAGCGCGGCTTCGGAATCGTTGATGGCCTTGTGCAGCGCCGGCAACAATTTCTGCGCCGCCACTACGCGCCAGTAGGCAGTGCGCACGTCCTGCACCAGGTTGTGCATGGCTTTGCGGCGCCGCTCGGCTGCAATCAATACCCGGTCGGCGTTCTGGCGCGCCGCGTAGTAGCTTTGGCCGAAGTCCAGCAAGCTCCAGGAAAATCCCAGTTCGCTGGTGACCGTGTTCCTGCTGGAGGAAATGAAGGGATGGGCCAGTGATGGAGCGCCCGTCACGGAATCGGTGCTGCGGGTGATCAAGTCATTGTTGCGGCCATGGTAGCCGGCGGCCGCCACCAGCTTGGGCAACTGGTCATACTTGCCGACTTCGAACGTCCCCATGGCCACCGCTTGTTCCATGGCTTTGTAGCGCACGTCGGCGTTGTACTTGAGCGCGCGGGCAATGGCTTCCTCCAGGGTCAGCACGCCCGTCAACGGTTCGATGTTGGCCGCCAGCGCCGCCTTGTCGGTCTGGACGGTGGCGCGGATCTCGGTTGTCCGCAGCGTACTGTCTTCAACGCGCAGCGAAGCGCAGCCGGTCAGCGCCAGGATGGCGGCGCCGGCGGCGGACAGAGAAACAAGGCGGGAAGGGAAGCGGGTGGGGCAATACTGGACAGTCGTAGGCATGCGCTGAAAATTCCGGAGTAAGGGCATCTGGTCAGTAAAACAGCCCAAATGCGCGAAAAGTTCCCGTAGTAACTATCTGTTGAAAAGTTACTAACATTCAGGCGTTGCCCCAGTATGTCAGCCCTGTCCTCGTTTGTCACGCGTAACGGGCCCTGCTGTCTCGCGATTACCTCAGACATCATCGCCGGCCGCGGCCGTATCCGTACAATGGGCGGCGTCGTGTTATCGGGAGACTATCGTGAGTGTCGCCACTGCCGAGCAATATTTCAGCGATTTCGCCGCCGCGCTGCGCTATTGGCGCGGCAAGCGCGGTTACAGCCAGTTGCGGTTGTCGACCGACAGCGGCATCTCGCAGCGCCACATCAGTTTCCTCGAAAGCGGCCGTTCGCAGCCGAGCCGCGACTTGATCCTGAAGCTGGGCGTGGTGCTCGACATCCCGCTGCGCGAGCGCAATGTGATGTTGCTGGCGGCCGGTTTCGCGCCCGCGTACCAGGAGCGCAAGATGGATGACCCGGAACTGCGCGCCGTCAAGCAGGCGCTGGACTTCATGCTGGCGCAGCAGGCGCCGTTTCCCGCGCTGGTGGTGGACCGGCTGTGGAACCTCGTGATGAGCAACGACGCGGCCAATGGTTTCATGAAGTGGCTGCTCGACATGCCGGCGGACGCGCCCATCCCGCGCGACGGCAGCGTCAATGTGCTGAAACTGATGATGGCGCCGGACGGCGTGCGGCGCCACGTGCGCAACCAGCACGACGTGGGCGCGGACTTGCTGCACTGGATACAGCGCGAAGCCATGAGCGACGGCCCGGGCAGCGAAGCGACCGCGCTGCTGGCGGAATTGACGGCGCTGGCCGGCCTGGCAGGCGCCGCGCCGCCGCCCAACCTGGACCGCCGCGCGCTGCCATTCCTGCCGCTGCAGATCGCCAAGGATGGGGTGGAACTGAACCTGTTCACCACCATCACGACGCTGGGCACGCCGCATGACGTGACGGTGCATGAATTGCGGCTGGAATCGTTTTTCCCGGCCGACGATGCGTCGGCCGCGTGGTTCCGCGAACGCCGTTACCTGTAGCCGCGCCGTCAGCGCAGCGCCAGCGAGCGCCCCGGCGCGCCGTGGTGGCCGTGCAGCTTGAACACCGCCACCGCTTCGGCCAGCCGCACCGCCTGTTCCTGCATGCTGGTGGCCGCCGCGGCGGCCTGTTCGACCAGCGCCGCGTTTTGCTGGGTGGCCGCATCCATGTCGGCAATGGCGAGGTTGACTTGTTCGATGCCGGAACTCTGTTCCGCGCTGGCGCCGGCGATTTCGCCCATGATGTCGGCCACCTGCTTCACCGACGCCACGATTTGCTGCATGGTGGCGCCGGCTTCGTCGACCAGCTTGCCGCCGGTGTCGACCTTGGCCACCGAGTCATTGATCAATTCCTTGATTTCCTTGGCGGCGGCGGCCGAGCGTTGCGCCAGCGTGCGCACTTCCGACGCCACCACGGCAAAGCCGCGGCCCTGTTCGCCGGCGCGCGCCGCTTCCACCGCCGCGTTCAGTGCGAGGATGTTGGTCTGGAAGGCAATGCCGTCGATGACGCCGATGATGTCGGCGATCTTGCCCGAGCTTTCCTTGATCGACCCCATGGTGTCGACCACCTGGCTGACCACGGAACCGCCCTTGTTGGCGAAGTCCGCGGCAAACACCACCAGCTGGTTGGCCTGGCGCGCATTGTCGGCATTCTGCTTGACGGTGGACGTCAATTCCTCCATCGACGACGCGGTTTCCTCCAGGCTGGCGGCCTGCTGTTCCGTGCGGCCCGACAAGTCATGGTTGCCGGCCGCGATTTCCGCCGACGCCGTGGTGATGGTGTCGGTGCCGGCGCGCACCGCGCCGACCGTGCGCGTCAGCGCCGCCACCATGTCCTTCAATGCTTGCAGCAGGCGGCCCGCTTCGTCGCGCCGGTTGGCTTCGATGTTGACGGTCAGGTCGCCCTGCGCCACGGTTTCGGCCAGGCGCACGGCGTCGTTGATGGGCGCCGTGACCGATTGCGTGATGACGTAGCCGGCCGCCAGCGATAGCACGGTGGCCAGCGCCAGCAGCGACAGCAGCAGGGTGGTGGCGAAACTGGCGGCGTCGTCGGCTTCCTGGCTCTCTTTTTCCATCAGGTCGGTCTGGCCTTTGAGCATGGCGTCGAGCGTGCCGAAATATGCGTTCTGCACCGGGATGACGTCCTTGAACAGCGCCTGGACCGCGGCTTCGCGGTCGTCGCCGGCCAGGATGTTGAGCGCTTCGCCGCGTTTGGCGGCATACGCCTTGAACGCCGCGCCCGATTCGGCCAGCAGCCGCTTGTTGGTCTCGCTGGTCAGCATCGGCGCCAGCTTGGCCGCCTTTTCATCGCCCATGCGGTCGGCGTCCGTCATCTGCGCCAGGAAGGCCTGGGTCTGCGCCGCGTTCGGCGCCAGCATGGCGTTGCGCAGCGCCTGCGCGCCCCGGTTGGCGTAGCTGCGCAAGTCGTTGGTGATGGCGACCTTGACGTAGCGGTCGTGCACGATCTGGCTGGTCAGCGACGCCGTGTGGCGGATGCGGTTGATGCCGATCAGCGACATGATCAGCATGATAATGATGGTCAGGCCGAAACCCAGTCCGAGGCGCGCGCCGATGCGCAGGTTGGACAAGCTCACTGTGGTTCCTTTCACCGTGGTTGTTAAAAGACGCGGATTGTGAGTCCAGCTTGCCCGGAATTCATGCGTTGCTCAAGTATGTGCTGGACAGCAACGGCTTATAATGCTGTATATAATCACAGTTCTTTGCAAGTTTTTTTGTAATTGCGCCGCACATGTCCGCCGCCCGCCGTATCGCCCACCTCGACATGGATGCGTTTTACGCATCCGTCGAACTGTTGCGCTATCCCGATTTGCGCGGTCAACCAGTGGTGATCGGCGGGCGCACCGCGCACCAGCCGGAACAGTTGCCCGACGGACGGCGCCGCTATTACCGCCTGAAGGAATATGTGGGACGCGGCGTGGTGACCACGTCCACCTATGAGGCGCGCGCGCTGGGCGTGTTTTCCGCGATGGGCATGATGAAGGCGGCGGCGCTGGCGCCGGAAGCGATCCTGCTGCCGACGGATTTCGATTCGTACCGCCGCTATTCGCGCCTGTTCAAGGCGGCCGTGGCGCAGATCGCGCCGCGGATCGAAGACCGCGGCATCGATGAAATCTACATCGACCTGACCGAGGTGGAAGGCGAAACGCGCGAACTGGCGCAGCGGCTCAAGGACGCGGTCAAGGACGCCACCGGGCTGACTTGTTCGATCGGCATCGCGCCCAACAAGCTGCTGGCGAAAATATGCTCGGACCTGGAAAAGCCGAACGGCTTGACCGTGGTGACGATGGATGACGTGCCGACCCGGATCTGGCCGCTGCCGGTACGGAAAATCAACGGCATCGGCCCCAAGGCCAACGACAAGCTGGCGGCGCTCGGCATCTTCACTGTCGGGGAACTGGCGGCGGCCGAGCCGAAGCTGTTGCAGGAATACTTTGGGCTCAATTATGCCCAGTGGCTGGCGCGGGTCTCGCATGGCCACGATGAACGCGGGGTGTCGACCAGTTCCGAGCCGAAAACCGTGAGCCGCGAGACCACGTTCGAACGCGACCTGCACGCCAGGCAGGACCGCGAAGTGCTGTCGGAAATCTTCACGCGGCTGTGCATGCGGCTGGGCGAGGATTTGCAGCGCAAGCGCTGCGTCGGGCGCACTGTGGGCATCAAGCTGCGCTATGCGGACTTTCATACCGTCACGCGCGACGTCACATTGCCGGCGCCGACCTGCGACGGCGCCGTGATCCGGCGCGCGGCCGGCGAGTGCCTGCGGCGCGTGCCGCTGGACCAGCGCCTGCGCCTGCTGGGCGTGCGCGTCAGCGCCCTGACCGGTGTCGATGAATTGGCGCAGCACGATGTTGCAACACAAGGGGAGCTTTTTTCCGACCTTTGAACGGTTGGGGCAAAAGAGAGGGGGGCGGCGTGTAGAATATCGTTCCCCCGGAATTAGAACAGGGGCGCCGGGCTTTCGGACCGGGCGCCCACATATCAGTTGAACAAGGCGAACATGTGGTTCAAAAATCTGCAAATTTACCGTCTGCCCGCACCCTGGGCATTTACTCCTGAACAACTCGAAGCGGCGCTGGCGCCGCATGCGTTCACGCCGGCCAGCAGCAATGAATTGCTGCGCCAGGGCTGGGACAAACCGCGTCCCAACGGCGGCCTGGTGCACGTGGTGAACAAGCAGATGCTGATCCTGCTGGGCACCGAGAAAAAACTGTTGCCGGCCACCGTCATCAACCAGGTGGCCAAGGCCCGCGCCGCGGAAATGGAGGAAGCACAAGGCTTCGCCCCCGGCAAGAAAGCCATGAAGGAATTGAAGGAACGCGTGGCCGATGAATTGCTGCCGCGCGCGTTTTCCATCCGCGGCAATGTCTGGACCTGGATCGACCCGGTCAATGGCTGGCTGGTGGTCGACGCGGCCAGCCCGGCCAAGGCCGACGAAGTCATCAAGCTGCTGTTGAAGGCGGTGGACCGCATGCCGCTGGAAAGCCTGCGCGTGAACCGCTCGCCGGTGGGCGTGATGACTGAATGGCTGCAGGCCGACGATGCGCCGGCCGGCTTCACGGTCGACATGGACACGGAATTGCGCGCCACCGGCGAAAGCAAGGCCGCCGTGCGCTATGTGCGCCACACGCTGGAAGCCGACGAAGTGCGCCGCCACATCGCCGCCGGCAAGCAGTGCACGCGCCTGGCCATGACGTGGGACAGCAAGATTTCGTTTACCCTGACCGAATCGCTGGCGCTGAAGGGCGTCAAGCCGCTGGACGTGCTGAAGGAAACCGAAAACAGCACGCGCAACGACGACGAGCGTTTCGATGGCGATTTCATGCTGATGACGGGGGAATTGTCGAAGCTGATGGCCGACGTGGTGGAAGCCCTGGGCGGCGAAGCCAAGGCGTAAGACTGCGTGTTCCAGGATGCCTGGCCTGATGGCCCGGCATCCTCATCTCCTCACTTTCAATTCACTGCCTGGAACACCCCGGCGGCGCGGTTCTTTTGCACGTTATCCCACGGGAAGACCTTGCCGTTCATGGCCACGTACACGCCTGGCGTGAGGATTTGCGCCACGCCGCATGCGAAGCCGAGGTTGAACAGCGCGTCGGAATTGGCGATTTCATACGGGATCATGGCGCCGGTCAGCACGATGGTGCGCTCCAGGTTGGCCGCGCCGAGCACGGCGGCGGTTTCGCGCATGGTATCGGTGCCGTGGATGATGACGATGGCGTGCTCGCTGGCGGCCTTGCACGAGGCGAGGATGCGCTGGCGGTGTTCGTCTTTCATGTCGAGCGAATCCATCAGCGGCAGCAATTCCAGCGCCGGGTTGATCGTCATGCGGGAACGGGCAATCGCTTGGGGCAGGTGGCTGTCGGCGAAGCCCAGGCTGCCGTTCAATTCATTGTAATGTTTATCGAACGTGCCGCCGGAGGCGATGATACGCAGGGTCATGATGGTATTCCATGGGTGAACAAGGCCAGAATGATAACGCGAAGCAGGGCCGTGGGAAACATTCCACATTTAAGCGGCCGGCGGGCTGGAAAAGCCGGTATGCTGCGACTACACTGGTTTCTTTTGTCAGCCCGCACCTGTCCGATCATGAAAGCGCTTGCACCCGGCACCGTCATTTTTCACCGTTTCCGCGGCTATGGCGTGATCACGGCCGTCAACCTGTTGACCGGCTGGATCTCGGCCCGCTTCGGCGGCGAGGCGCGCACGCTGGACTTGAACCTGTCCACCGATGAAGTGCAGTATGCCGACGGCGAAGCCATCCTGTTCCGCCGCGCACCGCCGGACCGCATGCCGCATGCGCGCCTGATGGCCGTGGTGCGCGCGCTGCACCAGGCCGGTTACCAAAAGCTGTACCTGCATTCGTGGCCGAAACCGTCCGGCCTGCACTGGCGCTGGCATTTGTTCACGGGCCCGCGCGACTGGATGCAGCGCTCGTGGCGCGAAGGCTGGTATGGCTCGGGCGCCGATTACAACGTCAATCCCGTCATGGGCTGGGGCGACAATCCGGGCGCCGATACCGACGAATTGATCCACGCGCTGGCGAAATTCGATCCACAGGGGCTGGCGCAGGCGCTGGGCCGCGACGAAGACCATACCGCCTGGTTCGCCATGGTGTGCGATGCGCTGCTGCCCGGCTACATGTACAGCCTCGACATGCAGCGCCCGAACGGCGGCCCGCTGACCGACATGCCGCCCGTGCCCGTGGTGCCGGTGCGCGCCGGCCTGCCGCCCTACAGCGGCCCCGACCTGCCCTGGCCACCCGGCTGGGCCGGCCTGTGGAGTCGCGTACACGCGATGCCGCTGCCGAAGCCGAATTTCACCGGCATCCCCGAAACCCCGTAACGCCATCGACCACCGCTACCCTGTCACACCTGGGGGCAGGCACCGGAGGGTGACAAGTTTGCGTTAGCTCAACGATGTCACACCTGGGGTCAGGCACCGGAGGGTGACAGGGCGTAGTAGGCCAGGAACATGTCGGCCGTGGTGGCCAGCAGCGCCTGCTGGCTGGCGGGGTCGAGCGGCGGCTGGCCCATTGTGACTTGCGGCCAGAACGCAAACGCTTTCAACTGGCCCTGCAGCAAGTGCGCGGCAAAGGCGGGATCGAGCGGTTTCAGCTTGCCGTCGGCCGCGGCGGCGCGCAGCCAGGCCGTCATGCCGCCTTCCTTGTCGGACAACTTTTCCACCATTTCACGCGCCCGCTCGGGCCGCAGGATGCCTTCGGCAATGGCCACCCTGGCCAGGTCCAGGAAGTACGGATCTTGTAGCAAAGCCATCTTCTGGCCCAACAATTCCATCAATTGCGTGCGCAAGTTCACATTCGGCTGGTAGCGGCATGCTTGCAACGCCGCGCTGCCGGCCCAAAGTTCCTGCAGGATGTGATTGAACAGGTCGTCCTTGCTGGGGAAATGATTGTAGACCGTGCGTTTCGAGACGCCGGCAGCCAGGGCGATCTTGTCCATGCTGGTGGCGTCAAAGCCGTTGGCGCGGAATTCCGCCAGGGCGGCGTCGACGATGGCCTGCCGCTTGCGGTCGGTCAGGCGCTGGGGGGCGAGAGGTTCCATGCCAGTATTTTACACTGGGTAGTTTACTTTCTCAAAAAATGAAACTACACTGTGTAGTATACTTTTTGAGGCCATCCATGAAACGCGCCTTCAGCCTGACCTTATTGACAGGAGTGTTGTTGACCATGACTTATTGCACCATCCATGCCAAAGACATTGCCGCGACCGACACCGTTTATGCGTCGCCGCAACGGTACGAGGGCCGCTACCGGAACCCGAAACCGATGCACCGCATGGGCGTGATGGGCACCTTGCGCGTGATGTGGCAAATGGCGTTCCAAAAGCCGGCCGACACCGTGCCGGACCGTGCGCTGCCCGTGCAGCCGCTGACCGCCGCGCAACTGGAAGCCGCGCCCGACCACAGTGTTTTCCGCCTCGGCCATTCGACCATGCTGTTGAAGCTCGATGGCGGCCTGTGGCTGACCGATCCCGTGTTTTCCGAACGCGCTTCGCCGCTGCAATGGCTGGGGCCGCGGCGCTTCCACGCGCCGCCCATTGCGCTGCAAGACTTGCCAAACATCAAGGGTGTGATCTTGTCGCATGACCATTACGACCACCTCGACCATGCGGCCGTGATGGCGCTGGCGCCCAAGGTGGACTGGTTCATCACGCCGCTGGGCGTGGGCGATACGCTGATCGAGTGGGGCGTTCCTGCCGCGAAAGTCAAACAGCTCGACTGGTGGCAATCGGTCTCCATCGATGGGGTACGCCTGACCGCCACGCCGGCGCAGCACTTTTCCGGCCGCGGTTTGCTCGACACCAATAAGACCTTGTGGGCTTCGTGGGTGATCCAGTCCGCCGGCCAACGTATCTTCTTCAGCGGCGACACCGGATATTTCGACGGCTTCAAGGCCATCGGCGACAAGTTCGGCCCGTTCGACCTGACCATGATAGAAACCGGCGCCTACGATCCGCAATGGCCGGACGTGCACATGTTGCCGGAGCAAACCATGCAGGCCCATATCGATTTGCAGGGCAAAGTCCTGTTACCGATCCATAACGGCACCTTCGACTTGGCGATGCACAGCTGGACCGACCCGTTCGAGCGCATCACGGCGCTGGCGGCTGAACGCGGCCAGATGGTGGCGACGCCGGAAATCGGCGCCCGGCTCGATGTGAAACAACCGCACGCCACGACCCCATGGTGGCGGCCCGCTCCAGACGCGCTGGCCAGAAAACCGCAGCCAGCCTACGTCGGCGCCGCAAGCGAGCCCGGTTGATGGTGGCGAACAGGTTGCTTCAAAACGACTGCGTCCAGGCGCTGCGGCAACGCCGCCGGGGTGAAATGGCCTCTACGCCACGATATTGATGACGCGTCCCACGGTTTGCCCCTGGGCGTTGCGTTGCGGGGCGCGCGGCAGCACGTCTTGCGGCACGGCTTTCGTGATGGCGCGCTCCAGCCTTACCGGTTCGGCCGTGGGCGCGGCCGCGGCTTCGGCCCGGCGTTCGGCTTTCTGGTTGCTGGTCAACTGTTCCTTGTCGCGGTTCAGCTGGGCTTTGCTGTCGTCCAGCCGGCGCGCATCCTGGTCCACGCGTGTCTGGTCCTGCTGGACTTTGCGTTCAGCAAGGGCGACTGCATTGCGCAGCGATTCGACGGACGAGACGGAAACCACGTGGACACCTCATGGCGGCAAACAATGGGCCCGGCGGACTCTGGACGTGGCGACGCGGAACCACCGGCTGTGTTCAACAGTAAGGGTAGGCCAAAATCGCTGTTTGTGCCAGTGTGGAAAGAAAAAAGGCAAGGCCGGAGGGAGATCGGCCTTGCCCAAGGACTACAGGGAGACGGCGCGGGACGGCCAGGGCGCCGTCCCGCAGTGAGCGTTGATCAGAAGCGGTACAGCAGCGACGCTTCCACGGCGCGGCCAAACAGCGGACGCGCATTGATCGGGCCGGAACTGGCGCCGGTCAGGCGGGAATTGCCTTCGGTTAAGCCCAGCGCATTGTTCAAGTTGGTGCCGGCCAAGCGTACTTCGATTTTTTCACCCAGCTGCAGCAGCACGCCCAGGTCCAGCGTATGGTACGACGGCAGGTACTGGGTGTTGGCCTGGTCCGCCCAGCGCGAACCGATCGACGTGTAGGTGCCGTACAGCTTCAACTCGTTTTCGTCGCCGAGCGGAATGCGGTACGTCGGCGTGAAGCGGAATTGCAGCTTCGGCTGGCGCTGCACCAGTTTGCCGGCGGTGGCCGGATTGTCCTTGTACGTGGATTTCTGGTAGTCGCCGGTCAGCGACAGCGTCAAGTTTTGCACCGGACGCACCGAGACTTCGAATTCCACGCCCGATCCTTTGGAACCGCTGACGGAATTCAAGATCGTGCCGTTCGACAGGATCTGCTGGAAGGCGATGCCTTCGAATTGCGTATGGAAGGCATTGATGTAGGCGCTGTACAGCTGGCCCACGGTCTTGAAGCCCACTTCCAGCTGCTTGACGGTCGGCGTCGGGTTCTGGTTGCGGTCATCCACGTTGGCCTGCGTACCGGCGCTGCGCAGCGTGTCGAAGGCAATGAAGGTGTGGCCGGAATTGGCGCGCGCAAACACGCTGGAATCCTTGGTCAGCTTGTAATTGCCGCCGATCGTGAACGAGGTGGCGGAATCCTTGCGGCTCAGCGCAGTATAGGCGCCGTTCGGCATCGACGTGCCATTGTTGTAGACCGTCAGCGGATTGTTGTCGGTGTCGCCGCTGACCAGGTTCGAGACGGTGCCGCTGATTTTCTGCGTTTCGCGGCGGATGCCGGCATCGACCTTGATGCGGTCGTTGACTTTCCATTCGTTCGAGACGTAGAACGCGGTATTGCTGCCGTCATACGATGCATTCGGCGCAAAGAATACCGCGCCTTCCTTGCCGTTGTTGGACACCACCACGCCATTGTTCAACTTCACGTTGATCAGGCGCGCATTGGGCGTGGCGGTCATCAAATGGCTGCTGCCCAGGTACCACGTATCGTCCGACGTGTAGTTGGCGAAGTACGCGCCCACCGTCACCGTATTGTTCGGCATCCATTCGCGGCTCACGCGCAATTCGTCGGTGAACGACTTCAGCTTCTTTTCCACCGCCCACAGGCCGGCCTGCACCACTTGCGTGCTGTCGGCCACGGCGCCGCCGCCGGTGGCATAGGTGGCGGTGGCCGCCGTGGCGGCGCGGCCCGCGGCCGTCAGCACGCCGGTATTGCCGTTGGCCGAGGCGATGGCTTGTGCGTTGTAGGCGCCCATGGTCAGCGGGTTGTTACCGGTGAACATGGCGATGGTGTTCAAGTTGCCGTCGAAGCGGTTGAATTTGTTCGACACATTCCAGCCGCCGAATTTCTGGTCGAATTCCGCGCCAAATACCGTGGCCTTCAATCCCCGGCCATCGCCGAGGTCATAGGTCAGCGTCTTGCCGGGCGCGGCTTCCACCGTGAAGCGGCGCATTTCATTGCTCATCAGGGTGCCCTTGAGCGGATCGAAGCCGGGGAAGGGCGTGATGGTGCGGCCTTCGTTGCTGGAAATCAGCGGTACGCCGGTGTAGAACGCATTCTTGTCATTGGTGCTGCGCACGTACATCGTCAACTCGCCCTGGTCGAGTTTCTTCGTCAGGGTGCCGGTGATCTGGTGGCCGTCATCGGACGGGAAGCCCGAATCGCGCACGCCGTGCGTGGTGCGGTAGAAGCCGCCCACGCTGCCATACCAGCCATCGCTGATCTTGCCGCCGTAGAACAGGTCGACGCGGCGCAGTTGCCCGGTGCCGGTGGTGAAGCGCAGCGAGCCTTCCGGCGTGTCGGTGCCTTTCTTCAGGATGAAGTTCATGGTGGCGCCAGGCTGGCCATCGGAGAAGATGGTGCTGGGGCCGCCGCGCAGCACTTCCACGCGCTCGACCGTGTCATCGAGGCGGAACGCCGACGATCCTTCGAAGAACGACAGGGTCGGCACCGGATACAGCGGATTGCCATTCATTTGCACCGAGACGAACGGCGAATCGGAGCCGGACGGGAAACCGCGCACTTCGATGTTGGCGCCGGACTGGCCGCCGGTGGCTTCGGCGTACACGCCCGGCGACAGTTTCAGCACGTCCGCCGTGCTGCTCGGTGAGGCGGACTTCAACTGCTCTTCATTGACGGTGGTGATGGAAAACGAGGAATCAAGCTTGCGCACGCCGCGCGAGGCGGCCGTGCCGGTCACCACCACGGTTTGCAGTTCATTCGCCACCGCGTCCTTTTTCGCGGGAGCGGCGGCCGGCGCATCGGCGGCGGGGGCGGCCGCCTGGTCGGGGGCAGCCACGTCGGCGGCTTGCGCCTGGCTGATCAGGGTCA
The DNA here is from genome assembly GCA_966211685.1 of uncultured Pseudoduganella sp. Taxonomy (GTDB): domain Bacteria; phylum Pseudomonadota; class Gammaproteobacteria; order Burkholderiales; family Burkholderiaceae_D; genus Rugamonas. The sequence continues at coordinate 19,433 of CBIHOX010000045.1, forward strand.
GGATTGCCAGCGTGACTGACGATAACAGGAACTTGTTTGGGCTCATTTTCTTTTGCTTTCTTGTCGGTATGGGTCGTGTCGTCTCCTGGACATTGCGCCGCCCCGGGAGAGTTTGCAAGGCGGGCTGTCCACACGCTTCCGCGTATGTCTGCCGCGAAAGTTGTTTCATTAAAGCTTCAAATGTTATCGATGTCAACCGAAATGTTATCGATGTCATTTTTCTTGAACATTTAAAAAAACCTGTCATAATGCGCCGCAAGACAACGAAAAATGATGAGAAAAGCGCTGTTCTTGTGGACGTGGGCTCCTTAAAAAAAACTGCCATAATGCTACATAGGCAAAAGCAAAAAACGACCAAGAATAAGTGAAGCAGGTAACAATGGCGTCCAACAAAAGTGGTGGTATCCGCAACACCGATGCGGGTTTGACCATGGAAGACCTGGCCCGCATGGCCGGTGTCTCGAAGATCACGGTATCCCGCGCCTTGCGCGACAGCCCGCTGGTCACGGCCGAGACACGGGAAAAAATCCGGCAGCTGGCCGCCGAGCAGGGCTACCGTCTCAACGTGAGCGCGCGCAACCTGCGCATGCGCCGCAGCTATTCGGTGGCCGTGGTGGTGGAAATGACGCCGGTGAAAGGGCGTCCGATGTCGGACCCGTATCCGCTGGAACTGTTGGGCGGCATTACCCAGGAATTGACCACGGCCGGCTACAGCGTGGTGCTGACGTCACGGCATTTGCTGGACACGGCGCCGGTGCAGGGCGCCGACGGCATGATCCTGCTGGGCCAGGGCTCGCACAGCGAAGCGGCGCACGCGCTGCAAAACACCACGCTGCCGCTGGTGGTGTGGGGCGCGCCGGAGCCGGGCGGCCATTACATCGTGGTCGGCAGCGACAACCGCGCCGGCGGCGCCAGCGCCGCGCACCGCTTCATCGAACAGGGGCGGCGCAAGCTGGTGTTCCTCGGCGACGTGGACCACGCGGAAGTGCAGGAGCGCTGCGCCGGCTTTATCCAGGCCATCGGTGATCACGGCGCGGTGCACATCCTGCGGCCGAAGGCCTTTACGTTCGAGGCGGGCTTTGAATGCATGTCCGCGCTGTTGAAGAAAAAGGGCGCCGCGGTGGACGGCGTGTTTGCCGCCAGCGACAGCCTGGCCATGGGCGCGATCCGCGCGCTGGCGGAAAAGGAATTGCGGGTGCCGGAAGCGGTATCCGTCATCGGTTACGACGATACCCCCAGCGCGGCCAGCTTCGTGCCGCCGCTGACCAGCGTGCACCAGTACCTGCGCGATGGCGGCGTGCTGCTGGCGAAAAAAATGCTGGCGCTGATCGAAGGGCACCCGGTGCAGTCAGAAATGCTGCCCACCACGCTGATGGTGCGGCAAACGTGATGTAACGCGGCGGCGGTGGCGCTCACCATCGCCGCCCTGGCCGGCAGGCTGCCGGCGTCGTTCCCTGCGGACTTTCCAGACGATTTTTTGTAGTAAACCACCAGAGCCCGGTTTTTACCCTGAAATCCAAACCGGTTTGAATACGCAAAAAGGAATGCATCGTGCCATCTGACGCCATCCAACAACACACGTACCCCCTTGAACCGTGGTGCATCCGCGAAACCGCCTTCGACACGGCGTCGCATTTCCTCGACGAGACCCTGTTCGCGCTGGGCAACGGTTATATCGGCTTGCGCGGCACCCACGAGGAGGGTTATTCCGGCCCGGGCGGCACCTCGCTCGATGGCACGTACCTGAACGGGTTCTATGAATCGGAAGCGATCCACTATCCGGAAAACGCCTACGGCCTGGCGCGCACCAACCAGTTCATGCTGAACGTGCCGAACGCCAAGGGCATCGTGCTGTGGCTGGAAGACGAACGCTTCGATCCCTTGCAGGGCACGCTGGACAGTTACGAGCGGGTGTTGGATTTCCGCACCGGCGTCTTGCGCCGCACGCTGGAATGGACCTCCCCGCAGGGGCGCAAGGTGGCCATTTCCAGCCGGCGCCTGGTCAGCTTCGCGGAAAAGCACTTGTTCGCGATTGAATACGACGTCACGCCGCTGAATTTTTCCGGCGCCGTGACCCTGGTGTCGACCATCGACGGCGCCGTGAAAAACCTGGAAGCGGGCGATGATCCGCGTGTCGGTTCGGCCATTTCCGGACGTTCGCTGGTGCTGGTCGATATCGAGCAGGCGCCGAATTTTTCCGCGCTGGTGCAGCGCACCGTCAACAGCGGCTTCACCATCGTGACGGCGGCGCACACGGACGTGCGCGGCGTGGCCGAAGTGTCGCTGGCGCGCAACGGCGAATACCTCGAGCAAAGCCACCGCGTGGCGGCGATCCAGGGCGAGATGGTGCGGCTGACCAAATACGGCTGCTACTTCACGTCGCGCGACTATCCGGAGCGCGAACTGATGTCGCGCGCACAGGCCACGCTGGCCATCGCCGCCGCTTCCGGCTTCCGCGCGCTGGCCGCGGAACAGGAACAGTACCTGGCCGACTTCTGGCGCCACGCCGACGTGGAAATCGCCGGCGACGACGCGCTGCAGCAGGGCATGCGCTTCAACCAGTACCACCTGCTGCAATCGGTGGGACGCGACGGCAAGACCAACATTTCCGCCAAGGGCGTGACTGGCGAAGGCTATGAAGGCCACTATTTCTGGGACACGGAAATCTACATCTTCCCGTTCTTCCTGTATTCGAAACCGGACATCGCGCGCAAGCTGCTGGAATACCGCTATGCCGGCCTGCCGCTGGCCCGCGAACGCGCGCGCCAGATGTCGCACGCGAAAGGTGCGCTGTACCCGTGGCGCACCATCGCCGGCGTCGAGTGTTCCGCGTATTACCCGGCCGGCACCGCGCAATACCATATCAACGCCGACATCGCGTATTCCATCAAGCTGTACATCGAAGCCACCAACGACGAGGAATACCTGCTGAACTGCGGCGCGGAAATCGTGATGGAAACCGCGCGCATCTGGATGGGGCTGGGCCACTACGACCGCCACGGGCGCTACTGCATCAATGAAGTCACGGGACCGGATGAATACACGGCGCTGGTGAACAACAATTACTACACCAACGCGATGGCGAAGATGCACCTGGAATTCGCCGCGTCGATCGCCGAGCGCCTGCAGCGCGAATGGCCGGATCATGCCAAACGCATCGCCAAAGCCGTGGCGCTGGAGGAAGGCGAGCCGGCGCTGTGGCGCCGCGCCGCGCAGTGCATGCACCTGCCGTATGACGAGGCGCTGCGCATCCATCCGCAGGACGACAGTTTCCTCGACAAGAAGGTGTGGGACTTCGCCAACACCCCGGCCGATCACTATCCGCTGCTGCTCAACTACCACCCGCTGGTGATCTACCGCCACCAGGTGTGCAAGCAGGCCGACGTGGTGCTGGCGCTGCTGCTGCTGTCGGACCAGTTCACGCTGGACGACAAGCGGCGCGACTTCGATTACTACGAAGCCGTCACCACCCACGATTCGTCGCTGTCGTCGTGCATCTTTTCCATCATCGCGTCCGAGGTGGGGTACCGCGACAAGGCGTATGCGTACTTCATGGAGACGGCGCGCCTGGACCTCGACAACACGCACGGCAACACGCATTACGGCGTGCACACGGCCGCGATGGCCGGCACCTGGATGGGCGTGGCTTACGGCTTTGCCGGCATGCGCGTGGTCGACGGCGACTTGCGCTTCGCGCCGGTGCTGCCGGAGCAGTGGACCCATTACCAGTTCAACGTGCACATGCGCGACTGCCTGCTGCAGGTGCGCGTGCAACAAGGCTGTACCACGTACCGGTTGCTGCAGGGGGCGGCGCTGGCGTTTTCCCACCAAGGCCAGCGTGTCGCGCTGACCGTCAATTCTCCCGTGAAGGAATGCCCATGAATGCCCCGCATGCAAAATACGACGCCGTGATTTTCGACCTCGACGGCGTGATCACCGATACCGCGCGCTACCACTACCTGGCGTGGATGCGCCTGGCCGCAAGCCAGGGCGTCCACTTCGACGAGGAATTCAACGAACAGTTGAAAGGCATCGACCGCATGGGTTCACTGGAGCGCATCCTGATGGCCGCCACGCGCCAGTATTCGCTGGCGGAAAAGCTGGCGCTGGCCGAAGAAAAAAACGCGCAGTATGTGTCGCTGATCGCCAACATGACACCCGACGACCTGTTGCCGGGCGCGGTGCGGGCGCTCGACCATTGCCGCGCGGCCGGCATGAAGATCGGCCTGGCGTCGGTCAGCAAGAACGCCTTCACGGTGCTCGAGAAACTCGGCATCAAGGACAAGTTCGATTACGTGGTGGATGCGGCCAAACTGGCGCGCGGCAAGCCTGATCCGGAAATCTTCCTGAAGGCCGCCAGCGCGCTCGGCGTGGCGCCAGCGCGCTGCCTGGGCGTGGAAGACGCGGTGGCCGGCGTGGAATCGATCAAGGCGGCCGGCATGACGGCCGTCGGCATCGGCGATCCCGCCGTGCTGGCGCAAGCCGATTACGTGATCACGGGGCTGGACCGGTTCGAGCTGCACGACTATTAAACGACGAACACAACAACGACCAAAACAACGGGGCCGGGGGAGACCACCATGAACAAGCAACGCATCGTGTTTGCGTTATTCCTGATTTACTTCGTGTTCGCGATCCTGCTCAACAGCGTGGGCACGGTGATCCTGCAAGTGATCAACAATTACGGCGTCAGCAAATCCGCCGCCAGCGTGCTGGAAGGATTCAAGGATTTGCCGATTGCCGTGGTGTCGTTCATGGTGGCGTCGTTCCTGCCGCGCATCGGCTACAAGAAAGCCATGCTGGGCGGGCTGGCGCTGGTGTCCCTGGCGTGCGCGCTGATGCCGCTGCTGCCGGCCTTCGCCACCGCCAAGCTGCTGTTCTTTTGCACCGGCGTGGCGTTCGCGCTGGTGAAGGTGTCGGTGTATTCCACCATCGGCCTGGTGGCCGACAACCGCCGGCAGCACGCCGGCATGATGAACATGCTGGAAGGGTTTTTCATGGTGGGGGTGCTGTCGGCATACTGGCTGTTCGGCCACTTCATCGATTCGTCCGATCCGGCCTCCACCAGCTGGCTGCAGGTGTACTGGGTGCTGGCCGCGCTGTGCGCCATGACGTTCGCGCTGGTGCTGGCCACGCCGTTCGATGAACACGCGGCCGCGCCGCCGCGCCAGGGCACCTTGGCGCAAGACTTCGCCGCCATGCTGAAACTGTTCTTCAAGCCGCTGGTGTGCGTGTTCGTGCTGACGGCCTTCCTGTACGTGCTGATCGAACAGGCCGTGGGCACGTGGCTGCCGACGTTCAACAATGAAATCCTGATGCTGCCGGCCGCCATGAGCGTGCAGGTGACCAGTATCTATGCCGGCTGCCTGGCCGTGGGCCGCCTGTCGGCCGGGGTGCTGATGCGCCGCCTGCACTGGTATCCGGTCATGAATGCATGCGTGCTGGGCATGGGCGCGATGGTCTTGCTGGCGCTCCCGCTGACCCATGGTGTGGTACAAAACCAACAGGTGACATGGGCCACCGCGCCGGTCGCGGCGTTCCTGTTTCCCCTGATCGGCCTGTTCATGGCGCCGATTTATCCGGGCATCAATTCGGTTATGCTGAGTTCGCTCCCACGCCACCAACATTCAGCAATGACGGGCTTGCTGGTGATTTTTTCCGCATTGGGCGGTACCACCGGCTCGTTCATTACCGGTTACATCTTCGGCACTTTCGATGGCCGCTTTGCCTTTTACCTGACCCTGGCGCCGATCTCTATCATCTTGATTATGTTGCATTTTTTCAAGAAGTCAGTCGATGCGGGGAGCGGCGATGTTGACGGTTCGGCTATAATGCCCGGTCAGACCTGAGCAATATCCATGAACCTGAAGAGCCTCGCCAACCTGCTTGGCATGTCCAAAACGACGGTCAGCCGCGCCCTCAACGGCTATCCCGAAGTCAACGCGATGACGCGTGAACGCGTGCTGAAAGCAGCGCGCGAAGCCGGCTATGAAGCCAACCCGATGGCGCGCAGCCTGGCGGTCGGCCGCACCAACGTGTACGGCATCATCTATCCGCTGCTGCCGTCCGACCTCGGCGATCCGATGTTCCTCGATACCGTGGGCGGCATGACGGAAACCCTGGAAGCGCGCAAGATGAGTTTCATCATCGGGCCGGTTTCGGCCGGCAACGAATTGCAGGCGTATGAACAGATCGTGCGCGGCCGCCGCGTCGACGGCCTGGTGGTGAGCCGCACGCAGCTGGTCGACGAGCGCATTGCGTACCTGCTCAAGGTGCGCTTCCCGTTCGTGGCCCACGGCCGCACCCGGCTCGATGCGCCGTACGCATGGTTCGACTACGACAACGACGCCGGCATCCGGCTGGCCATGGCGCACCTGCTGGCGCACGGCCACCAGCGCATCGCGCTGCTGTCGGCGCCACTGGACATGAACTTCGCATGCCAGCGCAAGGAAGGCTACCTGGCGTGCATGGCCGAGGCGGGCCTGACGCCGGACCCGCGCTACATGATTCCCAACACCATGGACCGCCGCAGCGGTTACCAGGGCATGCAGCAATTGCTGGAATGCTCGCCGCGCCCCACCGCCGTCGTCGTCGACAACCACCTGTCCGGCGTGGGCGCCATGCGCGCGCTGCTGGACGCCGGCATCGAGGTGGGCAAGGATATTTCCATCATCGTCTGGGGTTCGATGGCCGACACGCTGGCCGGCATCGACGTCACCACGGTCGACCAGCCCGACCCGCGCGCGGCGGGCGCCAAGATGATCGACATGCTGCTGGCGCTGGCCGCCGGCGCCGCCCCGGAAACGCTGCAAGTGCTGTGGCAACCGGTGCTGGTGCCGGGGGCGACGGTGGGGCGCCCCGGCTGATCACGCGCGCGGCGGCGCGTGGAAGCGGATGCGGTTGCCGAACGGATCGGCAATCGTCATTTCGCGCGCCCATGGCTGGTCCACGATGCCGGGCCGCGCATAGCGGTAACGCCTGGCCGACAGTTCCGCGTGCAGCGCCTCGATATCGTCCACCGGCACGATGATGGTCGACCCGGGCGATGCATCGCCATGGTGTTCGCTCAGGTGCAGCACCAGGTCGCCGCGTTTGATTTCCATATAGAGCGGCAAGTCCGGTTCGAAGCGGTGTTCCCATTCCACCTTGAAGCCGAGGAATTCCACGTAGAATTCGCGGGCTTTGTCTTCGGAAAAGCTGCGCAGGATGGGGACGGGGGCGGACAGGCGCATCGGATATCCTTGCTGGCTGGTGGATGGGGTGCGGCCATTATTGCAGAAAACCGGGGGCCGCAGCGAGCGGGCGCCACTGGCCGCGTTCGTGCCGCGCCAGGCCATCGCCGCTGTAGCGCCACAGGTGCAGCCAGCCGTGTTGCAGCAAATTCCGCACGGTCTCGTGGCGGGCTATGACGGCGTCGATCGCTGCCTGCGGCGCATCGATGACGACGGTCAGGCGCAGCGGTTCGTGCATCCAGCGCCGGCCATCGTGCAGCGACTGGTGCGACAGGCCGATGCGCAAGTCGCCGCCATTGCCCTCGAAAACGCCCAGGTTGCCGCCCACCACGTTGTGCAAGACCTTGTTGCCGCTGCCCAGGCGCGCCGGTGCGCACGTGGATGCGTGGTATTGCCAGTTGATCCAGTGCGCCACCACCATGGGCGCCGTCATCAACGCTTCCAGCACGCTCCCGTCCGGATCATGCCGGGCATCGTAATCGTGCAGGAAGGCGCGGCCCTCCAGATTGGCTGTGCGGGTGCGGCTGCGCGGCGCCAGGATGAAGGCGGCGTTGCCGGCCAGGCCCCATTCGGGCCGGGTTTGCGCGCCATCGTTGGCGCGGCGGCGCAGTTGCGCCAGCAGTGTTTCCGGCGCGATGGACGGATCGAGCCCGAGGCGGGGCGCGCGTTCGCGCCGCACCTGGGCGCACGCTTGCGCCAGCGCGCCCTGCAATTGCCACCAGCGGCCGTGCGCCGAATGCGGCAACCGGTCGAGGTCGAAGACGTCGATTTCATCGGTAGTGGTGTTGTGCAGCGCCGCCAGGAACACGGTGGCGGCGGGAATGTCCACGCCGCGCGCCTGCAGGCCGGCGCGCACCGCCGGGGTATTGAGCAGGTGGGCCAGGCTGCGCGCATTGACGTCGCCGCTCTGGCCGCAGCATGCGCCGCAATCGAGCGCGGCGGCGTGCGCATTGTTGGCGGACTGGCTGCCATGGCCGACCAGCAGCACCAGCGGCGCCAGGCCGTGCGCCAGGCCGATCGCGTGCAAAATTCGGTATGCCAGGTCGACTTGCGCTTCGGAGTCGAGGCCGGACAGCTGCGGACGGCACAGGGCGCGGTAGCGGGCAGGCAAGCCTTCCAGGTCATCGTTGGTACGGCTTTGCCGGCCCGGCAAGATCCAGCTGCCGAGCTTGGCCAGGTAACCGAATCCGGCCGCCTCGACAAACGAAAATGCGGCGCCGGGCCAGCGGCTGGCGGCTTGCCATTGCGCTTTCGTGGCCAGGCGCGCCTGGCGCGAGCGGCCCGCGGCTTGCCGCAGGCGGTCCTCGGCGCCGGGCGACGCCAGGCAATCGGTGATTTCGATGGCGGGCGCCAGCAAGCCGGGCAACTGCGGACGGCGCGCCGGCGTGGCCAGCGGGGTATACGCCGCCGGCAGGCCGAAAAAGCCCGCGCAGCCGATCGTCTGCACGGCCGGCCACGCGGCTTCCAGCGCGCGCCGCACCGGTTCGCTGCGCACATCGATGCAGAAGGCTGCCTGCACTTCGACTGGTTGGGAGACTCGCTTGTTGAGCGGCTCACTGAGAGGCGCACTAACAGGCTCACTGAGCGGCAGACCGGCAGGCTGAGTCACCGGCCCATCGCGCTGTTCATTGGTCTGCTCGTAGATCTGCCGCGGAGCGCCGCCCGCATCGGCCGCCAGCAGGCATTGCGCCAGCGTGCGCTGGTAACCGGTTTCCAGCGCCACCTGCCACACTTCATCGACCACCAGCGCGTGCTCGGCCGCCAGCAAAATCACGGGCGCTTCTTTCCAGGCATGCCGCAGCGCCGCATAGGCTTGCCGGGCCGCCAGGTCGTCCTTGCACTCCAACAGCAGCGCGCCCCAGGCCAGGCGGATCGCCAGCAAGTCGCGCAAGTGCAGATCGTCGCGGCCTGCCAGGCGCGCCTGCCAGCCCAGGTAAGCGCACCACGATGCCCAGCCATTGACGGTCAACAGCACGGCTTCCAGATAATCGGCCCACACGGCCGGCGGCAAGCCCACGCGGTCCATCACCCAGCGTTCCGCATCGTGCGCCGTGGCCGGCAGGGCATTGATGGCGCTGCCAATGTCGGGCAGGCCCATCAGCATGCCGATGCCATGGTCGTGCCGCAGCGTCTCGCGCCAGAACGCATACAACCCTTCGGTGCGCGCGGGTTGCCAGTCGGCCTGGTGCCGGTCGAAATACGCGGCGCAAGTCTGGCTGACCTGGTGCGTGATGGCCTGGCGCCACGACAGCCGCGTGTGGCGCTGCGGATCGTTGTCGAGCACGTCGATCAGCAGCGGCAATTGCCGCACCTCGGCCGGCGCCGCCAGCGCATCGATGCACTGGCTGACCGTCCAGCCCCCGGCTTGCGCGTCCGGTACCTGGCGCAGCGCGTAGTCGACGTCGGACAGCATGATCCTGCCTTCACGGTAGGCCTGCTGTTGCAAGGCGCGCGGCGGCAGGACATCGATATTGGCCAGCACCGCCATCCGCGCCGCGACGCGGCGCAACGGCATGCCGATGCGCTCCCAGTGCGGATTGACGGCAATCGCGCGGTCCAGCGGCCAGGCCGGCGCGATCGCGCGGCAGGCTTGCGCGCATGCCAGTTCGAGCTGCGTATCGGCGAGGCCCGGGTCATGGGACGCTTCCTGGTTGTCCTGCGCGCGATGCCCAGGCAGCCCGCGTTGGCCATGTCGGCCATGTTGGCCGTGTTCGCCGCCATGATGGCCATGGGGGGCGTGAGGAGCGGCGGGCGGGCGCGCCGCGCTGGCGTTCAATGTCTGCATCATGTGCTTTCCTTGGTGATCCTGGTGAGCAGGTTATTGCCGCGCGGGCGACAGCGTGGGCAGGGACGACGGCATGCGTTCGCCGGCGCCGGGCGGCGGCGCCCAGCGGGCCGGCCCCAAGGCCAGGGCCAGGCGGGTATAGGCTTCGTCCACGTAGAAGCCGGCGTAGCTCCAGCGCCGCCATGCGGACAAGGCGTGTGGGCGCCATTGCAGCACGGCCAGGCACAGGTACAGGGCCGCCATGCCGGCCAGCGCCGCCAGGCCCAGGGTAGCGTCGGGCGCATCGCCACCGCCCAGCGGCAGCGCATGGCCCAGCCACGCGACGGCGGTCAGCCCGGCCACCATCAGCACGCCCAGGGCCGCGTGGCGCGCCCGCACCGCCAGCGCGGCGGGCGCGGCCGGCAGCCACAGCAGCGGGGCCCAGGCCAAGCCCAGCACGCAGCTCCACCACCAGGGCCACGCAGCATGGCCGGGCCAGGTCGCGGCCGGCAGCGCCACGGCAATGGCCAGCAGCGGCGCCAGCGCCAGGCTGGCCGGCGCGACCGGCGCCGCGTTGTGCAAGGCTTGCAGCCGGGTCTGGCGCACGACGGCCGACGCCGACAGGAAAGCGTGCGCCTTGTACAGCGAATGGCCGAGCAGGTGCAGCGCCGCCAGCGTATACAGGCCGGCCGCGCATTCCACCAGCATGAAGCCCATTTGCGCCACGGTCGACCAGGCCAGCCGCACCTTGATGCTGACGCGGGTCAGCATGACCATGCCCGCCAGCACGGCGGTGGCCAGCCCGAACGCCAGCAACAGCGCCCGCGCCGGCGTGGCTGCCTGCAGCAGCGGGGCAAAGCGGATCAGCACGAAGCCGCCCAGGTTCACCACGCCCGCATGCAGCAGCGCCGACACCGGCGTCGGCGCTTCCATCACCTGGATCAGCCAGCCGTGCACCGGCAATTGCGCCGTGCGCAGGATGACGGCCAGCACCAGCGCGGCGGCGCACAGGTGCAGCGCCACGCTCACGCCATGCTGGCCGACGTGCAGCCACAGCGCCGACAGCGAACCGCTGCCGGTTTCCTGCCACGCCAGCAGCGCCGCCATGGCCAGCAAGCCATCGGCCGCGCGGTCGGCCAGGCGTTTTTTGCGGGCCGCGAGCAGGGCAAAGGCGCGGTCCGGGTAAAAGCACAGCAGCTGTTGCATGGCCGCGCCCACCGCCGCCCAAGCGGCCACCAGCACCAGCCAGTGGTCGGCCAGCAGCAGCACGTGCACGGCCGCCAGCACGGCCGCCAGCGCCGCCACGTAGCGCCGCTGCCCCGGTTCGCCCTGCAGGTAGCGTGCCGAGAACGCGGCAATCACCGTGCCCAGTACTTGCACCAGCAGCGCCATGGCCAGGCCGGCCGGCGACGCCAGCAGCCATGGCGACAGCGCCGGCGGCAGCGCCCATCCAGGACCGCCCGGCGTTCCGGCGCCGAGGGCGCCGATGGCGGCCGCCATGGCAGCGGCCACGGCCGCGGCGCCAGAAGCAGCCTGCAGCACGCGCCACAGCCGCGTTTCGCCGGCGCCGCCATGGCGCGCCGGCAGCGCCATCGCCACCATCGCCGCCATCAATGCGGCCGGCGCCAGCGCGCAGGCCCAGAACAGGAGAGACATTGCATTCATAATCAGCACCTTTTCAAATGACAGCGGCATGATGCTGGTTAGAAAATGTTCTGTAAAATACATTTATCCGAACTTTTTGATACTAAAAACAGAACGATGAATCTCGACCAGTTGAATTTCAACCACCTGTTTTATTTCTGGCGGGTGGCGAAACTGGGCCACCTGACGCGCGCGGCCGAGGAATTGCACACGTCGCAATCAGCGGTGTCGACGCAGGTACGGCAACTGGAAGAGCGGATCGGCGCCGCGCTGTTCGTGCGTGAGCGGCGGCGCCTGGCCCTGACCGATACCGGGCAACTGGTGTTCGCATACGCGGAAAATATTTTCGGCCTGGGCCAGGAAATGCTGGGCCGGTTGCAGGGCCGCGCGGCCGGCATCACGCGGGTGCGCGTGGGCAGCGTGGCCACGCTGTCGCGGAACTACCAGGAAAACTGGATACGCCCATTGCTGGCCGATCCGTCCGTGGTGCTGACCCTGGAGTCGGGCTTGCTGGAAGGGCTGGTGGCGCGGCTGGCGCAGCACCAGCTCGACGTGGTGCTGGCCAACGAAACCGTGCCGTCCGACCCGGACCGCCCGCTGCACTGCCGATTCCTGGGCAGCCAGCCGATTTCACTGGTGGGCCAGGCCGACCGCTGGACCGCGCAAAGCTTGCGCATACCGGAAGACCTCGATGGCGTCGATATCGCACTGCCCGGGCCGCGCAGCGCTTTGCGTTCGCAATTCGACGCGCTGTGCGTGTCGGCCGGCGTCAGTCCCCGCGTGCGCGCCGAAGTCGACGACATGGCCATGCTGCGCCTGATCGCGCGCGACAGCGGCTGGCTCACGGCATTGCCGGAAGTGGTGGTGCAGGACGAATTGTATGCCGGCGTGCTGGTGACGGTGGGCCGCTCCACCGCGCTGGCCGAACGCTTTTACGCCATCACCACGCCGCACAGCCACTACCTGGAATTGCTGGACCGGCTGCTGCCGGCCAGCCGCTACCCGGCGCCCGGCCAGGCTGGCGGCGGCTGACGAGCCGTTTCAGCAAGACGCCCGCGCCGGTCCGGCGCCGCGCCAGGTTGCCGCATCGCCGGCCGCGCCTGCCTGCGGCGATTTTGAAACAACCGCCAACCCTGCATTACAATGCCTTGCGCACTGGTGTCCGGCCGCGTGCACCAGTGATCTCCCCTGTCAACGTGATTGATCCGGAGACGACTCATGCACATCTACGATACTGTTTCCGAGCAGGTATCCGCCATGGGCCTGCCTCTTTTTGCCGTCAGCGCAACGCGCGTCAACGTGCCCGATACGCCGCTGCTGCTGTTCCTCCACTGGCACGGCTTCCGCCGCGCCACCCCGCTGCAACTCGATGGCGTCGATTTGCCGGCGCGTCCCGTTCCCAGTTCCGCCTTCCAGTTCGACGGCCCCTGGCCCACCTGCACCGCGGCGGAAGAAGCCTTGCTCGACGCCGCGTGGCGGCTCGGCGCCTGGAGCCTGGAACGGTTGCAGCAGCGCGCCTGCAATACCCCTGGCGCGCCGGCCAGCGAAGCCTATGCCTGCCGCCTGGCCTTTGGCGACAACGCCGCCGATTACCCGGACGAGGCGGTGCTGGCGTCGGAATTGCCGGAACGCGAGCAATTGATGCATCTGGCCGGGCGCAAGGGTTATTCGCGCTGGCTGTTCCAGCCGGTCAAGGGCGGGCTGTGGGCCGGTATCGGCCCGGCCGACGACAGCCTCGACGATGACGGCGGACGGCATTCCGATTGCCCGGTACGCCCGGCGCCGGCCGGCGGCACGACGCGCCTGGTCTACCAGCTCGGCCACATCCGCCACCTGATCCTGCCCTGATACATTTTGTTACATACTGCCGTGCAGCACGGCTCTTGAAAACCTTATCGAAAAACATATTTCGGGAAACGCTGAGGTCCAGGCTTGGTTAAGTAGCTAACTTAGCCGGGACCGATTCACTTTGGAATGATCTGACAACACATTGGAGATTGAAGCGATGAACATTCGTCCCCTCTATGACCGGGTTATTGTTAAGCGAATTGAGCAACAACGCCAAACCGCCTCCGGCATTGTCATCCCCGATTCCGCCACGGAAAAACCCGAGCAGGGCGAAGTCCTGGCCGTGGGCCATGGCAAGGCGCTGCCCGACGGCACCGTGCGCGCGCTGGCCGTCAAGGTCGGCGACTCCGTCCTGTTCGGCAAATACGCCGGCCAGACCGTGAAGGTCGATGGCGAAGAGTTGCTGGTGATGCGCGAGGAAGACATCCTCGGCGTGATCGAGCAGACCCGCGAGCAGACCCGCGAGCAGACCCGCACCGCGGCCAAGGCTGCCTGACCATTCCCCTGATTGAGACCATACGGAGAAGAACATGACTGCGAAAGACGTACAATTCCATGACGACGCACGCGCCCGTATCGTAAAAGGCGTCAACGTGCTGGCCAATGCCGTGAAAGTCACCCTGGGCCCGAAAGGCCGCAACGTCGTGATCGACCGCAGCTTCGGCGCACCGACCATCACCAAGGATGGCGTCTCGGTGGCCAAGGAAATCGAATTGAAGGACCGCCTGGAAAACATGGGCGCGCAAGTGGTGAAGCAGGTCGCCTCGAAGACCGCCGACGTGGCCGGCGACGGCACCACCACGGCCACCGTGCTGGCCCAGTCCATCGTGCAGGAAGGCATGAAATATGTGGCGGCTGGCATGAACCCGATGGACTTGAAACGCGGCATCGACCAGGCCGTGGCGGCGGCCATCGAGGAATTGAAAAAGATCTCGCGTCCGATCGCCACCAACAAGGAAATCGCCCAGGTCGGCTCGATTTCCGCCAACTCCGACAGCGCCATCGGCGACATCATTGCGCAGGCCATGGAGCGCGTCGGCAAGGAAGGCGTGATCACGGTGGAAGACGGCAAGTCGCTGGAAAACGAGCTGGACGTGGTGGAAGGCATGCAGTTCGACCGCGGCTACCTGAGCCCTTACTTCATCAATGACCCGGACAAGCAGCTGGCGCGCCTGGAAGACCCGCTGGTGCTGCTGTACGACAAAAAGATCAGCAACATCCGCGAACTGTTGCCGGTGCTGGAAATCTCGGCCAAGGCGGGCAAGCCGCTGTTCATCGTGGCCGAAGACGTGGAAGGCGAAGCGCTGGCCACCCTGGTGGTGAACTCGGTGCGCGGCATCCTGAAAGTGGCGGCCGTGAAGGCGCCGGGCTTCGGCGACCGCCGCAAGGCCATGCTGGAAGACATCGCGATCCTGACCGGCGGCACCGTGATTTCCGAGGAAACCGGATTGACCCTGGAAAAAACCACGCTGGAACAACTGGGCAGCGCCAAGCGCATCGAAGTGCAGAAGGAAGCCACCACCATCATCGACGGCGCCGGCGAGCAGGCCCGCATCGATGCGCGCGTGGCCACCATCCGCGCCCAGATCGAGCAGGCTACCAGCGACTACGACAAGGAAAAACTGCAGGAGCGTGTCGCCAAGCTGGCCGGCGGCGTGGCCGTCATCAAGGTGGGCGCCGCGACCGAAGTGGAAATGAAGGAAAAGCGCGACCGCGTCGATGACGCGCTGCACGCCACCCGCGCCGCGGTGGAAGAGGGCATCGTGCCCGGCGGCGGCGTCGCGCTGCTGCGCGCCCGCGCCGCCATCGCCAAGCTGCAGGGCGCCAACGCCGACCAGCAGGCCGGCGTGCAGATCGTGCTGCGCGCGCTGGAAGAACCGCTGCGCGTGATCGTCGCCAACGCCGGCGAGGAAGCATCCGTGGTGGTGGCGAAAGTCGTCGAAGGCAAGGGCAACTTCGGCTACAACGCCGCCACCGGCCAGTACGTCGACATGGTGGAAAACGGCGTGATCGACCCGACCAAGGTGACCCGCACCGCGCTGCAGAACGCCGCGTCGATCGCGTCGCTGATCCTCACGACGGAAGCGACGGTGTCGGAAGCGCCGGCTGACGAGAAGACGGCTGAAGCGGCGTAAGCGCCATGGCCTGATAGCCGGGCTGGCTGCCGCCGGCCTGGCTAACTTTGTCACCGTTGCAATGATGCGTGGAACCGGATGCGGCTGCCAAACGGATCGGCGAGCATCATTTCACGCGCCTACGGCTGCTTGAAGATTTTGAATGCCTGATAAAAGGTTGGTACGCCTTAAGGACCCAGAACAAACCGCGCCTCCAGCCTGTAAAGCATATCGAAGGTATTCATCCAACTGACACCAAACTGTTCGCAGACATTTGGGATCAGGAATTTCCGCTTGGTGTTGGGGTTGTACGCTTCATGCGTGACCACTGTGCCATGCATCGCCATGGCCTTGGCTATTAGCCAGGGGTCGGCACCGGACAGGAAGTCTTCCACAGCGCCGGACTTCATCTGCGCGCTTTGGGAAACGATCAAATTGGCAACCTTGGCAAAGCAGGTTTGAGTAGATACGTCATCTATGCTGATAAACAGCGCGGGATAGTCCTTGGCCCAGCCGGCAAGTTCGTCATCGCCTTTTTTCAGCTCGTCGCCAACCATGGAAATACTGGCGACATCATGCGATGCAAACTTCTCGCGTATCCATTGCCAATATGCTGGACAGACCGTCATGTTGTAGTAGCGGTTCTTGGCTTCCACAAACGTGTTCGTGTCCAGCAGGTAAGTCATTCGTTCACCTTTTCCGCAAACGTCTTGATCTTGGCTGGCTGCATGCCGAGCAGTTTTCCTGCGTCACGCAGCAACAATCTGCCGCTGAGCGTTTCAGACAAAACTGCTTGGCTGAAGCGCTTGCTGTTCCTTGCTGCTGCAGTCCGGTAGTAACTGCCACCACTGCCTTTGTGGGCACGGTAAGCATTTAATTCGTCGACATAGTAAGTATTGTATTCATCGCGCGAGATGAAACCCAGGTCGCATGCCCTTCGTGCAATCACCAGCTTGCTGACACAGAAGTGTGAAGAAAGCTTCGCAAGAACTTGAGTTAAATCGGTTGCCACGGGCCATAACTGCGTCAGTTTTGCTTGTGGCACTAAAAATTCCCCTGCGACTGCATTGCAGAAGATTTCCTCTTTCCGGCTGTTGGTTGGTGCCACGCTGGAGATGCCACTACTGCCGATCCAGATATGAGCCAGCTCATGTAATAAGGTAAATATGCGTGCGGCGGGAGCATCGGCCAGATTGATAAAGACCACGGGTGCAAATTTGTCGCTGATGGCAAAGCCGCGGAACTCCCCTACGTCCAGCTTGCGGTGGGTATTGCCGGCGACCGTACCGCTGCGCATGACCATAATCCCTGCGTCATCTGCGCCGGCAATTAACTGGCGCAGGTATTCGTCTGATTGCACCCGTGTATCACTTTCGGAATGCCCGATCGTGTAGCGGATATCTGCGACTACATCTGCAATACGGGACGTGGCGGAGAATTTTCCAACAAAAGGCAATGGCGTCGACTCTGCGCCTTTTAAATACTCAAGGTACCATTCCTGCTTGCGCAGCACGTCACGCACGGTATCCAGCAAGTCAACACTGGGCTTGCCTGGTGGTGTGCTGCTTACCGTGCGCAAATCCGGTAATGGTAATTGATCCTTGGGCGGCTCCTGTAGAAACAGGTAGCCAAAGGGGATGTGTGCCAACGAGGCCCATTGTTGCGCTTGTCGAAAGGTAGGGCTGCTTTCTCCAGCTTCCCACGCCAATACCTTTTCCTCCTTCACAGGAAGGCTTTGCGCAACGTCGGCTTCTGTCAGGCCCGCACGACGGCGCGACCAGGACATCAAGCTTGGATTGACGAGGGCGTGACTCATGTTGTGAAGATTTCAATCTCGGAATTGGCCGGTTATCCTGCATTGTAGCTGTCTTGCGATTCCATTTCATTAGACCGCTATGGTAGCTATAAGTTCAATAAAAAAACGGCTTGCAGGGTCGCCCCCGCAAGCCGTTTTTCATGGTGCAGCCAGCGCTTACATATTACGGCGGTACTGCCCGCCCACCTCGAACAGCGCCGCCGTGACTTGTCCCAGCGAGCAGACGCGCACCGCGTCCATCAGCTTGGCGAACACGTTTTCATTGTCGATGGCGGCTTTCTGCAATGCCGCCAGCGCGGCCGGGGCCTTGTCGGCGTTGCGCGCGTGGAAGTCGGCCAGGCGCTTCAACTGCGATTGCTTTTCATCGTCGGTCGAACGCGCCAGTTCGATCGGCGCCGGCACGTCGGACGCTTTTGGATTGCGGAACGTGTTCACGCCGATGATCGGCAGGGTGCCGTCGTGCTTCTGGTGTTCGTACAGCAGCGACTCTTCCTGGATCTTGCCGCGCTGGTAGCCGGTTTCCATCGCGCCCAGCACGCCGCCGCGTTCGGCGATGCGCTCGAATTCCTGCAGCACGGCTTCTTCCACCAGGTCGGTCAGCTCGTCGATGATGAACGAACCCTGGTTCGGGTTTTCATTCTTCGCCAGGCCCCATTCGCGGTTGATGATCAGCTGGATCGCCAGCGCGCGCCGCACCGATTCGTCGGTCGGCGTGGTGATGGCTTCATCGTAGGCGTTGGTGTGCAGCGAATTGCAGTTGTCGTAGATCGCGATCAGCGCCTGCAAGGTGGTGCGGATGTCGTTGAAGTCGATTTCCTGCGCGTGCAGCGAACGGCCCGACGTCTGCACGTGGTACTTGAGCTTTTGCGAACGGTCGTTGGCGCCGTACTTGTCGCGCATCGCCACGGCCCAGATGCGGCGCGCCACGCGGCCCAGCACTGTGTATTCCGGGTCCATGCCGTTGGAGAAGAAGAACGACAGGTTGGGCGCGAAGTCGTCGATGTGCATGCCGCGCGCCA